>NZ_JAPMTQ010000003.1:0-255335 GCF_026411515.1 Phenylobacterium sp. 58.2.17 | reverse complement strand
CGTGGCCCAGGACCCGCAGGCCGCCCCGGCCCCGCCGGCCGACGCCCAGCGCCCGGCCCATGTGCGCCGCGTGATCGCGGTGGCCAGCGGCAAGGGCGGGGTCGGCAAGTCCACGGTCTCGGTCAACCTGGCGGCGGCGTTCGCCGCCCAGGGGCTGAAGGTCGGGCTGCTGGACGCCGACGTCTACGGCCCCTCGGCGCCGCGGATGCTGGGGATCGACGAGGAGCCGGCCTTCGTGGACGGCAAGCTGCAGCCGCTGGAGGCCTGGGGGCTGAAGGTGATGTCGATCGGCTTCATGGTCGACGAGGGCGCGCCGATGATCTGGCGCGGGCCGATGGCTTCCTCGGCCGTGCGCCAGATGATGAACGACGTGGCCTGGGGTTCGGAGGCGCAGCCGCTGGACGTGCTGGTCGTCGACCTGCCGCCCGGCACCGGCGACATCCAGCTGACCCTGATCCAGAAGATGAAGATCGACGGGGTGGTGATCGTCTCGACCCCGCAGGAGATCGCGCTGATCGACGCGCGGCGGGCGGCCTCGATGTTCCAGAAGACGGCGACGCCGATCCTGGGCGTGATCGAGAACATGGCCTTCTTCACCGACCCGACCACCGGCGCGCCGATCCCGATCTTCGGCTCGGGCGGGGCCAAGGCCGAGGCGGAGAAGCTGGGCGTGCCGGTGCTGGCCGAGATCCCGCTGGAGGTGTCGCTGCGCGAGGCCTGCGACCAGGGCCGGCCGCTGGTGGCGACCGCGCCGGACAGCGCCGCGGCCCAGGCCTTCGTGGCGGCGGCGCGGATGCTGGCCTGATCCTCGGCGTGTCATCCCGGGTTGCGGAGCAAGACGGCGCCGAAGCCAGGATGACACATGCAGCGATCGGCTAGCGCGGCGCCTCGGTCGCCAAGCCGACGCCGCTGACGCTGTCCAGCAGGCCGGCCTCGGCCGCCAGGGCGTCGCGTTCGTCGAGCTGACGGCGGACTTCGGCGTGGCGCTTGGCGTCAAGCTTCCAGCCGATGAAGGCCGCGCCGCCGAAAAACACCAGAATGATCGGGGCGAAGACGTAGCAGAGCTCGAGCCCGCGGATCGCCTGCGGGGTGTTGGTCGCGCCGTCGGCGGCGTTGTAGCCGACGAGGTCGAGGACCGTGAAGCTGATCCCGACCGTGATCGCGGTGCCGACCTTCTGGGTGGTGGTGACCAGGGCGTAGAGCAGGCCGACGCGCTCCTTGCCGGTCTCCAGGCGGACCTCGTCGGCGACGTCGGCGACCATGGCGCGGACGATCAGCACGAAGGCCGAGGAGACGAAGCCCACCGAGAACATGCCCGGGATCGCCAGGGCCATGGTGGCGGGCGGGATGATCATCAGCGCCGACTGGGTGACGGCGTAGGCGACGGCCGAGACGATCAGGGCGCGGTGCTTGCCGATCTTCTGGGCCAGCCAGCCCCAGAACATCGCTCCGACCAGGCCCGCGCCGATGAAGAACACCAGCAGGACGCCGGTCTGCGGGGTCGTGTAGCCGCGGGCGTCGTGGAAGAAGAACAGGTAGAGCGCCGCGGTCGTGCCGGGGCCGAGGGCCATGAACAGGTCGGCGAAGATCAGCCGGGCCATCTCCGGCCGCCGGACCAGGTCCCAGTAGTCGCGCAGGGTGACGCGTTCCTTGGAGTCCGTCTCGGGCGCGACGCGCTCGGGAGTGACCAGGGTGCAGAGGGCGAGGGCGACCGGGATCAGCAGGATGCAGAACCAGCCCATGGCGTGGACGCCGCCGGCGCCTTCGCCGCGCTTCCCGAGCGCCAGCGGCAGCAGCAGGATCAGCACCGCGCCGATGACGCCGACCGCCTGGATGACGCCGTAGACCCGCGAGCGGTCGTGATAGTCGGTGGCCAGGGACGCGCCCCAGGCCGCCTGGGCCAGGGTCAGGATCGAGACGCCCAGATAGAGGGTCAGCAGCCAGCCGATCAGATAGGTCTCGGTGATCCCGTGAGGGGCCATGAACAGCATGTAGGCGGCCAACATCACGATCGGGCCGCCGGCCAGCAGCCAGGGCCGGTAGCGGCCGAAACGGGTGCGCGTGCGGTCCATCGCCATGCCCAGCAGCGGGTCGATCGCCAGATCGATCAGCCGCACGACGGTGAAGGCGACGCCGACCGCGGCCAGCGACAGGCCGAGCTGGCCGGCGAAGAACCTCGGCAGATAGACCGCCATCACCAGGCCGATGGCCGCGATAGGGAGCGCCGTCGAGGAAAACGCCATGACGACGGGCAGGGGCAGGCGCGAGCTGCCAGCGGCGGAATTCGCCATGAACGCCTCAAATGTCTGGCCCCTGAAAAATGGACGGGGCGGTTTGGAAAAAAAAGAGGCCCGGACGAGCCGGGCCTGCAGTCCTGATTTTACTATCGGCCCGCTTGCGGCGGGACGGCAATGGTCCTTTCGACGGTCACCGTCTCCAGGGTGAGGTTTTCGGTGGCGAGGGTCTCGACGGTGACGGTCTCGGTATAGAGGGCGTCGCGCTCGTCGAGCTTACGGCGGATGTCGGCGTGGCGCTTGGCGTCGAGGCCGTAGCCGATCATGCAGGCCCCGCCGAGCATCACGAACACCACCGGTCCGATCAGGTAGGCGAGTTCGAGATTGTGGATGGCCTGGGGCGTGTTGACCACGCCTTCCTTGGCCTGGTAGCCGACCGCCTCGAGCACCAGGAAGGTCAGGCCGATCGAGAAGGCGCCGGCGATCTTGGTGGTCATGGTGGTGATTGCGTAGAGCAGGCCCGACCGCTCGCGGCCCTGCTCCAGGCGCACCTCGTCGGCGATGTCGGCGGTCATGGCGCGGGTCAGCACGTTGAAGCCCGCGGCCAGGAAGCCGGCCAGGAACATCGGGAAGATCGCGATCAGCATGTTCCCCTTGGGGATCGCCATCAGCGAGATCAGCACCAGCGAGTAGCCGGTGGTGGCGACCATCACCGCGCGGTGCTTGCTGATCATCATCGCCAGGCGGCCCATCATCGGGGCGCCGGCGAAGCCGGCCAGGATGTACACCGCCAGCAGGATTGAAGCCTGGCCGGTGGTGAAGCCGCGGCTGTCGGTGAAGAAGAACAGGTAGAGCGCGCTCATCCAGCCCGGACCCAAGGCCAGGCAGAGGTCGGCGGCCAGGATGCGCGCCATGCTGGGGCGCGAGACCAGCGACCAGTAGTCGCGCAGCTTGAACTGGTGTCCGGGGATGTCGGGCGCGATCCGCTCGGGCGTGCGCCAGACCACGAGGCCGACGGCGATCGGGGTCAGGGCGAGGATGAACCAGCCCATGGTCGCGACGTTGCCGGAGTCGGGCAGTCCGCGGGCTTCGGCGATGATCGGGATGGCCAGCACGGCGGCTGCGCCGAGCACGCCGACCGCGGTCATGATGCCAAAGACGCGCGAGCGGTCGTTGTAGGCCGGCGCCAGGGTCGCGGCCCAGGCGGCGTGAGAGAGGCTGAGGATCGAGGTGCCCAGGTACATGACCAGCAGCCAGAAGATCAGGTAGCCGATGCCGACTCCCTCGGCCGGCATGAACAACCAGTACATCGAGGCCATCAGGAACGGCGCGCCGACTACGGTCCAGAGCCGGTAGCGGCCCCATTTGGTGCGCGTCTTGTCCATCACCCAGCCCAGCAGGCCGTCGACCGGAATATCGATCATGCGGACGATGAAGAAGGCCCCGCCGACGGCGGCGAGGCTGACGCCCAGGTGGCTGGCGTAATGTCGGGGCAGGTAGACCGCCACCGCGATGACCACCGCCTGAATCGGCAGGCTGGTCGCGGCGAAGGCGAAGATCGTGGACAGCGGCAGCGTGCTGGCGCGCGGAGCCGGCGAGGCCTGGGTCAAGTGTGGTTTCTCCCTAAGGGGGCACGCCTCTCCTGGGCCTGCTCCTTCCGTTAGGTTACGCGCGATAACTCAAGCGGCGGCAAGTGAAATCGGCGCAATGGTATGGAGAAACGAAACGGGCGGCCGCCCCTGCTGAAGGAACGACCGCCCGCCAAATCCGCCGCCTTGCGGCTGGGACTTCTTAGCCGCCCTGCAGCTTGCGGAAGAACTTGCCGCTTTGCTCGCCGCCGGTGACATAGGCTTGCTGACCGGTCGGGTCGGCGATCTTGGCCCAATTGTCGCGGACCTCTTCGACCGACAGGCCGCCCTCGCCGAGATACACGCCCTCGGTTTCATAGATGCGCGACAGCGCGAAGGCGCCGGCGCCGGCGGTGAGAATCGCGCCGTTCGGGGCTTCTTCCGAGGCGAGGTAGACGACGCCCGGGGTGACGTATTCGGGCTTCAGGCGCTCGAGCACCTCGGCCGGCATCAGGTTTTCGGTCATGCGGGTGGCGGCGACCGGGCTGATGGCGTTGATGTGGATGTTGTTCTTCTGGCCTTCGAGCTTGATGGTGTTCATGAAGCCGATGATGCCGAGCTTGGCCGCGCCGTAGTTCGACTGGCCGAAGTTGCCGTACATGCCCGACGACGAGGTCGTCACGACGATGCGGCCGTAGTTCTGCTCCTTCATGATCTCCCAGACGGCCTTCACGGGCTTCACGGTGCCCATGAGGTGGACGTTCACGACCAACTCGAAGTCGGCCATTTCCATCTTGGAGAACGACTTGTCGCGCAGGATGCCGGCGTTGGCGATCAGGATGTCGATGCGGCCCCAGGTGTCCATCGCCTGCTTGATCATCAGGGCGACGCCGGCGTCGTCGGTGACCGACGAGCCGTTGGAGATGGCTTCGCCGCCGGCGGCCTTGATCTCGGCGACCACGGCGTCGGCCGCAGCGGACGAGCCGCCCGAACCGTCGACCGAACCGCCCAGGTCGTTGACCACGACCTTGGCGCCGCGACGGGCCAGCTCAAGGGCGTGCTGACGGCCCAGGCCGCCGCCCGCGCCGGTGACGATCGCGACTTTGCCGTCGAAGCGGATGTCCGCCATGAGAAGTCTCCCATCAAACAGGGGTTTGAAATTTCGTCGCGGTTTGTGCGGTGCGGGAGAGTGGACGTCAAGCCGGGGTCTTTCCCTCCCGCCCCCCAGAACGGCGGCGATCAGGCATGGCCCGAGTTTCCTTCTTCCCTTGCGGGAGAAGGCGTCAGGCAAAGCCCGACGGGAGGGGCTTTGCTGCCTGGCCTATGACCACCTTCTCCCGCTAGGGAGAAGGCGCGCTCTTGCTCTCGTGGGGGCGACCTATCGCGCGGCCAGGGCCGTGGCGCCGTCGCGCATGAACTTCACCAGCACCCGCTGGCCGATCAGGAAGGGAGCGCTGTCGGCGCTGACCACCACCTCGACGACGCGGTCGTCGGCGCGTTCGCTGGGATCGTCCGACTGCAGCTTGCGGGCCCCGAACACAGCGGCGCGGCGCAGCACCTTGCCGTTATAGACCTTGGTCGGCTCGGATTCCGGGGCGATCTGCACGGTCTGGCCGATGGCGACGTGCGGCAGCGAGCTCTCGGCGATCTCGGCGCGGACGATGCGGGGGGCCTCGGGCTCCAGGTCGAACATATTGGAGACGTTCAAGGTCGAGGCGCCGGCGCCGGGATTGGCGTAGCGGCGAGCGATGCGACCGTCGGTCGGGGCGCGGATGATCGTCAGTTCGAGGTTGTAGCGGGCCTCCTCCAGGGCGGCCTGGGCGGTGGCGATGGCCGCGCGCTGGGCCTGGATGTTGGCCTGGGCCTCGCGGATCTTGTCGACGGCCTGGTCGACCTTCTGGGCGGCGACGAAGTTGGTCGAGACCAGGCCCTGCAGGCGCTTGTGCTCGCGCTCGGCGGTGGAGAGCTGGACCTGATACTGGGCCATCTGGGCCTTGGCCTGCTCGACCGACGCCGCGGCGCGGGCGGCCGAGAGCTTGGGCTCGTCGTCTTCCTGGCGGGCGAGGATCTGGCCCTTCACGACCTTGTCGCCTTCCTGGACATAGACCTCGCGTACGATGCCGGCCCGGCGGGCGGCGACCTGGATCATGCCGCCCTCGACGTCGGCCTTGCCGTTGGCGACGGCGACGAAGGGGCTCTTGGGGGCGGCGGCCGCGGCGGCCTTGGCCTGCTCCTCCTTCTTGGCCTTGGCCTGGCTCGACGCCATGAAGGCGCCGCCGCCCAGCAGAACCACGGCGGCGACGACCGCGATCTTGATGCGGTTGGATTTCACGAAGGCGAGCATGGTCTAGGCTCCAACGAGCTCGGTGTGGCTGACGGGGGCGGCAGGCTGGGACGCGCCGGTGCGGCGATCGTCCAGAATGCGTCCGTCCTCGATGTGGATGATGCGGTCGGCATAGGCCTCGAGCCGCGGGTCGTGGGTCACGCAGATCACCGCCGCGCCGTGCTCCTTGGCCGCGCGCTGCAGCAGCTTGATGACGATCTGGCCGTTCTCGCCGTCCAGAGCGCTGGTCGGTTCGTCGGCGAACAGCAGGCGCGGATCCTTGGCGAGCGCGCGTGCGATGGCGACGCGCTGCTTCTCGCCGCCCGACAGTTCGGCCGGTCGCTGGCCGAGACGGTGGCCGAGCCCGACCTCGGTGAGGGCCAGCGCGGCGCGGTCCTTGGCCTCTGAGGGCGAGTAGCCCTTGTACTTGAGGATCGTCGTCACCTGCTGCAGGGCGCTGAGCGCGCCGAACAGGTTGAAGCCCTGGAAGATGAAGCCGCAGTGGTCGAGGCGGAACTTGTCGATTCGGCCCGGCCGCTGGCTCCAGAGGTCTTCGCCGAGCGCGGTGACGATCCCCTCGTCGGGCCGCAGCAGGCCCGAGAGGCTCGCGATCAGGGTCGACTTGCCCGAGCCCGACGGGCCCATGACCATGGTCATCTCGCCATGGCGGCATTCGAAGTCGACGGACTTCAGCACCTCGATGTGGGTGCGGCCGGTCTTGAAGCGCTTGGTAAGACCCTTGCCCCGGAGGGCGACGGCGTTTTCCGAAGTCATCGCAGCAGATCCGCAGGTTGGCTTTTCTTCAGGATGCCGAGGGCCATCAGGCCGGAGGCGAGCGAGATCGCCATCAGCAGCACGGCGACCGCCGCCACCCAGCCGAGCGGGAAGCCCATCGGCAGTCCGCCGCTGCGCGCCAGCATCGAAACGAGGAAGGTGAAGAGGGCGGTGGCGCCGAGGCCGACGACCCCGACCCAGAACGACAGCTCCAGCACGATCAGCCGCAGCGAGCCCATCGAGACGCCGAGCGCGCGCAGGGAGGCGAACTCCTTGATGTTGGCGAGGATGGCGCCGCGCAGCGTCTGGGAGGTGATGCCGACCCCGATCAGGAAACCGAGGAACACCGAGAAGCCGAGGAAGATGCCGATGATCTGCTCCTTCATCAGCGCGCTCTCGTTGGCCTGGGCGAGCTCGGCGCGGGTCCAGGCGCGGTAGGCGCCCTTGGCCTCGGCGTTGAGCTGGTCGCGGACGGCCGCGGCCTGGGCGGGATTGTTGATACGGACCATCAGCGGGCCGGTCTTCTCGCCCTTCTCCATCATGCCGAGCCGCCGCAGCGTGTCGCGCGAGACGACGATCGAGGGCTGGTTGATGTCAGGGTAGTTGTCGAGCAGCGCGCGGACGCGGACCGTCTTGCCGTTGACGGTGGCGGTGTCGCCGAGCTTGACGCCGAGACGCCCCAGGGCCGAGCGGTCGATGGCGACGGCGTTCGGCTCCATCAGCGCGATGCGGACGGCCTCGGGATAGTCGACCGGCAGGGTCAGGGCGCCCGGCTCGGTGTCGACCATGTTCACCTGCACGAAGGTGGTGACCTGCTTCTGGCCGTCCTTGGGCTGGTTGGTCCAGCGGCCGCCGCCGCCGTCGAAGCTGGCGACCTCGGCGACGTTGGGGTTGAGGTAGAGCTGCGGGCCGATGCGGCGCGGCAGGCTGGAGGGGCCCGAGTTGATAAGGCTCTCCGACTTGGCCGGCATGATCATCAGGTCCGCCCGCGAGCGGTTGATCGTGGCCGTCGCGGCCTGGATCATGCCGGTGAACATGCCGACCTGGGCCAGGATCAACAGGCCCGAAAAGGCCAGCGCGATCACCGCGGCCAGGTAGCGGCGCCATTCGTAGATCAGGGTCGCTAGAGCCAGTGACATGGGGGCCTCCTCGCCTCAGCATGTGCGGCCGACCGCCGTTCTCGCCTAGTTAAATCGAGGTAAGGCGCGGCCATGGCGGTTGGCCCGGCCGCCATGTGGATGTTACAGAGTTACATCTCCGCGGCGCTCAGCGCCTTTCAAGTTGGTGACTATGAATTCTGTGAAGTTCGGCGCGGGCCTAGGACTGGCCGCCGCGTTTTCGATCTCCGCCGCGCCGGCGCTGGCCGACGAAGGCATGTGGACCTACGACAACTTCCCCCTCGCCAAGGTCAACCAGGCCTACGGGCTGAAGCTGGACCAGAAGTGGCTGGACCGGATGCAGGGCGCCTCGGTGCGCCTGACCACCGGCTGCTCGGCCTCGCTGGTCTCCGGTTCGGGCCTGGTGCTCACCAACCACCACTGCGTGGTCGAGTGCGTGCAGGACCTGTCGTCGGGCGACAAGGACTATGTGAAGGACGGCTTCCTGACCGCCGCGCGCGAGGACGAGAAGAAGTGCCCGGGGATGCAGGCCGAGATCCTCTCCTCGATCACCGACGTCACCAAGGACATCCAGGCGGCCGGCGCCGGCAAGACCGGCCAGGACTATGTCCGGGCCCGCGAGGCGGCGATGGCGGCGGCCGAGCAGGCCGGCTGCGGCGATGACCCGAACGTCCGCTGCCAGGTGATCAGCCTGTACCGCGGCGGTCAGTTCAAGCTCTACAAGTACCGCAAGTACGCCGACGTGCGGCTGGTGTTCGCGCCGGAGTTCGCGACGGCCTTCTTCGGCGGTGACCCGGACAACTTCAACTTCCCCCGCTACAACCTCGATGTCGGTTTCATCCGCCTGTACGAGAACGGCAAGCCGGCGGTGACGCCGACCCACCTGACCTGGGTCTCCCGCGCGCCGCAGGAAGGCGAGGCGACGTTCGTCTCCGGCAATCCCGGCTCGACCAACCGCCTGCTGACCGTCTCGCAGCTGGAAACCTTGCGCGACCTGACCATCCCGGTCGGGCAGCTGCAGCGTTCTGAGATCCGCGGCCGCCTGGCGCAGTTCGGGCAGGAAAGCGCCGAGCACAAGCGCATCGCCACCGACCCGCTGTTCGGCATCGAGAACAGCTTCAAGGTGTTCTACGGCCAGCAGTCGGCGCTGAACGATGCGGCGTTCATGGACGCCAAGCGCGCCCAAGAGGCCGAACTGAAGGCCAAGATCGCAGCCGACCCGAAGCTGGCCGCCGAGATCGGCGACCCGTGGGGCGACATCGCCAAGGCGCAGGCGGCCTACGCCAACAACTACCTGCGTTACCGCCAGATCGAGGGCGGCGCGGCCTATTCGAACCTCTACTATTACGCGCAGACCCTGGTCCGCGCCGCCCAGGAGCGCGAGAAGCCGAGCGCCGAACGGCTGGCCGAGTACGCCGACACCCGCCTGCCGCTGGTCGAGAAGAAGGTGCTGGACGCCAAGCCGGTCGATGCGGAGCTGGAGGAGGTCTATCTGGCCTTCTGGCTGTCCAAGACCCGCGAGTACCTGACCACCGACGATCCGGCCGTGAAGACCCTGCTGGGCAAGGAGAGCCCAGAGGGCCTGGCCAAGCGCGCGGTCGCCGGCTCCAAACTGGCCGATCCGGCGGCGCGCAAGGCGCTGTGGGAGGGCGGCCTGGCGGCGATCAAGGCCTCGGACGACCCGATGATCCAGCTGGTGCTGCGCAACGACCCGGCCGCCCGCGCCGTGCGCAAGACCTGGGAGACCGACGTCCAGGGCCCGACCGACGCCGCGGCCGAGCGCGTGGCCCGCGCCAAGTTCGCGGCCTATGGCGACGCCGTCTATCCGGACGCGACGTTCAGCCTGCGGCTCTCCTACGGCAAGGTCGCCGGCTGGAGCTATCGCGGGGTGACCGTGCCGGCGATGACCAACTTCGCGGGCCTTTACGAGCGCGCGACCGGGGCGGAGCCCTACAAGCTGGCGCCCCGCTGGGTCGAGGCCAAGGCCAAGGTCAACCCGACCACGGTCTACAACTTCGTCACCACCAACGACATCATCGGCGGCAATTCCGGCTCGCCGGTGGTCAACGCCAAGGGCGAGGTTCTGGGCGCGGCCTTCGACGGCAACATCCACTCGCTGGGCGGGGCCTTCGGCTATGACGGGTCGATCAACCGCACGGTGGTGGTCGCCACCTCGGCGGCGACCGAGGCGCTGACCAAGGTCTATGGCCAGACCGCGCTGGTGAAGGAACTGACCGGCAAGTAGGCCGGCGGATTTCACGCGTCATCCCGGACAGCCGCAAGCGGCGTCCGGGATGACGCCTTGTGGAGCTTGTTCCTCGGCAGGAGCGCGGCATACTTCGTCTATGTCCAGTCTCCGCATGCCGCAGGGATCGACGTCGCCGCTGTTCAAGACCGGCGCGAGCATCCTCGACTACGAGATCCAGGAAGAGCGCGGCTATGCGCTCGGGCGCGCCGGCCAGCGGGTCGAGCAGGCGCTGGCGGCGCTGAAGGCGTTCGAGGGGCCCGAGGATGAACGCGCGCCGCTGCTCAAGGAGGCGGCCACCGCGGTCTGGTACTACTTCATTCAGCGCGAGGCCTGCGGCATCCGCAACCAGAAGCCGGCCATCGAGCACTATGGCATCCCGCGCGAAGTGCTGATGCGGCTAGGCGCTCGCTAGGCCTTCATCCGCCGGGCCAGGTCCTGCAGGGTCGCGCGCAGCTCGACGATTTCATCGAGCGGCAGGTGCAGCTGGCAGGCGAGGGCGGCGGGGACCTCGGCCGCCTTCTCGCGCAGGGCGCGGCCGGCGTCGGTCAGCTCGATCTGCACCTTGCGCTCGTCCTGGGCGTCGCGGCGGCGGGTGACGAACCCGGCAGCCTCCAGCCGCTTGAGCAGCGGGGTGAGGGTGCCGGAGTCGAGGTCCAGCGCCTGGCCCAGCGCCTTGACCGTGCGCGGGGCGGCTTCCCACAGGACCAGCATGACAAGGTACTGCGGATAGGTCAGGCCCAGCGGCTCGAGCAGCGGGCGGTAGGCGCGCGTCACCAGCCCGCTGGCGGCGTAGAGCGCGAAGCAGAGCTGGTTGTCGAGGCGCAGCTGGGGGACGGCCGCAGGGGCGGCCGCCTCCTTTGCTTTAGGTTTGGCTCGGGCGGTCATTCAGCTCGCACAGATAGCGCAACATCGACGTTGCCGCGAATGGCGTTGGAATAGGGGCAGACCTGGTGCGCGGCGGCGACCAGGGCTTCGGCGGCGGCCTGATCGAGGCCTTGGGTCTCGGCGTCGAGCGCCACGCCCAGCTTGAAGCCGCCTTCCGCGCGAGGATGCAGCTCGACGGTGGCGGTGACGGCGGCGCCCTTCAGCGGGATCTTCTGCTGGCCGGCGATGTAGCGGACGGCGTTCTCGAAACAGGCGGCGTAGCCGGCGGCGAACAGCTGCTCAGGATTGGTCCCGCCGCCCTTGCCGCCCATTTCGCGGGGCAGGGCCAGGTCGAGGCTGAGCAGGCCGTCCTGGGATTCGACGTGGCCGGCGCGGCCGCCGACGGCGCGGGCTTGGGTGGCGTAGAGAGTGGTCATTTGATTATCTCCAATTCAATTGTGTACAATTAAATATGACGCCATCCGGCTCCGTCAAGGGGCGGCGTTCGCGCGCGGCGTTGCGTGCGCTTGCATGACCCTGCCCTGCCGTAGTCAATAGCGCGAGAATTCCTGCGCGAGTCCGCGCGGACCTGAGAAAGATTGGACGCCGCAGGTAGGCGGAGTCCGGGGGCCATGCATGTTTCGTCCTGAGAACGCCCAGAGCCTGGCCGGCCTGGGCTTCGTGATCGCCGTCTGCTGGGCGCTGTCGGAAAACAGGAAGGCCTTTCCCTGGCGGCTGGCGCTGGGGTCGATCGCCGTGCAGATCGGGCTGATCCTGCTGCTGTTCGGCCTGCCGGGCGCGCAGGCGGTGATTGAGGCGATTAATCGCGGCGTCGACGGCCTAGCCGCGGCGACCGCCACCGGCACGCAGTTCGTGTTCGGCTACATGGGCGGCGGCGAGCAGCCCTATCAGGTGACCAACTCCGGGGCGCTGTTTGTCTTCGCCTTCCAGGTCCTGCCGCTGATCCTGGTGATTTCGGCGCTGTCGGCGCTGCTGTGGCACTGGGGCATCCTGAAGTGGATCACCCGCGGCTTCGGCCTGCTGTTCCAGAAGACCATGGGGCTGGGCGGCGCCTCGGCCTTGGCGGTGGCGGTGAACATCTTCCTGGGGATGATCGAGAGCCCGATCGTGATCCGGGCCTATCTGGACAAGCTGACCCGCTCGGAGCTGTTCCTGATGATGGTCGTCGGCCTGGCGACGGTGGCCGGTTCGACCATGGTGGCCTACGCCACGATCCTGAAGTCGGTGCTGCCCAACGCCGCCGCGCACGTGCTGGTCGCCTCGATCATCTCGGCGCCGGCCGGCATCCTGCTGGCCAAGATCATGATCCCCGAAAAGCCGGGTCAAGGCGGGCTCTATGCCGACTATTCCTCGCTGCTGAAGTACGACAGCTCGATCGACGCGATCAGCAAGGGCACGATGGACGGCCTGACCGTGGTGCTGAACATCTCGGCGATCCTGATCGTGTTCGTAGCCTTCGTGGCCATCGGCAATGCGCTGCTGTCGGTGCTGCCGGCGGTCGGCGGCGAGGCGATCACCGTCGAGCGGATCCTGGGCCTCGTCTTCGCGCCGCTGGCCTGGGCGATGGGCGTGCACTGGGACGAGGCGCTGAAGGCCGGCTACCTGCTGGGCGTGAAGCTGATGCTGACCGAGTTCATCGCCTTCATTCAGCTGGGCGCGGTTCCGGCCGGCGAGATGACCGAGCGCACGCGGATGATCCTGACCTACGCGCTATGCGGCTTCGCTAACGTCGGGTCAGTCGGGATAACCGTGACCGGCATGGGCGTCTTGATGCCCGAGCGGCGCACGGAGATCATCGGCATCGTGTGGAAGGCGCTGATCGCCGGTTTCTTGGCCACCTGCATGACCGGGGCGCTGGTCGGCGCCATGCCGCGGGAACTGTTCGGACAATAGCGCGGCCGCCAGAGCCGCTGCGGGAGGATCAGGAATGAAGCTCTACGACACGGCGATGGCTCCCAACCCGCGCCGGGTGCGCTGGTTCATGGCCGAGAAGGGCATCGAGGATGTCGAGATCGTCCAGCTCAACCTGATCCAGGGGCAGCATAAGCAGGCCGACTACCTGGCCAAGGCCGGGCTGCCCAACGTGCCGGCGCTGGAACTGGACGACGGGACGACGATCACCGAGTCGCTGGCGATCTGCCGCTACCTTGAAAGCCGCTACCCTGAGCCGAACCTCTTCGGCCGCACGCCGGAAGAGGCGGCGGTGGTGGAGATGTGGACCCGGCGCGCCGAAATGCTGGTCGCCAACCCGTTCATGCTGGGCGTGCGCCACACCCATCCGGCGCTGGCCGCGCTGGAGGCGCCCAACCCGCCGGTCGGCGAGTACAACAAGGAGGTGGGCCTGAAGGGCTTGAAGGTGCTCGACCGGCGGCTGGGCGAGAGCCAATGGTTGGCCGGCGAGCGGCTGACCATCGCCGACATCATCGCCTTCATCGGCATCGACTTCACCCGAATGATCAAGCTGCCGATCCCGGAGGAGCTGGCCAATCTGCATCGCTGGGCGAACGCCATGCGCAGCCGCCCAGCGGCCAAGGCGGCGATGTGAGGTTTTCGCCGGGAGCCTAGGCGACCCGCCTAGTCCTTGAGCGCGCGCAGGATCGAGCGGATCCCGAAGGCGCTGAGCACGCCGGTCATGATGCAGATGACGATCTCCATGGAGAGGTCGACCACCTGGTTCGGCGACGTTGCGCCGCGCGAGGCGCTCATGGCCGCGAAGAGGATCAGGTCCATGGCCATGAACAGGAAGACCGGCCCGGCCACCAGCACCATCAGGGCCGAGGGCGCGATCTTCTTGGCGGTCGCAGCGTCGAGCTTCTTCATGGTCAGGTCCGCGGCTTGGTCTTCTTGATGATCGCCGAGAAGTTCATCACCGGCTCGCCGCCGGTGGTGATCAGGCCGCGGACGAACACCATGCTGCGGGCCGCCTTGACCACCTCGCCGCGGCACTCGACCAGCGAGCCGACCGGCACCGCGCCGACGAAATCGCCGTTGAACTGAGCGGTCACGCTGCGGCTGTCCTGCAGGTCGTCCCGCGCGATCACGAACAGGCAGTAGTCGGCGAAGGTCATGATCGCGCCGCCGTGCATGAAGCCGCCGCCGTTCATGTGGTGCTGTTCGGCGCGCATGGCGCAGACCCGTTGGCCGGTCTCGTCGACGCGGTAGTAGAACGGCCCGGCGTGGTCCTCGAACGGGTCGGAGCCGTACTGCACCCAGCCGGCCCACTCGCCGTCCTTCACTACCTGGTGCTTCCAGCCGCCGATCTCGAGTTCTTCGCCGCCGTCCATCGTGTCCCCTGACCCCCTATGAAGGGGTTTGCCCGCCGCGGTCTCAGTCACTAATTTGCGGCCCGATGCGAACTAGGCGGCGGGGACAGGCGATGCAAGGCCGGACTGACTTTCTCCGCGGCGCCATGGCGCCGGCGAGCGCCTGAGATGCGGGGTCTGGCCATTGCTGCGGCGGGGATCTGGCTGGCGGCCGGGGCGGCCCAGGCCCAGATGCCGACCATCCCGGTCGAGGCGCTGCAGGCGGCGGGCCTGGACCCGCGCACCAAGGTCGAGGGGGGCGCGGTGCAGGTGATGACCGGCCAGCGCGCGGTGATCCGTCTCGATGAGGCAGGCCGGCCGTCGCTCGACGACGTCGAGGCCGGGCGCATCGGCAAGGCCGTGTCCGATGGCAAGGAAACCTACAAGGGCGCGGGCGCCGGCAAGCTGGCCTTCGCGCTGGACGCCTCGGTGGAAAAGCGCCAGTCGATCCTGAAAATCTGGAACGGCCTGACCCGCCCGGTGGCCTACGAGGCCGAGATCACCGCGCTGCGCGGCGGCAAGCTGATGAAGAAGATGAGCACGATCTGCACGGTGCCGGCCGGCGCCGTGGGCTATGAGGTCTGGCCCGATCCGGTTATCAGCGTCACCCTCACCAAGTTCGCCGAGACCCCGGCGGACAAGCACGTCTGCGAATAGAGACTTCCCATGGCCCTCGACCTCGAAACCCGTGAACAGCTGATCGACACGGTCCGCCGGTTCGTCACCGAACGGCTGCGGCCGCTGGAGGCCAAGGTCTCCGAGGACGACGCGATTCCGGCCGAGGTGGTCGAGGAGATGAAGGGGCTGGGCCTGTTCGGCCTGTCGATCCCCGAGGAGTTCGGCGGCCTCGACCTGTCGATGGAGGACGAGTGCCTGGTCGGCGTCGAGCTGGGCCGCACCAGCCCCGCCTTCCGCTCGGCGTTCGGCACCAATGTCGGCATCGGCAGCCAGGGGCTGGTGATGTTCGGCTCCGACGCCCAGAAGGCCAAGTACCTGCCGGGGATCGCCTCGGGCGAGATCATCACCTCGTTCGCCCTGACCGAGCCGGAGGCCGGCTCCGACAGCGCCAACGTCCAGACCACCGCCATCCGCGACGGCGACTTTTACGTCCTGAACGGCACTAAGCGGTTCATCACCAACGCCAATAAGGCCGACCTGTTCACGGTCATGGCCCGCACCGATCCCGCCAAGCCGGGCGGCGGCGGGGTCAGCGCCTTCCTGGTCGAGCGCAGCCTGCCGGGCCTGTCGGTCGGCAAGCCGGAAAAGAAGATGGGCCAGCAGGGCGCGCACATCTGCGACGTGATCTTCGACAACGTCCGGGTGCCGGTCGAGAACCGCCTGGGCGCCGAGGGCGAGGGCTTCAAGGTCGCCATGCAGGTGCTGGACCGCGGCCGCCTGCACATCTCGGCGATCTGCATCGGCGTGGCCGAGCGCCTGCTCGCCGACTGCGTGGCCTATGCGACCGAGCGCAAGCAGTTCGGCCAGGCGATCTCGAACTTCCAGCTGGTCCAGGGGATGATCGCCGACTCCAAGACCGAGGCGCTGGTCGCCAAGGCGATGACCATGGAGACCGCCCGCAAGCGGGACGCCGGACAGAGCGTGACCATGGAAGCCGCGGCGGCCAAGTACTTCGCCTCGGAGATGGTCGGCCGGGTCGCCGACCGCGCGGTGCAGATCTTCGGCGGCGCCGGCTATGTCGCCGACCATGGCATCGAGCGGTTCTATCGCGACGTGCGGATCTTCCGCATCTACGAGGGCACCAGCCAGATCCAGCAGGTGGTCATCGCCCGCGAAACCATCAAGCGGGGCGGCTGATCATGAGCGTCGACATGGAAGCGGTGATCTTCGACGTGCTGGGCAAGCTGGCGCCTGGCAAGTCCGCCTCCTCGGAGGAGGTGGCGCGCGCCGCCGACAACGAGAACTGGCGGCGGCTGACCGGCCACGTGCGCAATACTGCGCGGGGCCTGGCCCGCCAGGGCAAGATCGTCATCACCCGCCACGGCAAGCCGGCCGACCCCGAGAAGTTCAAGGGCGTCTACCGCCTGCGCCTGCCGCTGGAGGGCGAAGTGGCCGCAGCTCCGCCGGCCGCAGGCGACGTGGACGAGTAGGGGCCCTGCGCCCATATCGGGCCAATGAGCCTTTCGGCCGTTCTTGACGACATCGCCGCCTGCCGGGCCTGCGCCGGCGAGCTGCCGCATGCGCCGCGGCCGGTGGTGTTCGTGCGGCCACAGACCCGGCTGCTGATCGCGGGCCAGGCGCCGGGCCGGCGCGTGCATGAGAGCGGCCTGCCGTTCACCGACGCGTCGGGGGATCGCCTGCGCCAGTGGATGGGGATCGACGCGGCGACCTTTTACGGCCGGCCCGAGATCGGGGTCGCGGCGATGGCGTTCTGTTTTCCAGGGACCAATCCGAAGGGCGGCGACTATCCGCCGCCGCGGCGCTGCGCGCAGCTCTGGCGGCCGCAGCTGCTGGCGGAGTTGCCAAAGGTGGAGCTGACGCTGCTGGTCGGGAGCTACGCCCAGGCCTGGGCGTTGGGCCCGAGGGCCAAGGGCGCCATGACCGAGACCGTGCGCGCCTGGCGCGACTATGCCCCGAGCTACCTGCCGATGCCGCATCCGTCCTGGCGCAACACCGGTTGGTTGAAGCGGAATCCCTGGTTCGAAGCCGAGGTGGCGCCCTATCTTCGCCAAAGGGTTCTGGAGATTTTGGGTTCGTGAAACGCCTCGCCGCCGTCCTCGTCGCCATGATGCTGAGCGCCTGCACCCCCTTGCAGGTGCAGCAGGCAGGCACGCCGCCGGCGGCGTTCCAGGGGCCGCACCTGGAGCAGGACGTGTTCGTCTCGTTCGACGGCGCGCGGCTGGGCCTGACGCGCTGGGAGGCGCAAGGCGAGCCGCAGGCGGTGGTCGTGGCCCTGCACGGGATGAACGACTACGCCAACGCATTCCACATGGCCGCGCCGTACTGGGCGCAGAACGGGGTGACGACCTACGCCTTCGACCAGCGTGGGTTCGGGCGCTCGCCCCAGCGCGGGGTCTGGGGCGGCGACGGGCTGATGGTCGAGGACCTGCGGACCATGGTCGCGGTGGCGCGCATGCGCCATCCGGGCGTGCCGCTGATCGTCGCAGGCGAAAGCATGGGCGGAGCGGTGGCGATCGAGGCTTTCGCCTCGGACCGGCCGCCGGCCGCCGACCGCCTGATCCTGATGGCGCCTGCGGTCTGGGGCTGGTCGAACCAGCCGTTGCCGTACAAGACCATGCTGTGGCTGGCTTCGCGCTTCACCGCCGCCAAGGTCTACGAACCGCCCCGCTGGCTGACCAGCCGCGTGAAGCCGACCGACAATCACGAGGAACTGGTGGCCATGGGCCGCGACCCGCTGATGGTCTGGGGCGCGCGCTCCGACACGCTCTACGGCCTGGTGGCGATGATGGAGCGCGCCTGGGCGGCGACCGGCGAGATCAAGGCGCCGACGCTCTACATCTACGGGGCCAACGACGAGATCATCCCGGAGAAGCCGTCGTTCCAGGCCGCGGGGCGCCTGAAGCCGACCGACCGCTCGGCCTACTATCCGCAGGGCTGGCACCTGATGACCCGCGACCGCCAGGGGCCGGTGGTGTGGGCCGACCTGCTGTCGTTCATCAAGACGCCGGAGGCGCCGCTGCCGTCCGGGGCGCCGACCATCCCCGGATCGCCGACCCAGGCCAATGCACCGGTCAACGCCGAAGCCGCGGGGCGCGTCAGAGCGGGCTTGTGAAGCGCCGGGGAGGGGCGTAATCGGGCGGCAATCTCTTCCGCTTTGAGGCGTTGATTGCAGCATGACCTTGTTCGATTCCCCGGCGTTCGAGGCTCACGAAGGCGTTCATTCGTTCTTCGATGAAAAAACCGGCCTGAAGGCCATCGTCGCGGTTCATTCGACTGCGCGCGGGCCGGCGGCGGGCGGCTGCCGGATGTGGCCCTACGCCAGCGCCGAGGCCGCGCTGGACGACGCGCTGCGGCTGTCGCGGGCCATGTCCTACAAGAACGCCATGGCCGACCTGGACCTGGGCGGCGGCAAGTCGGTGATCATCGGCGACAGCCGGACCATGAAGACCCCGGCGCTGTTCGAGGCGTTCGGCCGCGCGGTCGAGGCGCTGAACGGCGCCTACTGGACCGCCGAGGACGTCGGCGTCTCGCCGGTCGATCTCGGTTATGCGCGCAAGGAGACCCGCTACGTCGCCGGCCTGGAGGGCCATCCGGCCGCCTCCGGCGATCCGAGCCCGGTGACCGCCGAAGGCGTGTTCCGCGGCGTGCGCCTGGCGGTCCGACGCGGCCTGAACCGCGAGCTCGACGGCGTGACCGTCGCCATCCAGGGCGTCGGCCATGTCGGGGCTTATCTGGCGCAGAAGCTGCACGCGGCCGGCGCCAAGCTGATCATCACCGACGTCAACGAGGAGGCGCTGGCGCAGGTGGCGGCGGCGACCGGGGCGACCATCGTCGCGCCGGCCGCGATCTTCGACGCGCAGGCCGACGTCTTCGCGCCCTGCGCCCTGGGCGGGGCGGTCAACGAGGCCACCCTGCCGCGGCTGAAGGCCAAGATCATCGCCGGCGGCGCCAACAACCAGCTGGCCAGCCCCGAGATCGGCCGCGAAGTGTTCGCCCGCGGGATCCTCTATGCGCCCGACTATGTGATCAACGGGGGCGGCATCATCAACGTCGCCGGCGAGATCCGGGCCCTGAAGCGCGGCGAGGCCTTCGACCAGGCCTGGGTGCAGGCCAAGCTCGACCGCCTGACCCTGACGCTCGAGGAGGTGCTCGACCGCGCCGCATCCGAGGGGCGGCCGAGCTACGACGTCGCCAACGAGATGGCCAAGGCGCGCATCGCCCAGGCCGCGGCGGGCAAGCTGGCCGCTTAGGCCGCCTTTTCGGCGACCCACTTGCGCGGGTGCTGGCTGCGGAAGCCGACGGCCAGCCGGTTCCAGACGTTGATCGCGCCGATCAGCATGGTGAGCTTCACGGCCTCGGCCTCGTCGAAGTGTTCGCGCATGGCCGCATAGTCAGCGTCGGGGGCGCGGGTCTGGGCGACCAGGGTCAGGGAGTCGGTCCAGGTCAGGGCCGCCTTTTCCCGCGGGGTGAACAGCGAGCTCTCCCACCAGGCGGCCAGCAGGTACAGCCGCTCCTCGCTCTCGCCGTGGGCGCGGGCGTCGCGAGTATGCATGTGGATGCAGAAGGCGCAGCCGTTGATCTGGGAGGCGCGGGTCTTCACCAGCTCGATCAGGCTGTGTTCGAGGCCCGAGGAGACGACGGCGGTCTCGAGCGCGGTCATGGCCGCGATCATTTCCGGCGCGGCGGCGTAGGGGTTCAGGCGAGCAGACATGGGGAGGTCCTGTGCTGAGGGTTCAGCGACAGGACGCGCGGACGCCGCGCCGTGTGACACGGCCCTGCGGATTTTTCGCTAGAGCAGGCGCGGCAGGACGAAGATCGCCAGCAGGGCGACGATGACCACAATCAGGATCAGGCCGGCGTGCTTGCGCCCGCCAAGCATCGAGCCGCCCGACTTCGCCTGGCGCGCGGCCTTTTCGCGGGCGGCCTTGGCCGCCGCCTCGCGAGCCTGGACGGCCTTTCGATGCTGGGCGAGGTCGACGACCTCAGGATCCTTCTCGGGCTTCATGACATCGATCTAGCACGCCTTCAGAGCGAGGCCATCCGTGCCGTGCGCGGTTCCTTCACGACGGTGAGCAGGATCAGCAAGCCGAGAACCAGGAAGCCGATCGAGGCGCCGAACACGACGTTGAAACCGTAGTGGTCGGCGATGAAGCCGCCGGCCAGCGGCCCGAGTGAGGCCATGATGCCTTCGGCCGTGGAGGAGATGGCGATGCGCATCGGCATCTCGGCCCGCGAGCCGAACTCCAGGATCATGGTCTGGGCGGCCATCATGTACCCCGACTGCGCCGCGCCCAGGCCGAAGAAGGCCAGGAACACCGCCCAGGGCGCGTGGTTGAGCATCAGCAGGGTGGTCGCCATGGCCCAGGCGAACAGCGAGACCGTCAGCACCAGCTTGAAGCCGGTCTTGTCGCCCAGATAGCCCCAGACCAGGTTCGACAGGGTGTCGGCGCCGAGGAAGGCCAGGCTGAGCAGGCCCAGCGTCATGCCGTCGAGCTTCATCGTGGACGAGACGAAGATGATGTAGAACGGCGTGGCGATCCGGCTGGCGGTGGCGACCATCTGCACGACCAGGAACCAGGCGTAGCCCTTGTCCGACATGATCAGCGCGGGGAAGTCCTTCACCCGGTCGCGGAACCGGGCCTGGGCCGGCAGGTTCGGGGGCTCGGGCTCCTTGAGCAGCAGCTGCAGGGCCCAGAGGCCCAGGCTGGTCAGGAAGGCGGCGAGCGCGAAGGTGGTGGCGTAGCCGTTGCCGAAGACGTTGCCCTCGATCAGGTATTTGCCGGCCGCCCAGGCGAGGGCGGCGGCGATCAGGCCGCCGGTGGCGTTGCGCCAGGCCTGCAGGCGGCCGCGGCGGCTGAGCGGGATGACCTTGGCCATCAGCAGGCCGAACACCACCCGCTGGGTGCCCATGAACAGCCCGAACAGGAACATCAGGATCATCATGGTGACGACCAGCGACTGATCCTTGAGGAACCAGCCAGCCAGCGCCATGCCGACGATCTGGACGCGGGCCAGGCCGCCCATCCAGACGGCGGCCGGCATCACCTTGCTGCGGTGTTCGATCTGGGTGGCGCCGAAGATCGGCGAAATCACGCTGCCGACCTGCTGCAGCGCCAGGCCCAGGCCGACGATGGTGTTCGACCCGGAAATCATGTGCAGGTAGGCGGGGAGGAAGGTCGGCGCGTTGATGAGCCGGAAGCCGGTCATGCCGAGCATGCCGTGCAGGTAGTTGCCGATGTAATTGCGCTTCAGATTGTCCCAGACGAACTTCTCGTAGGCGGCTTCTTTTTCCGCCAGGCTGAGTTCGACAGGGGCGTCTTCAGACGCGGCCAACGCCGCGTCCTGCCTTGAAATATGTGCTTCCAATCGCGTCCCGCCCGCGCGCGGATCGCTAAATGGGTCGCGCGGGCGACTCCCTAATCTTTACGGCTAAATTTTATGCCGACGTCGTACCAGAGTCCGATACCGCGGGGGAAGGGGCGCACGCGGCCCAGAGCGCAATCGGCTTCGATAGAATCTGATCGCGCTCTGAGCTTTTTGGATTTGGAGAAGCCTCTCCGTCACCAACGGGTTTCGAGCACGGCGCCGAAGACGCGCGGGGCGCCGTACATGGCGCGGTTGAGGGTCGGCTGGCGGAACTGGACGTACTCCTCGTCCAGCAGGTTGGTCGCGTAGGCGGCCAGGGTCCAGCGCTCGGCCTGGTAGCCGATCTTGCCGCCGAGCAGGGTGCGGGCGTCGAGCTTGTTGGCGCCCTGGGTCGGGCCGGAGACACCGAAGGATTCGCTGCGGTAGCCGGCGTCCAGGTTGACGAACACGCCGTTGTCCCAGCGATAGGCGCCGCCGAGGTTCCAGGTCCATTCCGGCGCGAAGGCGAACTCGCTGCCCGAGAGGTCGATGGTGCTGGTCCCGGCGCGGATGGTGAAGTCGTCGAACTCGGTGCGGCTGTAGCCGACCGACCCGTAGAGGTCCAAGGCGGCGGTCGGACGCCAGGCGGCTTCGAGCTCGGCCCCGTAGAGGTGTGAGGCGCCGGCGTTTTCGGTCTGGTAGTCGTATGGGGTCGCGCTGAGGTTGACGACCACCTGCTGGTCGCTCCAGTCGACATAGTAGGCGTTGGCGTTGACCGTCAGGGCGCCGTCCAGCCAGCTGGTGCGGGCCGCCAGCTCGTAGTTCCAAGTGTACTCGGGATCGTAGGGCACGACCGCCGAACGGATGACGTTGATGTTGGCGCCGCCCGAGCGATAGCCGCGCTGGGCCACGAAGCTCAGCGAGGCGTCTTCGGTGATGTCGTACTTCAGGCCGAGCTTGGGCAGGAAAGCCTCGAAGCTGCGCGAGGTCTCCGGCTGGTTGGCGGTGGCCTGGGCGACATAGAGGCCGACGACCTGGTTGAGGCCGGCGATCACCGGGGCCAGGGCCCCGAAGGCGGCCGGGTTCGGATAGGTCCCGGCGAAGCGCGTGGTCTGGGCCACCGACAGGGTGTTTTCTTCGCGGTCGTAGCGGAAGCCGGCCAGCAGCGAGAGTTGCGGGGTGAGCTGGTAACGGCCGTCGGCGAACAGGGCGACCGTCTGGATCTCTTCCGGCGCGCGGCCGGCGAAGTCGACCGAGACCGAGGGCAGGGCCGCGACATAGGCGTTGGCCGCGGCGTTGGCGGTGGCGGCCGGCAGGCTGAACGGCGGGCTCATCAGCACGCCCAGCAGGGTGGCGCGCGGCGTGGCCAGGGCGTTGCGGGTGGCGACTGCGAAGTCGCGGTCGCGGTCGGCGAAGTAGAGGCCGGCGAGGCCGGACAGGCGCTCGCCTTCATACTGCAGGCGCAGTTCCTGCGAGAGCGAACGGTCGAGGTCGTGTTCGCGGCCGTAGGCGATCGAGGCCGGGCCGCCGTCCATGTCGAACAGGCTGTCGCTGCGCACCTTGCTCCAGGCGGTGACCGAGGTCAGCTTGAGCTGGTCGGAGATCGCGTAGTCGGCGTTGAGCGTCAGGATGTCGGTCGTGCTGCGCGTCTGGCCCGGATAGTCGCTGGTGGCGATGCGGTTCTCGGCCGGGTTCGGGACGTCGGAGCGCGAGTAGCTGTAGATGTAGCCGCCCTTGTGCCGGTTGTGCAGCGCGCTGGCGCGGACGGTCAGGTCGGGCAGGGCCGAGGGGGTGAACAGCAGCTTGCCGCGGACGGTGGTCGACAGCAGCGGGTCTTCCTGGGTCTTGCGGGTCGAATTGTAGGTGAAGCCCTCGGCGTCGCGATCCTCGAACGACAGGCGGAAGGCCAACTGATCGGCGACGATCGGGCCGCCGGCGGCGAAGGCGAGGATGCGGGATTCGTCGTCGGCCAGGTCGGCGCGGGCCACGCCGCTCCAGGTCCAGGTCGGATCGTTGCTGCGCAGGACGATGGCGCCGGCGAGCGTGTTGCGGCCTTGCAGAGTCGATTGCGGGCCACGCAGGATCTCGGCCTGGGCGATGTCCCACATATTGAGCGGGCCGGCGGCCAGCGCGCGGTCGGGCAGGGCCGCGCCATCGAGATAGACCGTAGCCAGGCCGCCGCTGCCGCCGCCCGAGACGCCGTTGTTGGCGACGCCGCGGATGGTGAAACCGAAGCCCTGATAGGTCTCGGCGACGTTGGCGGCGTGGTTCACCAGGTCGCCGAGGTCCTGGATGTTGCGCGCGTCGAGGCCGCGCTCGGTGAACAGCGCGACGCTGGCGACGGTGTCCTGCAGGCTGCGGTCGGCCTTCTCGCCGGTGACGATCAGCTCGTCCACCTGCGGCGCGTCGGCGGCGAGCGCGGCGCTGGAGGACAGGAGCGCGGCGGCGGCCGCGCCGCCGACGAGGAGAAGGCGATGCATCGAAGGGCTTTCCGGTATCTGCTACGCGCCACGAGGGGAGAGGCGCGGCCCGGAGATACGGCCCTGCGGGTTAAGACTTGGTCTTCAAGGCGTTAAGGACGGCTTCAGGCCTGATCGGCAGGTGGCGCACCCGCGCCCCGCAGGCGTTGAAGATGGCGTTGCCGATCGCCGGGCCGACCACGGTGGTCGCCGGTTCGCCCAACCCGACCGGAACCTCGGCGCTGTCGATGAACTCGATGTCGAGATCGGGCGTGTCGGCCATCCGCAGCGGCGTGTAGCCGTCGAGGTTGGTGTCGCGCGGCGCGCCGTTCTCGAACTCGGTGCCTTCGAAAAGCGCCAGGCTCATTCCCCAGAGCGCCGCGCCCTCCATCTGGGCCAGCGCCCCTTCGGGTGAGACGATGGTTCCGGCGTCGGCGACCAGGGTCAGCTTCTCGACCTTCACCGCACCGCTGGCGGGGTCGACCTTGACCCGCGCCGCGCAGGCGACCCAGGTCGGCATGTCGCGTTCCTGGCCGAAGGTGGTGGCGATGCCGAGGCCCGTCCCCTTGGGCAGGGACTGGCCCCAGCCGGCCTTTGCGGCCAGACGCGACAGCACGGCGGCCTGGCGCTTGGCGCCGCCGACCGAGTTGGGCGCGGACCCGGCGTTGCGGCCCGCGCCGTCCAGCATGGCCAGGCGGAAGGCCAGCGGGTCCTTGCCCACCGACTGGGCCGCCTCGTCCATGAAGCACTCGACCGCCCAATTGGTCCAACCGGGACCGACCGAGCGCAGCCAGCCGGGGCGGAAGGCGCGGTTGGCCAGGTCGTTAGGCACGGCGCGGACGCGCTGGGCGCCGACGCTGTACCAGTGGTTGGCGCCGCTGATCGCGAACGGGTCATAGGCGACGTCGTTCGTCCCCTTGGGCATGAAGAACGGGGCCATGATCTGGGTGGGCCAGCCGGCGCAGGCGGCGTGGTCCATGGCGGTCACGCGGCCGCCCTCGCCGAACGCCATCTTCACGACCTGGACCGAGGGCGAGCGGAAGGAATCGAAGCGGCTGTCGTCGGCCCGCGTGCAGACCATCTTCACCGGCCGGCCCAGCGCCTTGGCGGCGAGCGCGGCGGGCACCGCATAGTCGCCGTTGAGCCGGCGACCGAAGCCGCCGCCCAGCAGGTAGGTCTTGAGGACGATCTTGTCCTCGGGCACGCCGAGCGCCTTGGACAGCCACGGCAGCACCAGCGACTGCCACTGGTTGCCGGTGTGAATCTCGTACGAGCCATCCCTGTTGACCAGGGCCAGGGCGTTCACCGGTTCGAGCTGGAAGTGCAGGGCGCTGGCGGTGGTGTAGGTGCGCTCCAGCTTGGTCTTTGCGGCGGCGAAGGCGGCGTCGACGCCGGGATCCTCGACCACCAGGGCGCCGGCCTTGGGATTGGCGATCAGGGCGCTCGCGCGTTTCTGGATGTCGGCCTCGGAGGTCTTGGCGGTGTCGCCCGAGCTCCATTCCACCTTGACCAGCTCGCAGGCGGCGTCGGCGGCGACGAAGCTCTCGGCGATGACCATCGCCCAGCCGGGGACAGTGTTCGACGGATCGTCGAGGATGATGGTGCGGATGTAGCCCGGCACCGCCTTGGCGGCGCTGTCGTCGACCGAGACGACCTTGGATTCATTGCGGGTCGGCGGGATCTTCGGCCGGGCGTAGACCATGCCGTCGATCCTGGCGTCGATGCCGAACTTGC
This sequence comes from Phenylobacterium sp. 58.2.17, assembly GCF_026411515.1. Lineage (NCBI taxonomy): Bacteria > Pseudomonadati > Pseudomonadota > Alphaproteobacteria > Caulobacterales > Caulobacteraceae > Phenylobacterium > Phenylobacterium sp. 58.2.17. Next base: position 229,706 of record NZ_JAPMTQ010000003.1, on the reverse strand, counting down.
CCGAGCCGTCGACCTTCTCGCTGATGTCGAGCTGGGCCGAGGGCTTGCCGACCAGCCGGCGGTCGGCGGCCTTCTTGATCGGCATCTTGCCGAGTTCGTCGGCGGTGAAGGTCCGCTTCAGGTTCCCACGGGCGACGATGTCGCCGTAGCCGATCGACTTGCCGCCGCCGCTGACGACGCTGCTGGCCGCCGTGCAGGCTTTCGGATCGACTCCGAGCAGCTTGGCGCCTTCTTCGATCAGCACCAGGCGGCCGGCGGCCCCGGCCTGGCTCATCAAGGGATAGCTCTGCCAGACCGACCAGCTGCCGCCAGTGACCATCAGGCCCCACTTGGCGGCGGAATCGACGTGGTTGATGCGGACTTTGGACCAGTCGGCCTCCAGCTCGTCGGCGACGATGCGGGCGATGGCTGTGCCGACATGCTGGCCCATCTCGGCGCGGATGACGTTGACGGTGACGGTCCCGTCGCGGCCGATCGAATACCAGATGGTCGGCTCGAAATCGCCGGCCGCGGCGGCGGCCTCGTCGGGTCCGATCGCGAAGGTCATGGCTGCGCCGGTGGCTGCGATGGCGGCCAGGAAACCGCGGCGGGAGAGCGGGGCGATCGCGTTCATGCCTTGGCTCCCTGCATCTTGGAGCTGGCCAGCTTGATGGCCTTGCGGATCCGCACATAGGACATGCAACGGCAGAGGTTGCCGTTCATGGCGTCGTCGATCTGGGCGTCGGTGGGGTTGGGCGTCGACTTCAGCAGCGCCGCGGCCGACATGATCTGGCCCGACTGGCAGTAGCCGCATTGCGGGGCCTGGGCCTCGATCCAGGCGGTCTGCAGCGGATGGCGGCCGTTGGGATCCAGGCCCTCGATGGTGGTGATCGCATGGCCGGCGATCGAGCTGAGCGGGGTGACGCACGCACGCACCGGGTCGCCGTCGAGATGCACCGTGCAGGCGCCGCAGCCGCCGATCCCGCAGCCGAACTTCGTGCCGGTGAGGCCGAGCTCGTCGCGTATCGCCCAGAGCAGAGGCGACTCGTCCGGGCCTTTGACCGTGACCTCGCGGCCATTGAGTTTGAACGTCGTCGCCATGCAGCCCAAAGCCTCCATGCGTCCCCCGACAACAACGTTACGGGACGCCAAGCTCCGCCGCGGCGCAACCCCTTTTTTGCGGTCAGGCGCGCCACAGGTTCGGCTCGGCGACCATGGTCTCGACCAGCTCCATCACCCGCTCCAGCGGGATGCAGCGGCCCAGGCGTTCGGCCTCGTAGGTGGCGACATAGATGCCGATCCACTGGATCAGGGTGCGGTCGCCGCGCTCGGCGCGCAGCACGACCGGGCCGCCGGAGCAGCCGGCCCCGCCGACGCCGTCGACATGGAAGGCGTAGGGATTGAGCCGGTAGTCCGAGGCCAGGCTGAAGCCGCGCGCGATCGGCGCGCTGCGCAGGATCGCCGCGCCGCCGGGAAAGCCATAGATCATGCCGGCGGAGCCGGCGGTCAGAGGCAGGCCCTGGTCGACCACGTCGTAGTCGCCGAAGCGTCCGACCCAGTTGATCGCCTGGGGCTGGCCGCGCAGCCGCACGGGCACGCCGGCGACGTCGAGCGAGGCGTTGTCCGGATCCTGATGCCAGCGGAACAGCGGGGTCTGGCCGTCATAGAGCGGCACGCTGATCCCCAGCCCCTCGCAGTCGAGGTCGTGGCCATAGGTGTCGGCCCAGGTCGCTTCGGTCCCGCGGTTCTTGAAATAGAACGTGTTGGGCCGCAGCAGGCAGTGCAGGGCGGTGAGGATGATGTAGCGGTCGGCCTCGACGTGGAACAGGAAGCCCGAGAACACCTGGTGCGGGGCGCCGCTCTTGAGGCGGGTGGCCAGGCGCGGGCTGGCCTGGGCGATGGGGTCGATGAGCTCCATGCCGCGAGGCTAGGCCGCATTGCGGCCCCGCGTCGAGGCGTCGGCTGAGCGGCTAAGCCTTGAACCCGGCCTCGGCGAAGTCGAGCATCCGCGTCAGCAGGGCGTTGGTGTCGCCCTCGCGCGTCGCGCCGTCGGACAGCACGTGCAGACGGTCGAACTCGGCGAAGCGATTGTTGTGGACCATGCCGAGGCAGAAATGCAGCCGCCAGTAGACGGTGTCGCGCGGCAGGTCGGGCCGGGCCTTGATCAGCGCGTCGGCGAACCGGGCCAGGTGGCTGACGTCGTTGGCCAGCGCCTCGCGCATCTCCTCGTTCCCCTCGCTGCGCGAGCGGATGATGAACTGGATCGAGATGCGGCGGTCGTTCTCGGGCGAGCCCCAGCGCAGCGGCGGCGCGAACAGCGCTTCGAGAATCTCGCGGATCGGGGGAGCGCCCTGATGGCGGTCGTTCGCCTCGTGCAGCATGCGGGCGCGTTCGCGGTTCAGCTCCGCCGTCCGGCGACGGAAGATCTCGAACAGCAGGGCGTCTTTGGAGCCGAAGTGGTAGTTCACCGAGGCGAGGTTCACCCCGGCGTCGGCGGTGATGTCGCGCACCGAGACGTTCTGAAACCCATGCAGGGCGAACAGGCGCTCGGCGGCGCAGAACACCGCGGCCTTGGTGGCGGCCTCGTTGGTTTCTTCAGGTTCGTTGGCCTGGGCCGGGTCCACGGGCGAATCTCTCATACGTCGCGCCAGCTTAGCAGGTCGAACGCGATGGGCGATGCGGCCTAGCGCGCCAGTTCGCGCATCGCCTTGTCGAGTCCTTCGATGGTCAGCGGGAACATGCGGTCATTGACCAGTTGCTTCATCACCTCGATCGACGGGGTGTAGTCCCAATGGCGTTCGGCCGTCGGGTTCAGCCACACGACGTGCTCGTAGATCTGGGCCACGCGGTCCATCCAGATCGCGCCGGCTTCCTCGTTCCAGTGCTCGACCGAGCCGCCCGGATAGGTGATCTCGTAAGGGCTCATCGTCGCGTCGCCGACGAAGATGACCTTGTAGTCGCTGGAGTACTTGTGGAGGATGTCCCAGGTGTTCAGCTTCTCGGTGTGACGGCGGCGGTTGTCCTTCCACACGCTCTCGTAGAGGCAGTTGTGGAAGTAGTAGAATTCCATGTTCTTGAATTCTGAGCGCGCGGCCGAGAAAAGCTCCTCGCAGACCTTGATGTGGCTGTCCATCGAGCCGCCGATGTCGAAGAAGATCAGCACGCTGATCTTGTTGCGACGCTCCGGGCGCAGCTGAATGTCCAGATAGCCCTTTTCGGCGGTGCCCTTGATCGTGCCGGGCAGGTCCAGTTCGTCGGCGGCGCCGTCGCGGACCCATTTGCGCAGCCGGCGCAGCGCGACCTTGATGTTGCGGGTGCCGAGTTCGACCGCGTCGTCGAGGTTCTTGAACTCGCGCTTGTCCCAGACCTTGACCGCCTTGCCGTGGCGGCCCTTGTCCTGGCCGATGCGCACGCCTTCGGGGTGATAGCCGTTGGCGCCGAACGGCGAGGTGCCGCCGGTGCCGATCATCTTGTTGCCGCCCTCGTGGCGTTCCTTCTGTTCCTTCAGCCGCTCGGCCAGGGCTTCCATCAGCTTGTCGAAGCCGCCCATGGCCTCGATCTGGGCCTTTTCCTCTTCGGTCAGGAACTTCTCGGAGATCTTGCGCAGCCACTCGGCCGGGATGTCGGCCGTGCCGGCGCCTTCGACCTTTTCCAGGCCCTTGAACACGTGGCTGAAGACCTGGTCGAACTTGTCGAGGTTCTTCTCGTCCTTCACCAGGGCCGAGCGCGACAGGAAATAGAAGTCCTCGACCGAGCGGTCGATGACCACCTTGTCCAGCGCCTCCATGAGCATCAGGTACTCTTTCAGCGTCACCGGCACCTTGGCTTCGCGCAGCTCGGTGAAAAAGCGCATGAACATGGGCAGGCTTCCCGCTGGGAGACGAACAGACGTTTGACTGCGAAAGATGGGGCCGCGGATCGCCGTTGTCCAGCATGCCCTTGCGTCGCCGCGGCCCGCCCTGGGGGCGCCGCTGCCTAGGGTCTCCACCCAGGGTATGGAACCGAAGTCGCGCCTCCAGCATTCGGACCTGCGCCTTGAACGCATGGGAGTGGCGGGATACAGTTTTAACTTAACAAGTTAAAACAAGTCATATGACAAGCGATGATTGCGACGCGACGCAGATGGTTGGCGGGGACGCGCCCAGGGGGAACTGTGCGACCGTTCACGCGTGAGTTCGATCCGGCGATCGGTCCGCGTCTGTCGCCGGTCGCGGTGAGGGTCCACGATCTCACCCTGCGGTTTCCGGTCTACGGGGCCGACAACCGCTCCCTCAAGAAGCACCTGGCCAGGGCCGCGGTCGGCGGGGCGCTCAGTAATGGCGGGCGGATCATCACCGCGCTGCAGGGCGTCAATTTCGAGCTCCAGCCCGGCGACCGGCTGGGCCTGGTCGGCCACAACGGGTCGGGCAAGACGACGCTGCTGCGCGCGCTCGCCGGCGCCTATGAGCCCGACGAGGGTCTGGTCGCGGTCGACGGACGGATCGCCTCGCTGCTGGATCTCAGCCTCGGAATCGACCCGACGGCCACCGGCTTCGACAATATCCGCCTGCGGGGCCTGATCGCCGGCCTCACCCGCCGCGAGGTCGAGGAACGCATGCCGGAGATCGCGGAATTCTCGGGCCTCGGCCAGTTCCTGGAGATGCCGCTGAAGACCTATTCGGCCGGGATGCAGGCGCGGCTGGCCTTTGCGGTCGCGACCTCGGTCGAGGCGGACGTGCTCTTGATGGACGAGTGGATCGCGGTCGGCGACGGCGAGTTCCGCAACCAGGCGCACCAGCGCCTGCAGCAGCTGGTCGAGCGCGCCGGCATCCTGGTGCTGGCCTCGCACGATCCCATGACCCTGCGGTCCTACTGCAACAAGGTCATGCGGATCGATGCAGGCGTCGCCTCGCCGATTGTCGAGATCGACGGCTTCGACGCGCTGATGGCGGCCTGATTCAGTCGGCCTTTCCGGCGCAGCTGTGCCGGCGCCGCCAGTTGGCGATGTGGGCGCCGGCCAGCAGCAGGCTGCCGGCCACGGTGATCGGCGTCTCGGCTTCGTGGCTCGGCCAGTGGGCGACGCCCAGGGCCATCAGCGACAGGCCCGTCAGCGAGAGCAGGATCACCGCCGCCGACTGGCCCTTGCGCCACAGGGCGAGGGCGGACATCGGCGCGGCTAGGCCGATGGCGAGCGCGTGCACCCACTCAGCCTCCGCCCAGGTCGCCACGACTGGGGAGAAGGCGGCGACGAGGGGGAGGGCCAGGCAGTGGGCCAGGCAGAGGCCCGACAGGCTGATGGCCGAAGCGTCCAGGAGAGAGCTGGGGGCAGATTTCAAGCGTCCCTCCGCAACGGCCGCAACCATCGCGGCAGAGGTCTTGTAATATTATAACGTTTCGCTTTCAAGCCCGCTGGGCGAGTGGACCGGCCGCGGGCCCCGCCGTCAGGCCGTCGCTTCCTTGAGCTTGCGCCAGACGGTCATGCGAGACACGCCCAGGCGTCGGGCGATCTCGACCGGACCGACCCCAGCCGCCTGCAGCGCGCGGATGTCGGCGGCGGGGGCGCCGCGGCGGCGGCGATTCCACGGCGGCTCGACCGAGGCGACCGCTTCCAGCGCCGCGCGCAGGGCGCGGCCGCTTTCGCCCAGGCTGCTGACGTCGGACTCGGCGACGAACAGGCTGGCGCCGCGGATCTCCAGGCGTTCGATCACGTCCAGCACTTCGCGGGTGCAGGTGGCCAGGTGGTTGAGGCGGGTGACCACCAACTGGTCGCCCTCGGAAATGAAGTCGAGAATCGACATGAGCACGGACGATCCGTCCGCGCCCGGACCAGCCGGTTCTTCGGCGCGCACGACATGGCAACCGATCGACTTCAGCGTCGCAGTGTCGTCAGCGGACCGCGCATCGCGCAGCCTGACATATCCGATTTTGAGCATCCCACCCGTCGCATGCAGCGTCGATGATTGCCGGCAAGTTCGCAAATGCGAGCGTCAGCGTCAAAGTCCCCGACGTTAAATCGGAGCAATATTTCTCTAAGCGGACGATAAATTGCAGCGGAACTGGCAAGCTCCGCCCAAAAACTCGCCCCTAGGTGGAGAGCCCTTGCGCGGCACGCCGTAGAATGAACTCGTGGTCGACCGTGCCGCCGACCTGGAACCCGTAGGCGCCGACCTGCTCGAAGCCGTGACGCCTGTAGAATCTCTGGGCGCCGAAGTTCTCGGACCATACCCCGATCCAGAGGTCGCGCGGGCCCTCGCGCTCCAGCCAGGCCATCACCTCGGCGAACAGCCGCCCGCCGGTTCCGCCGCCCTGCCAGTCCTTGAGCAGGTAGAAGCGCTTGAGCTCGCCGCTGGCGGGCGTGACCTCCGGATGTGGCAGGTCGCAGGGCCCGGCCAGGGCGTAGCCGACCGCGGCGCCGCCCGCTTCGACCAGCCATTGGGCCTTGGCCGGGTCGGCGAGGTCGGCCTGGGTGCGCGCAAGGCCATAGGCCTGCTCCAGGAAGTCGGCGAGGTCCTGCGGCGGATAGAGGTGGGCGAAGGTCTCAGCGAACGTCCGCGCGCCCAGTTCGGACAAAACCTGAGCGTCGGAAGGATCTGCGCGGCGTATCGTCGGTTGTTGCATTCGGGTTCCACGTAAGCCGGGTTAGGCTGCGATTCGCATGGACATCGCCCTCTACACCCATCTTGAGATGCTGGACCACCGGCCGGGCGAATGGCACCCGGAGCGGCCCGAGCGGCTGAGTTCGGTGCTGGGCGCGCTGGAGGACAGCGACCTTGGGCTGGACCGGCGTGAGGCGCCGCTGATCGCCCGGCCCGACCTGGAGCTGGCCCATCGCGGCGCCTACGTCCAGGCGGTGATCGACAGCGCGCCGACCCAGGGGCTGCTGCAGCTCGACGACGACACCTACATGTCCGCGGGCAGCCTGACTGCGGCGCTGCGGGCTGCGGGCGGGGTGGTCGAGGCCGTGCGCGAGGTGGCCGCCGGGCGCATCGAGCGGGCGTTTTGCGCCGTGCGCCCGCCGGGACACCATGCCGAACCGGCGTTGCCGATGGGGTTCTGCATCTTCTCCAACGTCGCCCTGGCTGCGCGCGCCGCACAGCTGGCGGGACTGCGGCGGGTGGCGGTCGTCGACTTCGACGTCCACCACGGCAACGGGACCCAGGCGGCGCTGGGCGGTCAGGAGGACCTGTTCTTCGCCTCGGTCCAGCAGTGGCCGATGTGGCCGGGCAGCGGCCACCCGTCCGAGGTCGTACCCGGCAACATCCGCAATGCGGTGGTGCCTCCGAACGCGCCGCGTGAACTGTGGCGCAAGGAATTCGAGGGGTTGCTGACCCATGTCGACGCCTTCGCGCCCGACCTGATCCTGATTTCGGCGGGCTTCGACGCCCATGCCCGCGACCCGATCGGCGATTCCAGCCAGAACCTGGAGGCCGAGGATTTCGCCTGGGCCACCCGTGCGATCATGAGTCTTGCCCGGACCCATAGTCGCGGGCGGGTTGTTTCCTCGCTCGAGGGCGGGTACGACCTGGAGGCTCTAGGCCGTTCTGCGCTTGCGCATGTACAGGCACTTTCGCAGGGGTGAGGGCGAAGGCCGGGTTGCGCGAATCCTGGCCATTGGATGACATGGCCGACGCTTTGACCGCCGACCTTCCGAATACGACCGCCGTGCGCCCTGGGGCGATCGTGCTTGCACGCCATGGTGAGCCGGACATTCACCGCAAGGTGATGCTGAACGTGCATGGCTATCGCGACTACTGGAGCCGCTACGAGCAGTTGGGCATCCGGCCGGGCCAGACCCCGCCGAGCGCGCTGGTCGAGCAGACCGCCCGCGCGGGCGTGATCATCTCGTCGGTGCGCAACCGCTCGATCGAGAGCGCGCTGGCGCTGGCCGCCGGCCGCGAGTTCGACCGCACTCCCCTGTTCGTCGAGGCCCCGCTGCCGCCGCCGCATTTTCCGGGCTTCGTGCGGATGTCACCCAAGATCTGGGGGTTCATCGCGCGGTTCTGGTGGTGGTTCTTCAACCACCACGACGGCCAGGAGACCCGCCGCGAGGCCGAGAAGCGCGCCGACCAGGCCGCCGACCTGATCGTCGAGCTGGCGGCCCGGGGCGAGGACGTCGTCGTGCTGGCGCACGGCTTCTTCAACTTCATGGTCGGGCGCGCCCTGCGTCGGCGCGGCTGGCGTCTGACGGCCAATCAGGGCTGGAAGTACTGGTCCACCCGGCGCTACGAGCGGTCCTGAAGACCCTCGAAACGTTGCGGGCCGGGGCGCCGGTCACTAACCTGCTAGCTTCTCAAGGAAATCGGAATGGCCGACGCCGCTGACATTGACGCGCTCTCCTTCGAGCAGGCCCTGGCCGAGCTGGAACGTATCGTCGGCCAGCTGGAGTCGGGCCAGGCGCCGCTGGAGCAGTCCATCGAGCTGTACGAGCGCGGCGCGCTGCTCAAGGCCCATTGCGAAAAGCGGCTGGAGGCCGCGCGCCTGCGGGTCGAGAAGATCGTGGTCGGCGCCAACGGCCAGGCCGGCGTCGAGCCCGCCGAGTTCAACTGACATGGCGCTCGGAAAGCGCCTGGCGGAGGCCGCCGACCTGGTGACGGTGGCGCTCGACGAACTTCTGCCGCGGGCCGAGGGACCCGAGCAGCGGCTGACCGAGGCCATGCGCTACGCCGCGCTCGGTCCGGGCAAGCGCCTGCGGCCGTTCTTCGCCATCGAAACCGGCAAGATGTTCGATCTGGACGAGCGCGCGGTGCTGCGCGCGGCCTGCGCGCTGGAGTGCATTCAAGCCTACAGCCTGATCCACGACGACCTGCCGTGCATGGACGACGACGACGTGCGCCGGGGCCGGCCGACCGTGCACCGGGCCTATGACGAGGCGACCGCGGTGCTGGCGGGCGACGCCCTGCAGACCTTCGCCTTCGAGATCCTCGGCGATCCCGACACCCACCACGACGGGGCTGTGCGCGCCGAAATGGTGCTCAAGCTGGCGCAGGCGGCCGGCGCGCGCGGCATGTGCGGCGGCCAGATGATCGACATGCTGGGCGTACGCGACGACCTGGGCGCGGTGGCCCGCATGCAGCGGCTGAAGACCGGGGCGCTCATCGCGGTGTCGTTCGAGCTGCCGCTGGTCATGGCCCATGCCGGCGAGGCTGAGCGCCACGCGCTGATGGCCTTCGCCCAGGACATCGGGCTGGCCTACCAGATCGTCGACGATCTGCTGGACGTCGAGGGCGACAGCGCCGTGCTGGGCAAGAAGGCCGGCAAGGACGCCGAGAAGGGCAAGGCGAACTACGTCACCCTGCTCGGGGCCGGCGCGGCGCGCGAACGCGTGGCGCTGTTGGCCGAACAGACGAAATCGCATCTTGATCCGTTCGGTCCGCGGGCCGATTTCCTGCGGGCCAGCGTCGATTTCGTGTTAGATCGCCGGAACTAGATCGAGAACAACAACAATATGCCGCCAGTCACGCCCCTGCTCGACAAGGTTTCGTATCCCCGCGACATGCGCGGTTTCAGCGCGCCTGAACTGCGCCAGCTGGCCGATGAACTGCGGGCCGAAATGATCGACGTGGTGTCGCAGACCGGCGGACACTTCGGCGCCGGTCTGGGCGTGGTCGAACTCACGGTGGCGCTTCACCACGTCTATGAGACGCCGGAAGACATCCTGATCTGGGACGTCGGCCACCAGACCTATCCGCACAAGATCCTGACCGGCCGGCGTGACCGCATCCGCACCCTGCGCCAGGGCGGCGGGCTGTCGGGTTTCACCAAGCGCAGCGAGAGCGAGTACGACCCGTTCGGCGCGGCGCATGCGGCGACCTCGATCTCGGCGGCGCTGGGTTTCGCCGCCGCGCGCGACGCGGCCGGCAAGGACAACAGCGTGGTCGCGGTGATCGGCGACGGCTCGATGAGCGCCGGCATGGCCTATGAGGCGATGAACAACGCCTGCCACGCCACCACCGGCCAGCTGACCGTCATCCTCAACGACAACGACATGTCGATCGCTCCCCCGGTCGGCGGGATGAGCGCCTATCTCGCCCGCGTGGTCTCCGGCGGCGGCTACCAGTCGCTGCGCAATCTCGGCAAGTCGGTGGCCAAGGTGCTGCCCAAGCCGTTGCAGGAGGCCGCGCGCAAGGCCGAGGAATACGCCCGCGGGATGGTCACCGGCGGCACCCTGTTCGAGGAGCTGGGCTTCTATTATGTCGGCCCGATCGACGGGCACGACCTGGACGCCCTGGTCCCGGTGCTGAAGAATGTCCGCGAGATCAAGGACAAGCCGGTCCTGGTCCACGTCGTCACTCAGAAGGGCAAGGGCTACGCCCCGGCCGAGAGCGCCGCCGACAAGCTGCACGCCGTGGTCAAGTTCGACGTGATCACCGGCCAGCAGGCCAAGGCCACGCCGGTCGCCCCGCATTACACCAAGGTCTTCGCTCAGGAACTGATCAAGCAGGCGGAGAAGGACCCCAAGATCGTCGCCATCACCGCGGCGATGGATAGCGGCACGGGCCTCGACCTGTTCGCCAAGCGGTTCCCCGAGCGGATGTTCGACGTCGGCATCGCCGAGCAGCATGCGGTGACCTTCGCCGCGGGCCTGGCCGCCGACGGCATGAAGCCGTTCTGCGCGATTTACTCGACCTTCCTGCAGCGCGGCTACGACCAGGTCGTCCATGACGTGGCGATCCAGGGCCTGCCCGTGCGCTTCGCCATGGACCGCGCTGGCCTGGTCGGCGCGGACGGGGCGACCCATGCCGGCTCGTTCGACATCGGTTTCATGGGCGCGCTGCCCGGCATGGTGCTGATGGCCGCGGCCGACGAGGCCGAGCTGGCCGCGATGATCGCCACCGCCGCGGAGATCGACGACCGCCCCTCGGCGTTCCGCTATCCGCGCGGCGAGGGCGTCGGCGTCGCCATTCCCGACCTGGCCGCGCCGCTGGAGATCGGGAAGGGCCGCATCGTCCGCGAAGGCTCGGCCGTGGCCATCCTGTCGTTCGGCACCCGCCTGGGCGAAAGCCTCAAGGCCGCCGATCTGCTGGCCGCGCGCGGCCTCTCGGCCACTGTGGCCGACGCCCGCTTCGCCAAGCCGCTGGACATCGACCTGATCCTGAACCTGGCCCGCAACCACGAGGCCTTGATCACGGTGGAAGAGGGCGCCATGGGCGGCTTCGGCGCGTTCGTGCTGCAAGCGCTGGCTCAGCACGGGGCGCTGGACCGCGGGCTGAAGGTCCGCACCCTGACTCTGCCCGACATCTTCCAGGACCAGGACAAGCCCGAGGCGATGTACGCACAGGCCGGGCTGGACGCTGAAGGCATCGTCGCCGGCGCGCTCGCGGCGCTGGGCGTCGACAACGTCTCGGCGGCGGGACGCCGGGCCTAAAGCCCTATTTGCAGGCGCCGAGGAACTTGCGCACCGCGCCCTTGGGCGCGGGCGGCGGTTTCACGCTGTCGCCCGCCGCGCTGAGGCTGATGACCCCGGTCTTGCGGAAGGCCGCGACCAGCGGGGCGCGGGTCGAAAACTCAGCCAGCACCAGAGTGCCGTCGGTGATGTCGTTGGGGTGGCCGACGCCGCGCAAGGTCAGGGTCGCGCCCTCCGAGGCCACGGCCACGCTCATCGGCCAGGGCGCGCGCACGCCCGACTTGTCGACCCAGGTCTCGCCGACCCGCTCGACCCCCAGGCGTTTGGCGATGTCGGCGCTGACCCTCACCTGGCCGGAGCCGCGCACGCAGGTGAAGGCGATCGGCTGATCGTCGGTGTCATGCAGGCCGTAGCGCAGCGCCGCCTCGGCGTCCTTGGGCGTCTCGACGCTCCAGGCGTAGTCGGAATCCTGGGCCTGGGCGGCGCCGGAGACAGTGAAGAGGGCGAGCGCGAGGACAGCGGACTTCATCGGTTCAACCTAGAGCATTTTCCGCCGAAGTGGCTACCGGTTCGGTGAAGAAAATGCTCTGAATTCAAAGAGTCATGAGCAATTTCCGGTCCAATCGGATCTGAAATTGCTCTGGCATCGGCCCGACCACGCCTCCACCGTCAGAACGGCTGGAAGCGCTCGACCAGCGACTGGCCCGCCGGCACCTTCTGCACGCGGCTGATGTCGCCGCGGCCGCCGTAGCTGATCCGCGCCTCGGCGATCTGGGTGTGGCGGATGGTGTTGGCCGAGGAGATGTCTTCGGGTCGCACGATGCCGGCCACGGTCAACTGGCGCAGCTCGGCGTTGGTGCGCACCTCCTGGGTGCCCTGGATCACCATGTTGCCGTTCGGCAGGACGTTGGTGACCACCGCGGCGATGGTCAGGGAGATCTTCTCCGAGCGGGTCACCGCGCCGGACCCGGCGTTGTTCGAGGCCGAGTTGGTGTTGATCATGTTGGACGGGTCGTAGCCGCCCGGGAAAATCTTGCCGAGGCTCGACTCCAGCCCGAAGAAGTTGTCGACGCCGGCCTGCATGCCGGCCGTGCGGCTGCTGGTCGAGGCGTTGCGGGTCTGGGCGCTGTCGTCGATGTCGATCTGCACCGTCAGGATGTCGCCGATCCGGTTGGCGCGCTGGTCGATGAAGAAGGCCCGCGCGCCGGTCCGCCACAGCGAATTGGCCGACGCCGCCTGCGGGGCCGGCTCGCGGGCCGAGACGAAGGTCGGCTGTTCGCGGGCGACCAGCGGGGCCGGATAGCCGACGGGGGCCAGTTCGGGGCCGCGCACCGCTTCGGTGACGGTTGAGCAGGCGGCCAGCGGGGCCAGGGCGAGGATGGCGAGAACGGAAAGGCGCATGGGCGGTGATCCCTAACGGAGCGCGTACTGAGTGCGGGGAAGGGCCTTCAGCTGGTCGGCGGCGGGGCCGACCACGGCCTGGCCCGGACCGCTGGCGACGGCCTGGATGATCTTCTTGGAGGCGATGTTCTGGACCGCGAGGGTCTCGCCGAGGCCGGCGGCGGCCATGGCCTTGCCCTGCAGAACCAGCGAGATGCCGCCGTCCTCGTAGGTGACGGTGATCAGGTCGCCGGACTTGATGACCTGCGGGGCCGAGACGTCGCGGGCCGAGACCGTGGCGCCGGCGCGCAGCGGACGCTTGGCGGCCAGGCCGATGATCGCCTCGGCGTCGTTCGGCGCGTCGGCGGGGGCGGCGGCGGCCTTGCCCCAGACCAGGTCCTGCGGCTGCACGATCTCGCCGGCCGACAGGCTGCGGGCGTAGGTCAGAACCTCGACATTGCCGCGCGCGGCGGGACCGGCGGCGGCCAGGCCCGGGCCCCCGGCGGCGCTGCGCACCACGATGCGGCGGAAGCCCTCGGCGTTGGCCCAGTCGAGCCCGGCGCGGCGGGCCAGGCCCTGCACGGCGGCGGCGTCCAGCACCATCGAGGCGCCCGGCTTGGCGGCGACCGGGGTCTTTCCGGCCGCGCCGGCGCCGTCGAACAGGTCCGACAGGGTGATGATCCCGTCGCCGTCCACCGGGTCGGCCTTCAGCACGACCGGCTGGCCGGCCAGGGCCGGGGAAGCGAGCAGGGCCGCCGCAGCGGGGATGAGGAGGCGCTTCATCATGATCAGGACCGGATGTTGCTGGCGGTGCGCAGCATCTCGTCGGCCGAGGTGATGACCTTCGAGTTCATCTCATACGCCCGCTGTGCGACGATGAGGGCGGTGATTTCGCTGACCGCGTCGACGTTCGAGGCTTCGGTGTAGCCCTGATTGATGACGCCGATGCCGTCGACGCCGGGGATGCCGACGGTCGGGGCGCCCGAGGCGGCGCTTTCCTTGAGCAGGTTGTCGCCGATGGCGTCGAGGCCTGCCTCGTTGACGAAGGTCGCCAGTTCCAGGTTGCCGATCACGTCCTGGGCGGTCTGGCCGGCGCGGATCGCCTGGACCTGGCCGCTCTTGGAGATCGAGATGTCGGTGGCGTCGGGCGGAATGGTGATGGCTGGCTCGATCAGGTAGCCGTCCTCGGTGACCAGCTGGCCCTGGTCGTTCGGCGAGAAATTGCCGGCGCGGGTGTAGGCGATCTCGCCGGTCGGCATCATCACCTGGAAGTAGCCGCGGCCCGAGATGGCCATGTCGAACTTGCCGCCGGTGGCGGTCATGTTGCCCTGCTGGGTGATGCGGTAGACCGAGCCGGTCTTCACCCCGCCGCCGACCTGCACGCCGGTCGGGACGACCGTGCCCTGGTCGGAGGACTGCGCGCCGGCCCGCTCGATGGTCTGGTACAGCAGGTCCTGGAACTCCGCCCGCTGCTTCTTGAAGCCGACGGTGTTCATGTTGGCGATGTTGTTCGAGATGACCTCGACGTTGAGCTGCTGGGCGGCCATGCCGGTCGCGGCGGTGCGGAGCGCTTGCATCGGCGGAAGTTCCTCAGTTCACCTTGCCCATCCGCTCGATCGAGCGGCGGGAGAGTTCGGCGTTGGCGTCCATCATCTTGGCGACGGACTCGTAGGTGCGGGTGATCTCGATCATCCGGGTGATCTCGGAGACCGGCTTGACGTTGGAGCCCTCAAGCATCCCCTGCTGGATCACCGATTCCGTGGCCGGCTGGGGCTGGGCGTTCGAGGTGTTGCGGTAGCGGTTCTCGCCGACCTTCTCGAGCACCGACAGCTCGTCGAAGCGGGCCAGGCCCACCTTGCCGAGGCGCTCATTGCCCTGGCTGACCGTGCCGTCCTTGGCGATCGTGACCGGGCCCAGCTTGGGGTCGATGGCGATCTCGCCGCCGCCTTCGTCGAGCAGCGCCGCGCCGTCCTCGGTGACCAGGCGGCCGTCGGCGTCCATGTGGAAGCGGCCGTCGCGGGTGAACTGCTCGCCGTCGGCGGCGCGCACCCGGAAGAAGCCGTCGCCCTGAATGCCGAGGTCGAAGGTCGCCCCGGTGGCCCGCAGCACGCCCTGGCCGAAGTCGCGCCCGACGCTGCGGTCGATCACGAACTTCACCGGCCGCGGCGCGCCGAACGTGTGGGCCGGCGCCATCGGCTCGGTCTCGACCATCAGGTTTTCGACCTTGAATCCGGTCGTATCCATGTTGGCGATGTTGTTGGCCACGATGTCGAGTTCACGGCGCAGGGTCATCTGGCGCGAGAGTCCGACGTAGAGGGCGTTGTCCATGGCGAGGCCTTAACCTGCGGCGTTTTCGTCGCCGGGTTGGCTGCAAGGATCGGGCCAGTTCAAAAATTCAATGAAAACAGCGGGAAATAAAGTTAACGCCCGCCGCCCGGCGGAAATTGCCCGGCACGAAAATCGCGCTCGTTAACACACGTTAAAAACTTGTCCTTAACCATGCCTGGGTCATGAGACGGGGTAAGATTCTAAGGAGCGCGCGCGCGTGGCCAAGGACAAGGTGAAGGAAGCCCCGTCAGGCGACGCCGAAGGCGAAGACGGCGAGGGCGCGCCCGCCAAGAAGAAGCTCACCCCGAAGATGATGATCATCGCCGGGGTCGCGGCCGCGCTCGTGCTCGGCGGCGGCGGGGCCGGCGCGTTCTTCCTGCTGAAGCCGAAGCCCGAGGCGGCCGCCGGCAAGGCCGCCGAAAAGAAGAAGGAAAAGAAGAGCGAGAAGAAGGGCGAGGGCGAGAAGCCCGTCGGCGAGGTGCGCGAAGGCCCCGACGGCATCCTGTTCTACACCATGCCCAGCGTGGTGGTGAACATGCAGACCGCCGACGGCCGCTCGACCTTCCTGAAGCTCAAGCTGACCCTGGAAGTGCCGGACCAGGCGACGATCGACCAGCTGGAGCCGAACATGCCCAGGCTCCAGGACATGTTCCAGACCTTCCTGCGCGAACTGCGTCCCGAGGACCTGCAAGGGTCGCAGGGCTCCTACCAGCTGCGCATGGAAATCCAGCGCCGGGTCAACCTAGTCATCGCCCCGTCGAAGGTGAACGCCGTGCTGATCGAGGAGATGCTGATCAACTAGGGTCCTCCCTGGTTGGCGCCTGACCCCATGGCTGACGACGAACCCCAGATCATCGGCGGGCTGCAGGGCGGGATAAACCCCGACGACCCCGCCACCTGGCAGAACCCCGACGAGAAGGTCGAGGGGATGCTGGGCGCCGAACGCATCCTGAACCAGGACGAGATCGACAGCCTGCTCGGCTTCGACCTCTCCGACGAGGAGGCGGCCGAGCGTTCGGGCATCCGCGCGATCATCAACTCCGCGCTGGTCTCCTACGAGCGCCTGCCGATGCTGGAGATCGTCTTCGACCGGCTGGTGCGGTTGATGACCACCTCCTTGCGGAACTTCACCTCGGATAACGTCGAGGTCAGCCTCGACAACATCTCTTCGATCCGTTTCGGCGACTACCTGAACTCGATCCCGCTGCCGGCCATCCTCTCGGTGTTCAAGGCTGAGGAGCTGGAGAATTACGGCCTGCTGACGGTCGATTCCAACCTGATCTACTCGATCGTCGACGTGCTGCTGGGCGGGCGCCGCGGCACCGCCGCCATGCGCATCGAGGGCCGCCCCTACACCACCATCGAGCGGGTGCTGGTCCAGCGGATGGTCGAGGTGGTGCTGGCCGACGCGCGCGCCGCCTTCGAGCCGCTGACCCCGGTGACCTTCACCCTCGACCGGCTGGAAACCAATCCGCGCTTCGCCGCCATCGCCCGGCCGGCGAACGCCGCCATCCTGGTCAAGCTGCGCATCGACATGGAGGACCGCGGCGGGCGCATCGAGCTGCTGCTGCCCTACGCCACCCTCGAGCCGATCCGGAAGATGCTGCTGCAGCAGTTCATGGGCGAGAAGTTCGGGCGCGACAACATCTGGGAGAGCCACCTGGCGACCGAGCTCTGGACCACCCAGCTCGACGTCCGCGCGGTGCTGGACGAGCAGCAGCTGCCGCTGCGCCAGGTGCTGGAGCTCAAGGTCGGCGACACCCTAATGCTGAACTCGACCCCCGACAGCCAGGTCGAGCTGCGCGCGGGCGCGATCCCGCTGACCCGCGGCCGCATGGGCCGGCGCAATCACCACATCGCCGTGCGTGTCGACGGCCCGCTGTCGCCACACGCCAAGAAAGCCATCTCGAGGTTCAAATGAGCGCCATCGCCATCGGCCTCAACCTGATGCTGGCCGGCCTGCTGGCCGCGGCCCTGATGATGGGTTTCCGCCTGAACGGGCGCCTGAAGGCGCTGCGCGAGAGCCATGAAGGCTTCGCCAAGGCGGTCGCTGAACTGGACGCCGCCGCCGCCCGCGCCGAACAGGGCCTGGCCGATCTGCGCGCGGCGACCGATGAAGCCCACGACGCCTTGGCCGATCGTATCGAGAAGGCCCGCGCCCTGACCGCCAAGCTCGATCGCCAGCTGCAGGGCGCGCCCGCCGCAGCCGGCCGCGCCGAGCCGGTCGCCGAGGAAGACGTCGAGCGCGTCACCCAGCGCCTCGGCTCGCTGCTTTCGGCCGCCCGCGACCGCCGGCCCGAACGCGAGCCCGCCCCCACGTCCGCCCGCCGTCCGGCCGCCCCCGCGCCGTCGCGCCCGGTCTTTGACGACGACCTCTTTGACCAGCCCGCCGAACGTCGCCCGACGCCCGGCCCGCGCCTGGGAACCCGCCGATGAAGAACATTCCCCGCCTCCTGCCCCTGGTCGGCGTCGCCATGGTCGGCGTGCTGGGCCTGAATGCCCTGGCCGGCGCCGAGAGCTTGCCGGACCTGGTGTCGGGCGCGCGCGCCTTCGCCGAGGAAGCCGCCAAGGGTGCGGCGCCCGCTAAGGACGCCAAGGCCGCGACCGGCGAGGCCAAGGACGCCGCCGCCACGGTTCCGAACTTGCCGCCCGCCGCCAAGCCGGCCGCGGTCTGCGCCCCCACCGCCGCCGAACTGGCCAAGGAGGCAGGCCTGTCGCCGGCCGAGCTGCAGGTGCTGCAAAGCCTGGGCGCGCGCCGCGGCCAGCTGGACAAGCGCGAGCAGGACCTCGACGTGCAGTTGGCCCTGATGGCCGCCGCCGAAGCCAAGCTCGACGCCAAGATTCAGGCGCTGAACGGGATGAAGGGCGACATCGCCAAGCTGATGGTTGACGCCGACGCCAAGGAGCAGGCCGAGATCGACCGCCTGGTGAAGGTGTTCGAGCTGATGAAGCCCAAGGACGCTGCGCCGCGGATGGTGCTGCTGGACGACGCGGTGCGCCTGCCGGTGGCCTCGCGGATGAAGGAGCGCGCGCTCTCGCCGATTATCGCCAACATGCCGCCGGCCGAGGCCAAGAAGCTCACCGAGGCCCTGGCCGCGCGCTTCGCCGAGGTCAAGAAGGTCGCCGCCGCGGCCCAGGCCGCCGCTGGTCCGCTGCCGGCCGCCCCGCGCGCCGCCGGCCAGGCCGCCGCGCCGCCCGCCAAGGCCGGCTAACCAATGAAACTGCGCCAGGCCCTGAGGTCGAGCGTCGCGGCGATCACCATCGCCAGCGTCGCTGCGCCTACCGGTCTGTCGGCGCAGACCTCCGAGGCCGCCCCCCGCGGCGGCGGCGCCCAGGTGCGGGTCGCCCAGGCGAAGGATTTCTCGCGCATCGAACTGGCCGGCCGGGCGGTGGCGCGCCGCGACGGCCAGGTGCTGACGTTGCAGCTGGCGCGCGGCGCCAATCCGGACATCAGCCGCCTGCGGGTCTCGCCGCCACGTTGGCTGAAGAGCGCCGAACTGCGTCCCGGGGTCCTGGTGCTGACCCTGGCCGATAACGCCGACGCCCGGGTCGGAACCGCCGACGGCGCGACCTACGTCAATCTGTTCGAGAAGCCGCCTGCGCCCGCGACGCCGCAGGTCGCCCAGGCCGAGCCGGCCGCCGCGCCGACGCCGCCGAGGCCTAACCCGGTTCCGGCCGGGGGCGTGGTGCGGATGGCTGCCAAGATCGGCGCGGGCCAGGTTCAGCTCAGCTTCCCTTGGGCCAACCCGGCCGGGGCCGCGGTCTTCCGGCGCGGCGGGGCGGTGTGGGTGGTGTTCGACGCGCCGGCGACGCTCGACGTTTCGGCTGCGCCGCGCGGCCTGCGCCAGATGAGCGGCGCGGTCGCCTACCGCGGAACCGACTATACGGCGGTGCGGATCGACACCCCGCCGAACACGCCGTTCTTCGCCGCCTCCCAGGGCGCGACCTGGACGGTGATCCTCGGGCCGGGCGCCCAGGTCGAACAGGCCGCCCAGATCCGGGTGGTGCGCGACGAAGCCGGCGGTCCGGCCGGGCTCAAGGCCGCCGTCGCCGGCGCGACCAAGGTCGTGCGTGTCGCGGACCCGGTGGTCGGCGACACCCTTTCGGTGGTGACCGCGCTGGGCCCGGCCAAGGGGCTGCCCTCGCGCCGCGAGTTCGTGCAGATGGCCCTGCTGCCGTCGGCCCAGGGCATGGCGGCTGAGTCCTATATCGACGACCTGGCGATGCGCCAGGACGGAGACCTGGTGCAGATCGGCCGCCCGAGCGGACTGACCCTGTCGCCCGCCTCGGCTTCGGTGTCGCGCGCGGAGGCCACGCTCGGCGCGCCGCAGCCGGCCAGCCTGCCCGGGCTGATCGACTATCAGAACTGGCCGAAGACCGGATCGGGCGGGTTCCTCTCGCGCTACAACGCGCTGCTGGCCGCGGCCAACGAGGAGGCCGCGACCGGACGCGACGCACCGGTCGCCGCGCGCATGGCGCTGGCCCGCTTCCTGGTCGGCTCGGAGCTGTCGTTCGAGGCGATCGGCGTGCTGAACGACACTGCCCGCCGCAATCCCTCGGTGATGGAGGATCCGGAGTTCCGCGGCCTGCGCGGCATCGCCCGGGTCATGGCCCGTCGCTACAAGGAAGCCCAGGCAGACTTCTCCGCGCCGATCCTGCAGGACGATCCCTCGGTCGCGCTCTGGCGGTCCTACATCGCCGCTCAGTTGGCCCAATGGCCCGAGGCCCGCAGCCAGTTCGGCGCCGGCGCCGAAGCGTTCAGCCGTTTCTCGCCGACCTGGAAGGCGCGGTTCGCGCGCTCGGACGCGCAGGCGGCCCTGGCGCTGGGCGACGTCAACGGCGCCGACGCGCGCATCAAGCTCGCCCTGATGGACAAGACCGACCCGCTGGAGGAACTGGCCACGCGGCTGGTCCAGGCCCAGGTGGTCGAGGCCTTGGGCCACAAGGATCGGGCGCTGCGGATCTACGCCGCTGTGGCCGGCGCGCCGAGCGAGGGGCTGGCCGCCCCCGCCACCCTGCGCGCCACCAAGATCCGGTTGGAGACCGGCAAAATCACGCCGGTGCAGGCCGCCAACGTCTTCGCCGGCCTGCGCTATCGCTGGCGCGGCGACGCCACCGAGCTGGAGACCATCCGGGCGCTCGGTCACCTGTATCTGAGCCAGGGCCGCTATCGCGAGGCGCTGGAGGCCCTGCGCGGGGCCGGTTCTCGGCTGCCCGATCTGCCCGAGGCGCTGCAGCTGCAGGCCGACCTCGCAGCCGCCTTCCGCACCCTGTTCCTCGACGGCGCGGCCGACGGGTTGGAGCCGGTGCAGGCGCTGGCGATGTTCTACGACTTCCGCGAGCTGACCCCGCTGGGCGCCGACGGCGACATGATGGTGCGCCGCCTTGTGCGCCGGCTGGTCGACGTCGATTTGCTGGACCAGGCGGCTGAGCTCCTGAAGTACCAGGCCGAGAACCGCCTCGACGGCGTGCCGCGGGCCCAGGTGTCCACCGACCTGGCGCTGATCTACCTGATGGACCGCCGGCCCGAGCAGGCGCTGCAGGCGATCAACGCCTCGCGCACGACGGTGCTGCCGAGCGCGCTCAACGCCGAGCGCCGCGTGGTCGAGGCCCGCGCTCTGATGGGGCTGGGCCGCTACGACCATGGGCTGGAACTGCTGGAGCGCGACAACGGCCGCGACGCCCAGGACCTGCGCGGCGAGATTTCTTGGAAGCAGAAGAACTGGACCGCCGCGGCCGCCACCTTCGAAAAGAGCCTCGGTGATCGCTGGAAGCAGCCGGGGCCGCTGACCGCCGATGAAGAAGCCAAGCTGCTGCGGGCCGGCGTCGCCTACAGCCTGGCCGGCGACGACGCGTCGCTGGCGCGCATGCAGCAGCGTTATTCGGGCTTCTACGACCAGGCCCGCAATCCCGAGGCGTTGCGGGTCGCCCTGACCGGGGTGCAGTCGGGGCCGCTCAGCGTCTCCGACTTCGGCCGCGCGACCGCTGACAACGAGGCCTTCGCCGGCTGGGTCGCCAAGATGAAGGTCCGCTTCCGCGAAAGGCCCGCCCCGCTGGGGCCGCCGACCCCGGCCAAGCCGCCCGCGGCGGCCAAGCAGGCCGCCGCGGCCACGGGGGCGCGGGGCTAGCCGCCGCCCGCGCCGCGCTGGAAGCTCTCGACCAGGCTGCCGGCCACCAGCCGCCAGCCGTCGACCAGCACGAAGAAGATCAGCTTGAACGGCAGCGACACCACCACTGGCGGCAGCATCATCATACCCATGCTCATCAGCACGCTGGCGACGACCAGGTCGATGACCAGGAAGGGAATGAACAGCAGGAAGCCGATCTCGAATGCGCGCTTCAGCTCCGAGATCATGAACGCCGGGGTGACGACGCTGAGCGGCGTGTCCTGAGCGGTCGGCGGACGCGGCGTCTTCGACAGGCGGAGGAACAGAGCCAGGTCGTCCTGGTCGACCTGGCTCAGCATGAAGGTCTTCACCGGCGCGGCGCTGGCGTCGAACGCCGCCGGCAGCTCCATCTGCTGGTCCATCAGCGGCTTGATGCCGTCCTCGTAGGACTTCTGGAACGTCGGGGCCATGACGATGGCGGTCAGGAACAGCGCCAGGCTGATCAGCACCGAGTTGGGCGGGCTCTGCTGCAGGCCGAGCGCGGTGCGCAGCAGGCCGAGCACCACGACGATGCGCACGAACGACGTGGTCATGATCACGATCGACGGCGCCAGCGACAGCACGGTCAGCAGCCCGACCATCTGGACGACGCGCTCGGAGAGGCCGGCGCCGGTGCCGAGGTCGATGTTGATCGCCTGGGCGGCCGCGACCGCCGGGAACACCATCGCCGCCAGCGTCGCCAGCACCGAGATGCCCGCCGCGCGGCGCCAGTCTTCGGCGCGTAGATGGAAGAGGGCGGCGAAAACCTTACGCATCGGCGGTGATCTTTGGCTTGCGGACGGGCTTGGCGGCGGTGGGCAGGACCTGTCCCTCGCCGAGCAGCAGGAGCTTTTCCTCGCCGTCGAACGAGACCACGACCAGCCGCCGCGAGGGATCGAGCACCAGGGTCTCGACGATCTTGAGCCGGCGGTCGGCCTTGGCCTTGGCCAGCCGCGCGACGGCGTCCGGCCCGAATCGGCGCAGGGCCACGGCCGCCAGGCCGACGAGCCCCAGGGTCAGCGCCAGGGCGAAGACGGCGCGGAGGAAATCAGCGAATTCCATCAGGTGTTCGAAAGGGGGCGGGGCGCGACTCGTGCGCTGTCCTCCCTCGTGTGCGCCGCAGGGTCTTAAGACGCGGTTAACCCTGTTTGTTCACCATCTTGAGTTATGAACCTGAACGAGATTCCGCTGTTCGCGATGCTCAAGGGGCGCTTCACGCACCTCGGCGAGCGCCAGCGCCTGATCTCGCAGAACGTCGCCAACTCCGACACCCCCGGCTACACGCCCAACGACCTCAAGGCTTACTCGTTCGACGCCCAGGTGCGGGCGGCGCAGACGGCGTCGGGCGCGGTCGGTTCGGCGGCGCGCGGCCAGGCGGTGACCCAGGCCGGGCACATGACCCCGGCCTCGCAGCACCGAACGCCGTACAAGCCGATCAAGGCCAAGGACTCCGAGACGACGCTCGACGGCAATTCCGTCGTGCTCGAGGAGGAAATGCTGAAGATGGCCGAGGCGCGGATGAACTACGACGCGGCGATCAGCTTCTACCAGAAGTCCCTGGGCATGCTGCGGCTGGCCAGCCGGGCGCCGGGCCGCGGCTAAGGAAACGCTAGATGGCCGACATCAAGCCCATGACCGGCGCGACCCAGATGATCGCCGCCACCGCCCTGCGGGCCCAGCAGGCGCGCATGCGGGTGATCGCCGAGAACATGGCCAACGCCCAGTCGGTGTCGCGCCAGCCGGGCGGCGATCCCTATCGCCGCCAGGTGCCGGTGTTCACGCCCTACCAGACCGACGCCGGGCAGGGCGTACGCGTCGCGCGCGTCGAGCCCGACCGCAAGGACTTCCGCAGCGTCTACGACCCCAGCCACCCGTCGGCCGACGACAAGGGCTATGTGAAGCTGCCCAATGTCGACACCCTGGTCGAGGCGCTGGACATGAAGGAGGCCCAGCGGGCCTACGAAGCCAACCTCAACGTCATCGAGACGGCGCGCGCCATGGAGCAGCGCACCCTCGACATCCTCAAGAAGTAGGGCGGCCTAAGCCATGATGACCGCGCTCGCCGCCGCCAAGGCCTACGCCGCCACCCAGAACACCGCGGTGATAAAGCCGCCGTCGGCCGGTCAGGAGGACCAGGGCCTCGACTTCGGCTCCATGGTCAAGTCGGCCATGAACGACGTCATGCACAACACCAAGAAGGCCGAAGGCCAGATCGCCGCCCAGGTGGCGGGCAAGGCCGAGCTGATCGACGTGGTGACCGCGATTTCCGCGGCCGAGGCGAGCCTGGAGACGGTGATGGCCGTGCGCGACCAGGTGATCAACGCCTACCAGGAAATCATGCGCATGCCGATCTGACGGGCGAGGCGGGGGTTCCCCTTCCACCTCACCGTGTTACGCCTAGGCCATGCCGGCGATCGAGCTTTCGAACATCGACAAGCGTTTCGGGGCCCACGCGGCCCTCGCCGGCGTCGATCTGGCGATCGCAGCCGGCGAGTTCGTCGCCCTGGTCGGGCCCTCGGGATCGGGCAAGACCACCCTGCTCAAGACCATCAACGGATTGTCGGAACCCGACGCCGGGAGCGTGCGCATCGCCGGCGAGGACGCCCGCGCCCTGCCGGGCCACCTGCTGCGACGGAAGATCGGCTACGTGTTCCAGGAGGTGGGCCTCTTTCCGCACCTGACGGTGGCCGAGAACATCGCCGTGACCCCGCGCCTGCTGGGCTGGGACAAGCCGCGGATCGCGCGGCGCGTCGATGAACTGCTCGACCTCGTGGCCTTGCCGGCGGAGGTCGCCGGGCGCGCGCCCTCCGAGCTCTCGGGCGGCCAGCGCCAACGGGTCGGCGTGGCCCGCGCGCTCGCGGCCGAGCCGAAGATCATGCTGATGGACGAGCCGTTCGGCGCGCTCGATCCGCTGACCCGCGACGCGCTGGGCGGCGACTACCGCGCGCTGCACGACAAGCTCGGCCTGACCACGGTGATGGTCACCCATGACATGGCCGAGGCGGTGCTGCTGGCCGACCGCATCGTGGTGCTGGCCGGCGGGCGGATCCTGGCCGACGGCGGTCCGGCGAGCCTGCTGGCGACCACGACCGACCCTGAAGTGCGCGGCCTGCTGGAGGCGCCGCGCCGCCAGGCCGAGCGGCTTCGTGAGCGGCTGGGGGGCGGGGCGTGAACGAACGCATCGCCCAGGCCTTTGCGCTGTTGCCCGACTATCTGGCCTGGCACGTGGTGCTGAGCGCCAGCGCCCTGGCGCTCGGCGTGCTGATCAGCCTGCCGCTGGCGGTCGCCGCCAGCCGCAGCCCGCGTCTGCGCTGGCCGGTGCTGGCCTTCGCTGGCCTGATCCAGACCATTCCCAGTTTGGCGCTGCTGGCGCTCTTCTACCCGGTGCTGCTGGGGGTGTCGGCGGCCAGCCAGGCGGTCTTCGGCAAGGGGTTCTCGGCGCTGGGCTTCCTGCCCTCGCTGCTGGCCCTGACGCTCTATTCGATGCTGCCGATCCTGCGCACGGCGACCACCGGCATCCTCGGCGTCGATCCGGCCGTGCGCGAGGCGGCCGACGGGGTCGGCATGACCCCGCGCCAGCGATTGTTCCAGGTCGAGCTGCCGCTGGCCATGCCGGTGATCATGGCGGGGGTGCGCACCGCTGCGGTCTGGACCATCGGGGCGGCGACGCTGTCGACCCCGGTCGGCCAGACCAGCCTCGGCAACTACATCTTCGCCGGACTGCAGACCGAGAACTGGGTGTTCGTGCTGTTCGGCTGCGCGGCCTCCGCGGCCCTGGCGATGACCGTCGACCAGTTGCTGGGCCTGATCGAGACCGGGGCGGCCAGGCGCAGGCGCGGCCTGGTCGTCGCGGGCGCGGCGCTGCTCGCCGCCGGCGCGCTGGCGGCCATGAGTCCGCTGGCGGCGTTCGGCAAGCCGGCGAGCTATGTAGTCGGGGCCAAGAACTTCTCCGAGCAGTACATCCTGGCCGAGCTGATGGCCGAACGGCTCGAAGCGACCGGCGCGCGGGTCTCGCGCAAGGAGGATCTCGGCTCGGCGGTGGCCTATCGGGCGCTCGCGGCGGGCGAGATCGACGCCTATGTCGACTACACCGGCACGCTGTGGACCAACGTCCTGAAGCGCCAGGACAACCCCGGCCGCG
This sequence comes from Phenylobacterium sp. 58.2.17, assembly GCF_026411515.1. Taxonomy (NCBI): domain Bacteria; kingdom Pseudomonadati; phylum Pseudomonadota; class Alphaproteobacteria; order Caulobacterales; family Caulobacteraceae; genus Phenylobacterium; species Phenylobacterium sp. 58.2.17. Next base: position 204,409 of record NZ_JAPMTQ010000003.1, on the reverse strand, counting down.
CCGCGGTGCTGGCGGAACTGACGCAGGAGCTGAAGCGGCGCGACGGCGTCGTGGTGCTGGGCTCGCTGGGTTTCGAGAACGCCTATGCCTTCGCGATGCGCGCCGACCGTGCGAACGCCCTCGGCATCACAAGCCTGACCGACCTGGCCCGCCAGGCGCCGCGTCTGGCGCTGGGTTCGGACATCGAGTTTCTGTCGCGACCGGAGTGGAAGGCCGTCGATGCGGCCTATGACTTCAACTTCAGGACCGAGCGATCCTTCCAGCCCACCTTCATGTACCGGGCGCTGTCGGGCGGGGAGGCTGATGTCATCTCCGCGTTTTCATCCGACGGGCGGATCGCCGCCGACAAGCTGGTGGTTCTCAGCGACCCGAAGGGCGCGCTGCCGCCGTATGATGCTGTGATCCTGGTCTCGCCCAAGCGAGCCGACGACGCGCGGCTGCTGGAGGCCCTGCGGCCGCTGGTCGGGTCGATCTCGGTCGAGGCGATGCGGGCGGCGAACTACAGCGTCGACCGTGATCGCGACAAGCTGTCGCCGGCCCAGGCGGCGCGGGCGCTCGAACCTTCGAGGTAGCCCTTCGTTAACCATAAGTAGGCAATTTCGACCTAGCTGATTTCCAGCGATTAACGCGTACCCATGAGGCCTACCGATGAGCGGCGCCGAAGTTCTGGACGTCGGTCGCGACGCCATCTGGCTCACCATCCAGCTCTGCGCCCCGGTGCTGATCGTCGGGCTGGTGGTCGGGGTCGGCGTCGGCCTGATGCAGGCCCTGACCCAGATCCAGGAAGCGACCCTGGTCTATGCGCCGAAGATCGTCGCGATCTTCCTGTCGCTGCTGCTGTTCCTGCCGCTGATGGGCGCGCTGATGAGCGGCTTCATGCGCCAGATCGCCGCCCGCATCGCGGCGATGTAGCGGCCGACCGGCCGCCCGCATGGAAAGCTTCGCCGCCGCAAATCAGGTCTACGCCGCCGGGCTGATCTTCGCCCGGGTGGGCGCGATCATCATGCTGCTGCCGGGCTACGGCGACACCAGCGTGCCGCCGCGCATCCGGCTGGCGTTCGCGTTCCTGATGGCGCTGATGCTGATGCCGATCGTGGCTCAGGGCCTGCCGGTGCCGGGCACGGTGTCGGGCGTGGCCGGGGCGGTGATCAAGGAGCTGCTGATCGGGCTGATGATCGGCACGATCCTCAAGCTGTTCCTGTCGTCGCTGTCGACGGCTGGGGAAATCATCTCGATCCAGACGACGCTGTCCTTCGCCCAGACCGCCGCGCCCGGACAGGCGCAGCCGTCGACGACGCTTGGGACCTTCCTGATGCTGATCGGGGTGACCCTGATCATGACCACCGACCTGCACCACATGTTCCTGGCCGCGATCGTGCGGTCCTATGCGGTGTTTCCGTTCAGCCGCGAGCTGGCGATCGGCGACAGCGCCCAACTGGCCGTGCAGACGGTGGCCGGCTCGTTCCGCCTGGGCCTGCAGCTGGCCGCGCCGGTGGTGGTGTTCTCGGTGATCTTCAACGTCGCCGCCGGCCTGGTCGGGCGGGTGATGCCGCAGTTCCAGGTGTTCTTCGTCGTCACCCCGCTGATCGTGCTGCTGGGCCTTTCGATCTTCGCGCTCAGCCTCGGCGTGATCGGCATGGTTTGGCTCAACCGCTATCGCGAGCTCGTCTCGCTGTTCCCGGGCTAGGTCATGGCCGACGAACAGGACGCAGCCTCCAAAACAGAAGAGGCGACACCCCAGAAGCTCGCCAAGGCGCGCGAGAAGGGCGATGTCGCCAAGACCCCGGACCTGGCGATGCTGGCCTCGTTCGCCGGCGCGGCGGCGGTGATCGCCATCGCCGGCGGCTGGATGTCGCGCAACCTCGCCGCCGAGCTGCTGCCGTTTATCGCCCATCCCGACAGCATGAACCTGGAAGGTCATGGCGCGATCGAGGTGGCCCGCCATGCCGCGCGCGCCGCAGCTCCGATCCTGCTGGCGGTGATGCTGGTGGCCGCGGTGATGGGCGCGGCCGGCAACCTCGTGCAGACCGGGCTGATGTTCAGCCCGGAGAAGATCAAGCCGGACTGGAAGAAGGTCTCGCCGCTCGGGGGGCTCAAGCGCACGCTCGGACCCGACGGCCTGATGCAGTTCTTCAAGTCGCTGGTAAAGATCGTGATGGTCGGCTGGGTCGGCTGGGTGGTGATGAAACCGTACATCCACCCGTTGAAGGAGCTGGCCGCCCTGGACCCGGCGGCGATGCTGCCACTGATGGTCGAGATCCTGCGCAAGCTGGTGTTCGCCACCGCCGCCCTAATGCTGGTGATCGCCGGCTTCGACTGGTTCTGGCAGCGCCAGCGCTTCCTCAAGCGCATGCGGATGACCAAGGAAGAGCAGAAGGAAGAGTTCAAGAACTCGGAAGGCGATCCCCACTTCAAGGCCAAGCGCCGCCAGATCGCTATTCAGCGCTCGCGCCGCCGGATGATGGCCGCCGTGCCCAACGCCACCATGGTGGTGATGAACCCGACCCACTACGCCGTGGCGCTGCGCTACGAGGCCGGCGAGGCCGCTGCGCCGCAGTGCGTCGCCAAGGGCATGGACGCCGTCGCGCTGAAGATCCGCGCCCTGGCCGAGGAGCATGGCGTTCCGGTCATCGAGGACCCGCCGCTGGCCCGCGCGCTCTATGCGGCGGTCGAGCTCGACGACTTCATTCCGCCGGCTCACTACGAAGCCGTGGCCAAGCTGATCGGCTTCATCATGCAGAGCAGCGCCAAGGTGGCCGCAAAGGCCCGCCACCACTGAGAAATATGAGAACATTGCGTGACTGATTCGCCGGAGGCGCAGGCCTCCCCGTTCGAAATCAACCGGGACCGTCCCATGGCCAAGCCCAAGACGCAGGACCGCGCGGCCCGCCGCTTCGACCCGATGACGGCGCTGGCCGTGCTGTGCTTTCTCGCTGCGGTGGGCTTTGCGGCTGTGCCGGCTTTCAATGCCGGCCCCGCCACGCGCGCCGGGGTGATGCTGCTGATCGGGCTGTTTGGCGTGGCGTGCCTGGGGCTGTTTGCGCTGCGCAACTCGGCCGAGCCGGCTGCGGCGGGCGAACCCGGCGCAGACCAGATGGTCGACGCCCTGACCGAGCCGGCGGCGATCGCCGCCGCCGACGGGCGCATCCACGCGGCCAACGCCGCCTGGCGTTCGCTGCTCGGCGCGGCCGCCCGCCTGCCCAAGGGCGGCACGTCGGCGGCCAGCCTGTTCTCGGCCCTGACAGCTGCTCGTCGCGGCGAGACGGCCCAGGCCTCGATCCGGAACAACGGTTCGGAGCACTCGGCCACCGTCGCCCCGCTGGGCGAGCGCCGCTTCCTGGTGCGGCTGGCCGAGGCGCCGCCGCTGGCCCTGCCGCCGGCCGCGGCCGAAGTGCTGCAGGCGTTCAGCAGCGCCAAGCCGCCGCCGCCCAAGGTGCTCGACGCGTTCGCCGCCGCCTCGCCGTTCGGCGCGGCGCTGCTGGACGGAGACGACCCGTTCGAGGCGACGATCATCGAGGCCAATCCGGCCCTGGCCGGCCTGTCGGGCGGCGGAGCCAGCGGCTCGCGGTTCGGCGATCTGATCGACGCGGCCTCGCGGGCGGACGCCGTCCAGAAGCTGGCCGAGGGACATGTCGGGGCGCTGGAAGTGCGGCTGGCCAAGGATCCGGCCAAGATCGCCCACCTCTATCTGTCCAAGAGCGACGGCCGCTGGGTCGCCTATCTGGTCGACGTCTCCGAGCAGAAGCAGATCGAGCTGCAGCTCTCGCAGAGCCAGAAGATGCAGGCCATCGGCCAGCTGGCCGGCGGCGTGGCCCACGACTTCAACAACCTGCTGACCGCGATCTTCTTCCAGCTCGACGTGCTGGCCCAGCGCCATCCGGTCGGCGACCCCTCGTATGAGGGGCTGAACGAGATCCGCTCGACCTCGACGCGGGCCGCCGACCTGGTCCGCAAGCTGTTGGCGTTCTCGCGAAAGCAGACCGTGCAGCGCGAGACCCTCGACCTTGGCGAGCTGATCAGCGAATCCGAGGTGCTGCTGCGCCGCGTGCTCTACGAGGACGTGAAGCTGGAGACCGAGTACGGCCGCAATCTGCCGCACGTGCGCGCCGACCGCAGCCAGATCGAGACCGCGGTCATGAACCTGGCGGTCAATGCGCGGGACGCCGTGCGCGCCCACGGCGGCGGCGTGGTCCGCATCCGTCTGGCGCGGCTGACCCAGGACGAGGCCGCCGCCCAGGGCTATCCGGCCGCCAAGGGCGACCAGGCGCTGATCGAGGTTTCGGACGACGGCCCCGGCATCCCGCCCGAGGTCATGGACAAGATCTTCGACCCGTTCTTCACCACCAAGCCGGTGGGCGAGGGGACGGGGCTGGGCTTGGCCACCGTCTACGGCATCGTCAAGCAGTCGGACGGCTGGATCAGCGTCGCCTCCAAGCCCGGCGAGGGCGCGGCGTTCCGGATCTTCCTGCCGGTCCACATCCCGACCGCCGCGGCGCCCGCGCCCGAGCCGGCCGCCAGCAAGGCGCCGCCGAAGGCGCGCGACCTGTCGGGGGCCGGGCGCATCCTGTTCGTCGAGGACGAGGACGCCGTGCGCACCGTCGCCGCCAAGTTGCTGCGGGCCCGCGGCTATGAGGTGATCGAGGCCGGCTCCGGCGAGGAAGCGCTGGAGCTCGCCGAACAGCACGCGGGCGAGATCGACCTGATGATCTCGGACGTGGTGATGCCGGGCATGCAGGGGCCCGATCTGCTCAAGCACGCCCGCGTCTATCTGGCCGGGGCGCCGGTGATGTTCATCTCCGGCTATGCCGAGGCCGAGTTCTCGAACTTGCTGGAGGGCGAGGAGAACATCTCGTTCCTACCCAAGCCGATCGACATCAAGACTCTGGCCGAACGCGTGAAGCAGGAACTTCAGAAGGCGGCCTAGCGTTTGGGGCGCGGATTGGCCCTGGCGGGGGCGTCAGTGCTATGCGGTGGGCATGCAGGGAATTGAACGCGAGATCGCCACCCGTCTGAACCAGACGGTCACGTCGGACGAAAACGTCCTTCACAAGTTCATCGATGCGGCGGGCGACCTGGCGGTGAACCTGGTCGTGGCGGTGGTCATCCTGACCGTGACCTGGTGGGCGGCAGGCTGGGCTTCGCGCCTGGTCCGGCGGCTCATCGCCCGGGTGCACGGCGGCGGACCGCCCGACGTGACCCTGCAGGGCTTCGCCGGCTCGGCGGCCCGCTACCTGGTCATGATCGTCGGCATCATTGCCGTCCTGCAGCAGCTGGGGGTGCAGACCACCTCGATCCTGGCGGTGTTGGGCGCGGCCTCGCTGGCGGTCGGCCTGGCGCTGCAGGGCACGCTGAGCAACGTCGCGGCCGGTGTCATGCTGCTGCTGTTCCGGCCCTATCGGGTCGGCGACGTGATCGAGGTGGCCGGGCGCACCGGCACCGTGAAGGCCCTGGACCTGTTCGTCACCGAACTGACCACCCCGGACAACCTCAAGGTCGTGCTGCCCAACGGCAAGGTGTTCGGCGACGTGATCGTCAACACCAGCTACCACACCCGCCGACGCGTCGACGCGGTGATCAAGACTGACCTGAAGCGCGATGTGCCTGCGCTGATGGAGGGCCTTAAGGCCCGGGCCGAGGCCAATCCCCTGGTGCTTAAGGACCCGGCCCCGCAGGTCGAACTGACGGCTATGTCGGAGGCCTTCGTCGAGATGACCGTGCGCGCTTGGGTCGAGACGGGGGATTTCGGGGCCGTGAAGGCCGACCTCATGTTGGCGGGGCGGCTGCTGGCGGAAGGGGCGGAGCAACTTCCGGCGCTGCCGACGCCGCGCGCCAAGCCGGCGGCTCCCAAGAAGAAGCCGCGCCCGACCCTGAGCGACCGGCTGCGCGCTAAGCCCTGAGGATCGCCCGTGCGGCGTGGACGCCGGTGGCGAAGCAGGCCTGCAGCAGGTAGCCGCCGGTCGGGGCCTCCCAGTCCAGCATCTCGCCGACCGCGTAGACGCCGGGGAGCGCGCGCAGCATCAGTCCCTCGTCGACGGCCGATCGTTCGACGCCGCCCGCCGACGAGATCGCCCGTTCCAGCGGGCGCATGCCGGTCAGCCGCAGGGGCGCGGCCTTGATCGCGCGGGCCAGCGCGCCCGGTTCGCGCGGCAGGTCGAGCCCATGGGCCTCGCGCAGCAGGTTGATTTCAAGCGGGGAGAGGCCGGCCGCCTTGCGCAGCAGGTTGGTGGTCGACTGGCCGGCCGGCGCGCGGTGCAGCCGGTCGGTCAGCTTGGCGCGGCTGAGATCGGGGGCCAGGTCGATCTCCAGGATAGTCGAGCCGTCGCGGGCGAGCGCTTCGCGCAGGTTCGCCGACAGGGCGTAGATCGCGCCGCCTTCGATCCCGTAGCCGGCGATCATCGCCTCGCCCCGCACCGCCTGACCCTCGAAGCTGAGGGCGATGTTCTTCAGCGGCTCGCCGGCGAAGCGCTCGGCGAACATCGCGCTCCACCCGACCTCGAACCCGCTGTTGGCGCTGCGGAACGGCGCCAGGGCGACGCCCTTGGCGGCCAGCAGAGGGGCCCATGATCCCGTGGAGCCGAGCTTGGGCCAGCTGGCGCCGCCGAGCGCCAGGAGCGTGGCGTCCGGCGCGGCGGTTTCGCTGGTCCCGTTCTGATCGGCGAAGACCAGCTCGCCGGCTGCGTTCCAGCCTCGCCACTCGCGTCGCAGCCGCAGGTCGACCCCCTGCGCCGACAGGCGCGAGAGCCAAGCGCGGAGCAGGGGGGAGGCCTTCAGCGCCTTCGGAAACACCCGCCCGCTGGAGCCGACGAAGGTCTCCTGGCCCAGGCCTTCCGCCCAGGCCCGCAGATCGGCGGGGGTGAAGGCGTCGATCATCGGCGCCAGCCAATCGGCGGCGGCGCCGTAGCGTCGGATGAAGCTCGCCAAGTCCTCGGAATGAGTGAGGTTGAGCCCGCCGCGGCCGGCCATCAAGAACTTGCGACCGAGAGTCGGCATCCGGTCGTAGACTGTGACCTTGGCGCCTGCGGCGCTCAGGGTCTCGGCGGCGATCAGCCCCGCCGGGCCGCCGCCGATGACTGCGATGGTCTTGACTGAACTGGACATCGGCGTGGTCAGAGGCCGTTCCGCCGCAAAAGTCCAGCCTCAGGGCGCGAAGCTGGACCGGGCCTTGACCCCCCAATGGCCGTTTTCGCAGGTGATGACGTAGATGGAGTCGAAGCCGCCGATGACGCTGCCGTCCTTGCGGTAGCGGGTGAAGCGGGTGTCCAGGTGGACCTTGTCGGGCCCGGCGTGGATGACCTCGCGCCGCTCCCAGGCCGAATGATCCCAGTCCGACAGCGGCCCCTTCTCGAACATCTGCGGCTGATGATAGCCGGGCTCGATCAGCGTCATGGTGTTGGAGGCCAGCCGCACGCTGGGAAAGTTGAAGGTCTGCTCGAACGCCGGCAGGTCGCGGGCGTTGAAGGCCGCCATGAAGGCGTCGGTGATGGCCATGGCCGCGGCGATCTGCGCTTCGAAATTCGACATAACATCTCCCTTGATCGCACCAGCTTGGCACGTTTATTTCTGCGGCGCTTGCGCCCGGCGGTACGAATTCCGCGTTGTAAGGCTTGCCGTAGACGCCTGCTTGGCCTCTAAGGCGCGCCCGCGCTCTTTTTGTGTGTGGCGCGAACCTTCAAGGACGACCATGGCCTTCCCCAACATCCATCCCGCCTTGGCGCGCGCGCTCGCGAGCCAGGGATACGAAGAACCCACCCCCGTCCAGGCGGCGGTGCTGACCGAAGAGGCCGAGGGTCGCGACCTGCTGGTCTCGGCCCAGACCGGCTCGGGCAAGACGGTGGCGTTCGGCCTGGCGGCCGGGCCGACCTTGCTGGGCGAGGAGCAGTGGTTCGGCCAGGCCGGGCCGCCGCTGGCCTTGGCCATCGCCCCCACCCGTGAGCTGGCCATGCAGGTCGCCCGCGAACTCAGCTGGCTCTACGGCCAATCCGGCGCGAAGGTCGAGACCTGCGTCGGCGGCATGGATCCGCGTCGCGAACAGCGCGCTCTGGCCGCCGGCTGCCACATCCTGGTCGGCACGCCTGGGCGCCTGAAGGATCACCTGGAGCGCGGCAACCTCGATCTCGGCGCTTTGCGCGTCCTCGTCCTCGACGAGGCCGACGAGATGCTCGACATGGGCTTCCGGGAAGACCTGGAAGAGATCCTCGACTCCTCGCCGGTCGACCGCCGCACGCTGCTGTTCTCGGCGACCATCGCCAAGGACATCGCCGCCCTGGCCAAGCGGTACCAGAGGAACGCCCTGCGCATCGACACCGTGCGCCGCGACGAACCGCACGGCGACATCGAGTACCGCGCCGTCCGCGTGGCCCCGAACGAGGTCGAGCTGGCCGTCGTCAACGTGCTGCGCTTCTTCGAGGCCCCCGGTGCCCTGGTGTTCTGCAACACTCGCGACGGCGTCCGCCACATGCATGCGGCCTTGCGCGAACGCGGCTTCCAGGTCGTCGGCCTGTCGGGCGAGCTTGGCCAGCGTGAGCGCTCCGAAGCGCTGCAGGCGCTGCGCGACGGTCATGCCCGGGTTTGCGTGGCCACCGACGTCGCCGCCCGCGGCCTCGACCTGCCCGACCTCGGCCTGGTGATCCACGCCGACCTGCCGATCAACAAGCCGGCCCTGCTGCACCGCTCGGGCCGGACCGGCCGCGCCGGCAAGAAGGGCACGTCCGTCCTGTTGGTGCCCTACACCCGCCGTCGCAAGGCCGAGCAGCTGCTGGCTTCGGCCGGGGTCGACGTCCATTGGCAGGGGCCGCCGACCGCCGACGAGATCAAAGCCAAGGACCAGGCCCGGATGCTCGAGGACCCGATCCTCACCGAGGAGCCGGCCGAAGAGGATCTGGCCCTGGCGCGTCTGGTGCTGGAAACCCGCAGCGCCGAACAGGTGGCCGCGGCCCTCATGCGGCTCTACCGCCAGCGCCTGCCGGCGCCGGAAGAACTCTACGACGACGCGCGGATGCGCGACGCCCAGGTCCGCGACCGCGAGCGTCCCCAGCGCGGTGATCGGTGGGAGCCCTCCGATCGTGACGACGGCCCGGTCGGCCGCCCGCCGCGCTTGGCGCCCGAGGACGTCTCCTGGTTCCGCATCACCGTGGGCCGCGACAAGAACGCCGATCCCAAGTGGCTGATCCCGATGATCTGCCGCCTGGGCCACATCACCAAGAAGGACATCGGCTCGATCCGGATCTTCGATCGCGAGACGAAGTTCGAGATATCCAAGGAAGCGGAGGCCAAGTTCGCTTCCGCTGTGAAGCCGACCGTCAACGACGAGATCAAGATCGAGGCGTCCGGCCCGCCCGGCGGTCCGACCTCGCCGCCGCGTGGCGGTCCGCACCGCAAGGGGCCGCCCAGCGGTGACCGGCCGTTCCGCAAGGGACCGCCTGGGGAAGGCAAGCCGCCCTTCCGCAAGGGCGCGGCCGGCGAGGACCGTCCGCCGTTCCGCAAAGGGCCGCCGCACGAGGGTGGCAAGCCCGCCTTCAAGGGCCCGCCCGGCTCGCCCGGTCCCAAGGGCGGCAAGCCGCCGTGGAAGAAGAAGGGCAACGAGCAGCGCAAATAGCTGTCTTGGCGCGGTCACAAAATCAGTCCTAGGCTGCGATCGCGCGTTCTCCACGAGACGCGCGTTGCGGACGAAGGCGCAGGCCGGATGACCGAAACCGACAGAGACCGACGCCTGGCCCGCCTGCGCATCGTCGCGCGGTGGGTTCCGGCGGTGCTGTTGATCTGCGCGGCGGTCGCGCTCTACGCCAGCGGCCTGGCGACCCTCTCGTTCGACAGCGTTCAGGCGAACGAGATCCGCTTGCGGGACGAGGTCGCGGCCGCGCCGATCTTGGCCCTGGCGGTGTTCATCGCCCTCTATGCGGCCGCCACTGGCGCGTTCGTGCCGCTTGGCCTGGTGCTGATGCTGGCGGGCGGCTTCCTGTTCGGCCCGCTGATCGGCGCCCTGGCGACCATCGTCGGATCGACGCTCGGGGCGATCATGACCTATCTGGCGGCGCGCTTCGCGGCTGGCGACAGCATTCGGCGGTTCCTCACCGGCGGTCGGTTCCGCAGGCTGATGGAGGGCTTCGACCGCGCCCCGTTCCGGTACCTGCTGACCTTGCGGCTGGTGCCGCTCAGTCCGTTCGGCCTGGTGAACCTGGTGGCCGGCTGCGCACGCGCGCCGTTCGGCGCCTATGTGGCGGCCACGGCGGTGGGGGCGATCCCGTACTCGCTCATCTACAGCTATCTGGGCGCGGGCCTGGGCCAGGCGTTCCTGGGGGGGCGCACGCCCGACGCGGGCCTGCTGCTGCGCCCGCAGGTGGCGCTGCCGCTGGCGGCGCTAGGTGCGCTGAGCCTGCTCAGCGGGCGACTGAAGCGACGCGAGCAGCCGCTGTAGCGGCTCGACTCGGTCGGGCCTCGCAGCCCATGATCGAGGAACCTCTGGGAAGGAGATCCCCATGCCGACCAACCGTCAGTGGATTTTGCGTCGCCGTCCTGCCGGGGAAATCGTTCCCGACGACCTGGAACTGATCGAGACCGCGACGCCTGAGCTGCAGGACGGCGAGGTTCTGGTCCGCAACATCTATCTCTCCCTCGACCCAACCCACCGCATCTGGATGAGCGACCAGGACCAGTACCTGCCGCCGGTGCAGATCGGCGAGGTGATGCGCGGCGGGGCGATCGGCGTGGTCGAGCAGTCGCGCAACGCGGCGCTGCCGGAGGGGGCCATCGTCAACGCCGGCCTGGGCGGCTGGCAGGATTATGCCGTGGTGCATGAGGGCATGGCGCGGCGGGTGCCGCACCTGACAGACGTGCCGCTGACCGCGCACATGAGCGTGCTCGGCGCGACCGGGCTGACCGCCTATTTCGGGCTCAACGACATCGGCAAGCCACAGCCGGGCGAGACGGTCGTGGTCTCCGCCGCCGCCGGCGCGGTCGGCTCGATCGTCGGCCAGCTGGCCAAGCTGCAGGGCTGTCGGGTGATCGGCATCGCCGGCGGACCCGAGAAGTGCCGCTGGCTGACCCAGGACCTCGGGTTCGACGGCGCCATCGACTACAGGTCCGAGGACGTCGGCGAAGCCCTGTCGCGGCTGGCCCCAAACGGCGTCGACATCAATTTCGAGAATGTCGGCGGCGAGGTGATGGACGCCGTCATCGGCCACATGAACAATTTCAGCCGTATGCCGCTATGCGGGATGATCTCGACCTACAACCGCGAGGGCGCCGTCCCTGGCCCGGCCGATTTCGGGCGCGTGCTGATGCACCGCATCCTGATCAAGGGCTTCATCGTCATCGACTATCTGCCGCGCGCGGCCGAGGCGATGGCCGAACTGGAGCCGCTGGTGGCCGGCGGCCAGCTCAAGTGGAAGGTCCACATCGTCGACGGGCTGGAGAACGCGGTCAGCGCGCTGGGCCGGCTGTTCACCGGCGACCACGACGGCAAGCTGCTGGTCCAGGTTTCGCCCGAACCCAAGCACGCCTGACCGCTGGGGCTAGGCGCCTAGGCCCAAGGCGGTCAGGGCCCGCTCGCGGCTGGCCTTGTAGTCGACCTTGCCGTTTGGCGCGCGGCCGATGCTGGGGACGACCACCAGTTCGCGCGGCGCCTTATAGGCGGCCAGCTTCGACTTCACGTGGCCGGCCATGTCCTCCAGGCTGGGCGGGTCGGCGCCGGGCTCGGGCTCGACCACCGCGCAGATGCGCTCGCCGAAGCGCGGGTCGGGCACGCCGACCACCACCGCGTCGCGGACCGACGAATGGGTCTTCAGCGCCTCCTCGACCTCCTCGGGAAAGACCTTCTCGCCGCCGGTGTTGATGCACTGGCTGCCGCGTCCGAGCAGCTTCAGGGTGCCGTCGAGATTGACCTCGGCCCAGTCGCCCGGAACGCTCCAGCGCTGGCCCTCCATGACCTTGAAGGTCTTGGCGCTCTTTTCGGCGTCCTTGTAGTAGCCGACCGGTAGGAAGCCGGAGACCGCGACCAGGCCGCGCTCGCCCGATCCCGGCTCGACGCGCCGGCCGTCCTCGGTGAACACGGCGCAGTTGGGCCCGAGCATGAAGGCCGCGGTCGCCGCCTCCGCGCCCGGCGCCGAGGCCGAGGCGCCCAGACCGACGGCTTCGGACGAGCCGAACGAATCCATGATCATGGCGTTGCGGGCGTGGCTGAGCAGGCCGCGCTTGTTCTCCTGGCTCCACATCGAGCCGGACGAGCTCATCGCCTTGACGTTCGACAGATCCCAGCGGCCGGGGTTGGCCTCCAGCGCCTCCAGCATCGGGGTCGAGAAGGCCAGGCCGACGATGACGATGTTGTCGGCCTTGAGCCGCACCGCCTCGTCCCAGAGCTCCATGGCGTTGAAGTTGCGCGAGGGCAGGCTGGCGACCGCGCCGCCGATGTTGAGGGTGATGAACGCCGAGAACTGGCCGGTGCCGTGCATCAGCGGGCAGCAGACCAGGGTGGTCGGCGAAGGATAGGTCCCGATCCGCGCGTCGATATCGCCGACCGCCTCCAGCGGCGGCAGACCCATCAGCGCGTGGCCGCCGGCGCCGATGACGTTGAACAGGTCGTCCTGCCGCCACATCACGCCCTTGGGCATGCCGGTGGTGCCGCCCGTGTAGAGCAACAGCAGATCGTCCGGCGATCTGCCCCAGGGCGCCCTGAACGGACGCTGGGCGGGCTGCGAGGCGACCACCTGCTCGTAGTCGTCGGCCCAGTCGGGGACCGGCCGGCCCGGCTCGGCCACCGCGATCCAAAGCTTCACCTTCGGCAGCTTGGCGCGCAGCGGCTCCAGCGTCTCGGCGAAACCGGCGTGGAAGACCACCGCCTGGGCGTCGGCGTTGTCGAACAGGTAGGTCAGCTCGTCGCCGCCGTAGCGATAATTGGTGTTGATCGGGGCCAGGCCCGCCTTGAAGGCGGCGTAGTAGGTCTCGAGGTATTCGGGGCCGTTGTAGAGATAGGCCGCGACCTTGCCGCCGGACGAGACGCCTTGGGCTGCGAGGTGGGCGGCCAGGGCGTCGGCGCGGGCGTCGAACTGGCCCCAGGTGACGACGCGGCCGCCCTGGATCAGGGCCGGCTGGTCAGGCTGTCTGGCGGCGATGGCCTCCCAGACGTCCGCGAATGTCCACGCGCTCACGACGTCTCCTCCCAATGTCATTATGTTTTGGGAGGAAGTTGGGGCTCAGGGCTGGCCGAGTGTCAACGTTGACCCCAGGGCAGGGCTTCAGGCGGCGCGCGGCAGGCCGCGAATGTCGCGGAACGAGACCAGGCGCTGGGCGTGTTCGTCCCACAGGGCCAGGCGGGCGTTCTTGAAGCTGTCCCAAAGGCCGATGCGGCTGACGTTGTGCAGTTCGGGGTGGTCCTTCAGCACCTGCGGCAAGCGGTAGAAGGGGATGCGGGCCGACAGGTGGTGCACGTGGTGGATGCCGATGTTGGCGGTCAGCCAGCGCAGCGGCTGGGGGAGATCATAGTGCGAGCTGCCGTGCAGGGCGGCGTCATCGCGCTTCCAGACGCCGTTCCGCGACCAGGACACGCCTTCGTACTGGTGCTGCACGAAGAACAGCCAGACGCCGATGGTCGCGGCGACGACCATGGTGGTGAAGTTGACCAGGATCACCGGCGCCACGCCGAGCAGCCACATCATGACGCCGATGCCCGCCGCGGCGATGGCCGTGTTGCCGAGGGTCGAGGCCCACGGCCGCCAGCCATCCTTCATCAGCCCGATCGGCAGGCGCTGCTGCAGGAAGAACACGAAGGTGGGACCAAGTCCGAACATCACCGCTGGGTTGCGGTATAGGCGGTAGCCGAGCCGGCGGATCGGCGACAGGGCGAGGTATTCCTCGACGGTCAGCATCTCGATCACGCCCAGGCCGCGGCGATCGAGGTTTCCAGAGGTGGCATGGTGCATCGCGTGGGTGCGCCGCCAGTAGTCATAGGGGGTCAGGGTCAGCAGGCCGATGGCGCGGCCGACCCAGTCGTTGGCCGCCTTGTCCTCGAAGAACGAGCCGTGACCGCAGTCGTGCTGGATCATGAACAGGCGGACCAGGAACACCGCCGCCGGAACGGCCAACAGCAGGGCCAGCCACCAGAGCCCGAAGTGGAACGCGGCCCAGCCGAGGCCCCAAAGCGCGGCCAGGGCCGAGGCCGTGAGGGCCAGTTCAAAGAGGCTGCGCGACAGGCGCGGGCGCTTGTAGGCGGCGAGCCTGCGGCTCCAGTCGGCGGGCTTTGGGTCGGTCACTTGGTCCAGGTTCCGTCACGGGGGCGCTCAGTATCTGTCCCCAGAATGCGGTGGTTCTACGACAGCACTTTGAAGAGGCCGACCGCATTACGGCCAAATCAGCGGCCGCGCCATGCCGATGTCGCCGCAGTACGGTCGCTACGTGGCGACGCTGGTGGTCAGGCGAGCCGGCGGTAAAGGCGCTCGACCTTGCCGCCGGCCTCGTAGGTTCCGACATCGGTGAAGCCGAGCTTGGCCATGACGCGTTGGGAGCCGACGTTATCAGGATGCACGGTGGCGGCGAGGGCCGGCAGCTTCAAGCTCGAGAAGGCGTGCTCCATCAACCGGCCGGCCGCTTCGGTCGCGATCCCGCGGCCCCAGGCGTCGCGCCGCAGGCGGTAGCCGATCTGGACGTCGTCGGTTGCGGGCAGCGGGGTCAACAGGGCCCAGCCCAGCATCTGCTCCGGCGCGGCGTTTTCGAACAGGCTCCAGTAGCCTAGGCCCTCGCCGAAATCGGTGTCGATCTGCGCCGACAGGTGCGCGCGCTGGCGTTCGGGCGGCCAGACCGCGCCCAGATAGCGCATGACCTCCGGATCGCTGTTGACCGCGACGCTGTCGTCGAGGTCGCTGGCCTGACGCGGGCGCAGGATCAGGCGTTCGGTGGTGAAGCGCGGTTGGGGCATCAGCCCCAACTATCGACCGAGCCGACCCGGCGGGCGGCCGGCCGCCTGGCGGCAGATACTGCGACGACCGCCTCTTGCCGCGAAGCCGGAACGTCGCTCGGCGCCCCATAGAGCCAGCCCTGGGCGAAGTCGACGCCGGCGCGGCGGACCGCATCCTCGGCGGCGGCGTTCTCGACCATTTCGGCGATGGTCCGGACCTTCAGCTCGGCGCACATGCGCACGAGATGGCGGATGAAGGTGCTTTCGCGGCCGCCGTGCTGGAGCTCGCGGATGTAGCGGCCGTCGATCTTCACGATGTCGAGGGTCAGTTGCTGCAGATAGGCCAGCGACGCGGCGCCGGCGCCGAAGTCGTCCAGGCAGATCATGCAGCCTTCCTGGCGCAGGGCCGAAAGGTGGCGGTCGGCAAGGGCGAGGTCATCGATGGCCGCGCTCTCGGTGATCTCCAGCAGCAGGCGCCCGGCGACGTCCGGCGACTTGGCCAGCATCTGGCGGACGGCGGTCACGAAGGCTGGGCTGATGATCGTACGGCCCGAGACGTTGGCGGCGAGTTTCAGATCGGGCTCGGCGGTGAGCTGGCCGATCGTCTCTTCGACCACCGCGATGTCGAGCGGCTCGATCATGTCGAGCTCTTCGGCCATGCGGATCATCGGATAGGGACTGGCGCTGTCGCCGAACCGCACAAGCACTTCGTAGTGGTGCAGGGCCGATCCGGCCTTCAGATCCACCACCGGCTGGTAGACGAGGCGGAAGCGCTTCTCGTTCACCGCCGCGCCGAGCACGCCGACATCGGCCAGGGTCTTCTTGATCGAGCGATCGACCATGTCGTTGAGATCGAGGGGCGATCCGTCGCTGACGCCCTCGGCGATGAAGTTGTCGAGGGCGTAGCGGATCGCACGGGCCAACTGGGTGGGCGAGGCGGTCGACTGCAGGCTCATCAGCCGGGCGCTGGCGCTCAGGCTCGAGGTCGATTCCGACGACACGCCCGCGATCAGGCGCTGGACCAGCGAGTCGACGCCTTCGCCCTTCTGGCGCACGAGCGCGAAGCGGTCCGCGCCGAGGCTGGCGGCGGCCGAGCCGCCGTGCGACTGCGCCCGCAGGCCGCCGATCAGGCGCTGTTCGAGGGCCATGAACGCCTCGGGGCCGAGCCGGTCGCGCAGGGCTTCCAGGCCGCCGAACTCCAGGAACGCCATCTCCAGCTCTTCGCCGGTGGCGCGCGCGGCCTCGATCAGGACGCCGGTGGCGGCCTCGAAGCCGGACTTGTCGTGCAGGTCATGTCGGGTCTTGGGGGCGGCCCGGCTCAGGGCGCAGGAGACCGCCCCGCCGTTTCCAGGCATCTTGAACGCGGTCATCGAGGCGGCGCGCTGGCCTCCTTCCTCGCCGGCCAGGCCGACCACGATCGGGCCGCCACGGCCGCCGTCCTTCAGGCTGCCCAGCAAGGCCGCGACCATCATCCGGTCGCGCGGATCGATGAAGTCGCGCCAGGCGCGCCCGACGAGATCGGTCTCGGCCGATCCGGACAACGCCTCGCTGGCCCCTATGGCCAGGGCGATGCGACCGTCCGGCGCCAGCTCCAGCAGGAGATCTGCACTCGCGAAGGCGAAGCCGAGCAGGCGCTGAGGTGCTAGTGACAAGCCGAGGATCTCCATCCCGCGAGAGGGGGCGCATCCTCATCCAGCGCGATTAATTTCACGTTGAGACCAAGGTTCGCCATAAATGCGGCGGGCCACCGGGGCTTGTCGTCCCAGCCATCCAGGAGGGCGCATGCGCGAACGACCGACGGCCAGGGTCCTGCTGTTCGACGAGGCTGGCCGCATCTTGCTGCTGAAGGGGCGGTTGCCGAACAGGCCCGCGCACACTTCGTCCTGGTTCACCGTGGGCGGCGGCGTCGAGCCGGGCGAAACCCTGGTCGAGGCGGCTCTGCGCGAGATCGCCGAGGAGACCGGCTTCGTCGAGGGCGTGGAACTGGGGCCGATCGTCTGGGTCCGACAGTCGGTCAGCGCCTTGGTCACCGGCGAGACCGTCCTGTTCAAGGAAAGCTACATCATCGCCCGATGCCGTGGCGGGGAGCCGACGCGCGACGGCTGGGAGCCCTATGAGCGGGATCTCATCGACGACATCCGCTGGTGGAGCCTGGACGAGATCGCCGCCACCAGCGACCGTATCTGGCCTGAGCGCTTCTGCGAGTTGATCGGCGGGGTGGCGCGCGGCGAGCATCCGGCCCAGCCGTTGGAGATCAGCGTCGAGCGCGCCGGCTGAGGCTCTGGGCGTGAGGGGGGAGAAATGATCATCACAGCCATCGCCGCGGCCGTCGCGATCCACGCGGGCTGCGACCTCGAGACGCCGAGCGGCGAGCCCGGATGTACCCGGGCGGCCGTCGACGCCCTGAAGCTCAACGACCTGCAGGCGATCGGCACCCATAACTCCTACAAGCAGGCGATCGCCCCCAAGCAGATGGCGCTGCTGCGGGCCGTCGATCCCAAGCAGGCCGACGGCCTGGACTATGCGCATCCGCCCCTCGCCTCTCAGCTCGACGCCGGGGCCCGGCAACTGGAGCTCGACCTCCTGAACGACCCGCAGGGCGGGCGCTACGCCTCGCCCCTGGCCATGAAGATGGCCCCTGACCTGCCCTACGACCTGGAGCCGCTACGCGCGCCGGGCATGAAGGTGATGCACGTCCAGGACGTCGACTACCGATCGAGCTGCCCGCGGTTCACCGACTGCCTGCGCCAGATCGCAGAGTGGTCGAAGGCCCACCCGGATCACTTGCCGATCCTGGTGCTGCTGAACCTCAAGGAGGGCGGCCTGAAGGTCCCCGGCGCGGTCGAGGCGCCGGTCTTCGACGCCGCCGCCATGGACGCGGTCGACGGAGAAATCCGCTCCGTCTTCGCCGAGCGCGATCTGATTGCGCCGGACGGCGTGCAGGGCCGCCGCGCCAGCCTGCGCGAGGCGGTGGCGGCCGGCGGCTGGCCGACGCTGAAGACCGCCCGCGGCAAGGTGATGTTTGCGCTCGACGCGCCGCCGCAGCAGGTCGCCGTCTATCGCGGCCAGCGCCGCTCGCTGGAAGGACGCGTCATGTTCGTGAACATCGACGAGACCTCGCCGGCGGCCGGCTACATCACCCTCAACGAACCGCAGGCGCAGTCCGCCCGCATCGCCGCGGCGGTGAAGGCGGGGATCATCGTGCGCACCCGCGCCGACGCCGACACGGTCGAGGCGCGCAGCGGCGATGTCGCCCGCCGAGAGACGGCCTTCGCCTCGGGCGCGCAGTACGTCTCGACCGACTACATGTCGCCGGACGTCCGCTTCAGCGACTACCGCGTCGAACTGCCGGGCGGGGGCGTCGCGCGGCGCAATCCGGTTCGCTAGAGCGCTTTCCGCCGAAGTGGCCGCCGGTTCGGCGAAGAAGATGCGCCAACTTCGAAGAGTCCTGAGCAAATCCGATGGGATTTCGCTCTAGGGACGGGCGTCGGGATACTGCGGCAGGTCGTCGGTGATCGGCCACCACGACGCCTTGGAGTCCACATAGAAGTGAAAGCCCAGCTTGGCGGTCGTCGGCGCGTCCAGGGTGCCCGCGCGCAGCCGGATCGCGCCGGGCTTGCTGGCCAGGCGGCTGAACAGCGGGCCGCCGCAGCGGCGGCAGAAGACCCGCTCCTTGCCGGGCGAGGATTCGTAGGCGGTCAGCTGGTCCTCGCCGCTCAGCAAGCGGAAGTTGGCGCTCTCCAGCGGGATGTTGGCGCCGAACGGCCCGCCCTGCGCCTTGCGGCAGGCGCCGCAATGACAGAGCTGGATGGGCGGCAGATCGCCGTCCACCTCGTAGCGAACGGCGCGGCAGAGGCAGGATCCGGCGTGCATTGGTCAACTCCCTTAAACCTTGACGCGAGCATTAGGGTTAAGCGCGCAGAAACTAACCAAAACCGTTTACGCGAGGTTGAGGGAACGCTGTTATTCGTCCGCGCATGACGCGCTTTTCCATCCAGTACGAGGAGCCTTCGCCGCGGAAGCCGCCTCCGAGCGGCTGGATGCTCCTTCGCGTCTTCATGTGGACCCTGCTGATCGCCTGCCTGGGCCTCTGGAGTTGGTCGATGCTGGCCAAGTAGCGACCTGGCCCGCGCCTTGCGGCGATCGTTCTCCGAGGGGGCAAGACGTCCCAACGGAGGACACCATGCGGTTTACTTTCGCCGACGAGGCGCCGGTCGTAAGGCGCAATCCGATGCTGGTCTGGGCGCGTCGCGTCTTCGATCTGGTGGTGATCGGGGCCGTGCTCGCCGCCGCGGTCGAGACCATCGTGTTCCTGAGCGACATGACCCGTTCATAGGCCAGGGCTGACGCCACGGCGCCCCTGGAAAAGCGTCTCGAACTGCGCCTACTGGCGTGACGATCGGGAGAGACGTCATTGAAAATTCTGAGCCTGACCCTTGCCGCCTGCCTGCTGGCGACGACGGCCGCCCACGCCGAGCCGCCGACGGTCGCCAAGGTGGGCGAACTGCCGCTGGCGTTCGATGATCTCGGGGTCGCAGTCCAGACGTTGAAGACCGCCGACGGGCGCACGATCCACTACACCGACACCGGCGAGGTCGGGTTCCGTCCTGTGCTGTTCATGGGCGGCACCGGCACCAGCGCCCGCGCCTTCGAGATGACCGAGTTCCTGAAGTCGATGCGCAAGCAGCTGAAGCTGCGGTTCATCACCGTCGAGCGGAACGGGTTCGGCGACAGCCCGATGATCGCCGGCTGGAGCTATGGCGACTACGTCGCCGAGGTGCGGGCCGTGCTCGACCACCTGAACGTCCAGCGGATGTCCGGCGTGGCGATCTCCGGCGGGGGGCCGTACATGGCGCAGGTCGCCGCGGCCATGCCCGAGCGCTTCATCTCGCTGCACCTGCTGGCCGCCGCGACCCAGCGTCCGGCCGGGGATCCGGTCTGCAAGTACACCGCCGAGCAGATCACCGCCGTGATCAAGCCGCAGGTTCAGAACCCCAAGCTCTGGTGGGGCTTCCCGAAGGACAGCCCGACCCATCAGATCCCCGGCTTCACCGACCGCGCCTTCGACGAGGGCGCGCGGGCCTTCTACATTCGCGGCCAGATGGGCGATCCGGCGCCGGAAGTCGCGGAGGTCATGCGCTATTGCGGCCCGGCCCCGGATCTCTCGGCGGTGAAAGCTCCGGCCTTCATCTATCAGGGGAGCGCCGACAAGCAGGTCACCGCCGACACCGCCGAGCGCTGGAAGGCGCAGCTGCCCAATGTCGTGGAGATGCGCCTCTATCCGGGCGAAGGGCACGACGTGCAGTACCGGCATTGGGACCAGTTGCTGCTCGACGTCGCCGGGCAATCGCAGCTGACGGCGGTCTGCGCCTCGGGTCGCTCGCGGGCGGTTCCCAAGGCGCAGGCCGAGCAGATGCTGAAGGCCGGCGCAACGCTGGGCGTCTGCGCCTGGGCCAAGCCGGCCGCCGGTTAAGCGGTCGCTCTGGCGGGTTCGCCGGGGGCGTCGGGGTCCTGGTCCTCGATGTCCTCCAACTCGCCTTCCCACTTGGCGACGACCGCGGCGGCGACCGAGTTGCCGACCACGTTGGTCGCCGAGCGGCCCATGTCGAGCAGGTGGTCGACGCCGAGCACGATGGCGATCCAGGCCTCGGGCAGGCCGAAATAGGTGAGGGTGGCCATGATCACCACCAGCGAGGCGCGCGGCACGCCGGCGATGCCCTTCGAGGTCACCATCAGCAGCAGCAGCATGAAGATCTGCTGCTGGACCGTCAGGTGCACGCCATGCGCCTGGGTGATGAAGATGGTCGCGAAGGTGCAGTAGAGCATCGAGCCGTCGAGGTTGAACGAGTAGCCGAGCGGCAGCACGAACGAGACGATGCGGCGACGCACGCCGACCTTGGGCAGGGCGTCGAGGATGCGGGGGTAGGCCGCCTCCGAGCTGGCGGTCGAGAAGGCCAGCAAGGCCGGGGTGCGGATCACGCCGAACAGCGGGATCACGCGTTTGCCGATGACGATGAAGCCGGCGATGAACAGCAGCACCCACAGCACGCCCATGGTGGCGTAGAAGCCGACGACGAACTTGCCGTAGACCGCCAGCATGGCCAGGCCCTGGGTCGCGATGGTCGAGGCCAGGGCCGCGAAGATCGCCAGCGGGGCCAGCTTCATCACGAACTCGGTGACCTTCAGCATGATCTGCGCGCCCTGTTCGACCAGGACCGCGACGGCCGGCGCGCGGTCGTCGACCGCGGCCACCGCGGTGCCGACGAACAGCGAGAAGACGACGATCTGCAGGATTTCGTTCTTGGCCATGGCGTCGACGATCGAGGTCGGCACCAGGTGGGTGATGAAGCCCTTGAGCGTGAAGGCGTCGGTGTTGGCCGCCGTAGGCGCGGCGACGGCTGCGGTCTCCAGGTGCAGGCCCGCCCCCGGCTGCAGCAGGTGAACCATCAGCAGGCCGACCAGCAGCGAGACGATCGAGGCGCAGATGAACCAGCCCATGGTCTTGGCGCCGATCCGGCCGATGGCCGCAGCGTTCTCCATGTGGGCGATGCCGGCCACCAGCGTGGTGAAGACCAGCGGGGCGATGATCATCTTGATCAGCCGCAGGAAGACGTCGGTGATCAGCGACAGGCCCTCGGCCGCCTGCTTGGCCTGGTCGGGGCTGAGGAACTGGTTGCAGGCCCATCCGACCCCCACGCCGAGCACCATGGAAAGGACGATCAGCAGGGCGAAGCGACGGTTCATAGGCGGCTCACGGCTGGGGAAAGGCGGTCGGTGCGGCGTGAACCGCGAAATTCCGACTTTCCATCAAGACGCACGTGGTCGCCGGCGCCTCATGCCAAATCGTCGCCCGGCCATAACCTTTTCGGGGGAGGGGCCGGCGGCCGCCTAGTTCGGGACGACGTCGAACGCGATCGTGGTCCGCACCTCGTCCCCGCCGAACGGGACGGTGCCGTGCCACATGTAGGATGGGAACAGGGCCAGCAGTCCGGGCTGCGGGCGGACGAAGTGCTCGGCCTCCAGCGGCGGCCGGGTCGGGATCGGCGGCGCTCCGAAGCGCAGCCAGCCGGCGCGGTCGGTGTCGTCGCCCAGCGCCTGGGGCACGTCGATGTAGCAGGCCGACGAGATCCAGCCCTGCGGATGGATATGGTCGACGTGGAAGCCGCCGGGGCGCAGCCGCACCGACCACGCGCCCAGCACCCTGTGACCGCCGCCGTTGCGGGCGCGGAACATGTCGGGGCCCTCCCCGATGGCGGCGCGGTAGGCGGCCAGCGGCCCTTCGATCGCCTGGAAGAAGGCGCGTATGACCGGATGCTCTGAGGCCAGGAGGTTCTGCGAGGTCTGGGTGCCGCCGCGGACCGATTGCTCCACGGGATGGGCATGCAGGGCGTGCAGGTCGGCGAGGGCGAGGCGCAGGTCGGCCAGATAGGCGTCCAGGCTGGTCCAGCCGTCCGGGGTGTCGATGGGCTGGGCGCGGACCAGCGCGCCGTAGTCCCAGAGGCTGCGGTAGCGGTCATCGCCGCCCGCCCGCCAGGCGGTGGCCAGAACGGCGGCGGCTTCCTGGTCGGTGGCGTTTTCCGCCAGCAGTTGCTCGGCGATCTGGGCGGCGGTCTCCGGGTCGCCGAGCGCCAGGCAGGCGTGGGCCATGGCGCGGCGCGCGGACGGATCGCGCGGGGTGCGGGCCAGCACCGCGGCGCAGAGTTCGCGGCTGCGTTCCGGCGCGGTGCTCAGCGAGAGCGCCGCAGTTTCAAGCGCCAGGCGCGGGTCGCCGGGCGCCGCCGCCAGCGCCCGCTGGGCGAAAGCCAGCGCCTGCGCCTCGCCGGCGACGTGGCTCAGCAGGCGGATCTTGACCCCGGACAGCAGCGGCCGCAGCGGCGGCTCGGCGGCGGCCAGCGCCGCTTCGATCGGCGCCAGAGCCAGGGCGGGGTCCCCCGACCGCATCCAGACCAGCTGCCCCAGGTCGCGCAGGGCGTCGGCATAGGCCGGCCGCCGGGTCACCGCGTTGCGGAAGGCGTTCTCGGCCTCGTCGAACCGCCGCAGGCCCTGCAACGCCCGGCCATAGACTAGCCATGTCTCTGGCGCGTCGAGGCCCAGCGAAAAGGCCCGCTCGACCTCGGCGGCGGCCTCGCGGTCGCGGCCGGCGTCGCCGAGGCCCGAGGCGACATTGTGAGCGGCGACGCCGCTGCCCGGGTTGAGCTGCGCGGCGCGCTGGTAGTCCGCCAGTGACTCCGGCTTGCGCTCGAGCGCCTTCAGCGCCGCCGCTCGCGCCGAAAGCGCCTCATGCCAAGGGCGCTCGCCCTCGGTGAAGGGACGGGCCAGCGCCTCGGCCTCGGCCGCGCGACCCGATCCGGTCAGCAGGCGGGCCAGGGCGACGGCGGCCTGCACGCAGGCGCGGTCCGCGGCGAGCACGCCGCGATACAGCCGCTCGGCCTCTGCAAGGCGGCCGGCCCGGCCCAGGGCGCGCGCCTGATCCAGCGTCTGGGCGATGGCGGGCGACGGCGGGGGCGGGGCGGCGAGCAAGGTCTCAACTTCCGTTCACTGAATATTCGCCGGCCCGGCGCGCGAGCATGCGCGCGCATTGTGCGAACCCGGGCGGGAGCCTGTCCAGTAGGCGCCGGCGGTCCAGGCGAGACGCAAAAGCCGCACTCCGCGCGGGCCGGACGGCCGCCTGCGAAAAATTACAGTTCGGACATGTGGGTCCTTGGAGCCCCTGCGTCTTGGGGTCCGGACGCGCGAGGGGTGCGTCGTCAAATAACAAGGGCGGACGGATGAATTCGAGTTCTTTGAAGTGGTTGATGGTCGGGGGGGTCGCCTATGGCGCGCTGCTCGCCGGCGGGGTGGCGCAGGCTCAGGACGCGGGTGTCGCGGTCGAGGAAGTCGTCGTCACCGGTTCGCGTATCGCCCGTCCTGACTACGTGGCCAACAGCCCGATCGTCTCCGTCGGCCAAGCCGCCATCGAGAACACCGGCCAGGTGACCGTCGAAAAGTCGCTGTCGCAGATGCCCCAGTTCACCGGCTCGTTCGGCCAGGGCAACTCGGGTTCCACCTCGACCGGCCTGAACGGCGGTCAGTCGTACGCCTCGCTGCGCGGTCTCGGCGCCAAGCGCACCCTGATCCTGATGGATGGCCGCCGCCTGCAGCCGTCGAACCCCGACGGCTCGGTCGACCTCAACACCATCCCTGAAGCCCTGATCGAGAACGTCGAAGTCATCACCGGCGGCGCCTCGACCGCCTACGGCTCGGACGCCACCGCCGGCGTCGTCAACTTCCGCCTGAAGCGTAGTTTCGAAGGCGTCACCGTCGACAGCCAGTACGGCATTTCCGAGCATGGCGACGGCGAGTCCTTCAAGGTCTCGCTGACCGCCGGCCGCGCGTTCGACGAGGGCCGCGGCCGGGCCGTGGTGTCGGTCGATTACACCAACCGTGACATCGCCCTGCAAAGCGCCCGCGACTGGTTCGTCTTCCGTCAGACCACGCCGGGCCTCTCGACGATCCCGCAAGGCACGGTGCTGTTCGGCGCCAACCTGCCGACCCTGGCCTCGGTCAACAGCGTGTTCGTCGGCAAGTACGGCACGCCGGCCCTGCCGGGCAACGCCGCGGGCCGCTACACTGGACAGATCGGCTTCAACACCGACCAGACGATCTTCTCGACCGCCGGCGTGAAAGTTCAGAACTTCCGCGATCCGGAGACCAACGAAGCGTACATCGTCAATTCGAACGCCTCGGGCACAAGCCAGCAGGTCAACTTCGGCTATGACGGCGCCTCGATGCAGTCGGACCTCGACCGCTACGCGGTGTTCGGCAAACTCGACTACGACTTCACCGACAATCTGCGCGGCTTCGTCCAGTTCACCTTTACGGACTATGAGTCCGTCGGCATCACCAACCCGACGCTCGCTTCGAACGTCTACGGCCTGACCGTCCCAGTTTCGAACCCCTACATCCCGGACGATTTCCGGGCGATCCTGGCCTCGCGTCCGACCCCCGGCGCCGACTTCACCTTCTACAAGGCCCTTGGCATCCTCGGCCCGCGGATCCAGCGCTACGAGTATACCGTCTACCAGCTGACCAGCGGCCTGTCGGGCGACGTCGGGTTCAAGGACTGGACCTGGGACGCCTATGCCTCGTTCTCGAAGGCGAAGTTCGACAACGAGCAGTCGGGCGGGGCCAGCGCCAGCGCGGTCAACCGCCTGCTCCGCAGCCCCACCGGCGGTTCGGAATACTGCGCCGGCGGCTGGAACCCCTTCGGCAACCTGACTCCGTCGGGCGACTGCATCCGCTACATCAGCCGCCGCACGCTGAACCAGAACGAGCTGGAACAGCGCATCGTCGAAGCCAGCGTCCAGGGCGGCCTGTTCGAACTGCCCGCCGGCGAGATCCGCTTCGCGGCCGGCGTCGACTACCGTTCGAACGAGTACACCTTCACCCCGGACAGCCAGCTGAACCAGCCCGACGGCACCTCGGACGTGCTGGGCTACAGCGTGCTGCGTGACGCTTCGGGTTCGGTCGACACCTACGAGGCCTTCGGCGAACTGCTGGTTCCGCTCCTGAAGGATCTGCCGTTCGTCAAGGAGCTGAACACCAACCTCGGCTACCGCTTCTCGGACTACTCGTCGGTCGGCGCGATCAGCACCTACAAGGTCGACTTCGACTGGTCGGTGATCGACAGCCTGCGCTTCCGCGGCGGCTACAACCGCGCCATCCGCGCCCCGAGCGTCGGCGAACTCTACGCCCCGGTCTCGACCGGCTCGGTCGCCATCGGCACCGCCGGCCCGACCAACACCGACGGGGATCCCTGCGATGTCCGCTCGTCGTTCCGCCGCGGCGCTGACGCCGCTCAGGTCCGGGCGCTCTGCCTGGCCCAAGGCGTCCCGACCGCGATCATCGACAGCTACCAGCTCGGCACGGCCCAGGTGTTCGCCCTCACCGGCGGCAACCCGGACCTGCAGGAAGAAACCGCCGACACCTTCTCGTTCGGCGCGGTCATCCAATCGCCGTTCGAGCATCCGCTGCTGAGCCGCATGTCGGCCTCGATCGACTGGTACTCGATCAAGGTGAAGGACGCGGTCGGCAGCCTGCCGGTCAAGAACTCGTTCCAGTTCTGCTACAACGCCGGCGGGGCTAACCCGACCTTCGACCCGACCAACTACTACTGCCAGCTGATCGCCCGTAACACGGCGTCCGGCGTGCCGCTGAACCCCGTTCAGCCGCTGCAGAACCTCGGTCAGTTCGAGACCACCGGCATCGACTTCCAGTTCGACTGGAACATCGACCTGATGGATGTCGGCCTGAGCGACGACGCCGGCACGCTGGCGATCAACGTCTCGGTCGGCTGGCTGGACCAGTTCAAGATCCAGAACCTGCCGAACGCGGCGACCTACGACTATGCCGGCACCTGGGGCACGGCCGTCGAAACCAGCGCCGGTCAGGCTCACCCGGAGTGGAAGTCGGTCACCTCGGCCACCTACACCCGTGGCCCGGCGAGCGTCGGCCTGCGCTGGCGCTACATCAGCGAGATGAAGAACTCGGCCACGGTGGTCACCCCCACCAGCACCGCGCGCGGTGTGAAGGCCTACAACATCTTCGACCTGAACAGCCGTGTGAAGCTGCCGTGGGATACCGACCTGCGGTTCGGCGTCAACAACCTGTTCAACCAGAACCCGCCGCAGGCTGGCGACACCGAATACAACTACGACCAACAGAACTACGACGTCATGGGCCGCACCTACTACGTGGGCGTGCGCAAGCGTTTCTAGGACAAATGGAAGCCGGGGCGGCCCCACCGCCCCGGCGGCCACAAGCCGCTGCGTCCTTGGCGGTGGAGGGCGTCGGTCGAAAGACCGGCGCCCTTATTGTTGCGCGCTCCTAGGGGCGACGGCTGGGCAAAAAAAAAGAGCGCCGGACCCGAGGGCCCGGCGCTCCTGGCGCCGGGCGAGCCTGCCCGGCGCCGGCGTCCTGGGGAGACGCCTACTTCTTCGCGACGGCCGGGCCGTAGAGCAGGCCGTTGAACAGGAACTTGAAGGTCCCGTACGACTGCGCCCGCTGGGTGACTTCCGGACCCATCACGAACAGCTTGCCCTTGCCCACGTCGATGTCGAGGACGCCGGTCGAGCCCTTCAGCTTCTCCTGGCCGACGGCCCAGCCGCTGCGCAGCGGGGCGTCGGTGTCGAACCACGAGACGCGCGCCACGCCGCTCGCCGAGGCCTTCAGGTTGAAGGTCGGGCTGCGGTCGAAGAACACGTCCACGTCCTGCGGGACGCCATAGGCGAGCGGCTGGCGGTTATCGACCTTGGCGCGCAGCACCGAACCCGGAATGTAGAATTCCTTGTTCGACAGGCCGACGAGCTTGTCGCCGTCCTTCTTGGCCACGGCCACTTCGACCGGCGCGCCGATCACGGTTGCCAGACGCGAGGAGGAGCCGATGGTGATCACCGTGCCGCCGTTCTTGGCGAAATCGGCGACCTGCGGCAGCGTCTTGTCGTCGGTGATCGCGCCCAGCCACGGATGGAACTCGGCCGGGATGTTTTCGGCCTTCGGCTGCGGGAAGCTGCGGCTGGCCCGGAACGGGCCGCCTTGCGGGGCCGGGATCACGCCGTCGGCGAAGACCAGGACGTCGTAGTCCTTGGCCAGGTCGCCGGCGTCGAGACGCTGCGGATAGACCACCTCGAAGGGCGCTTCGAACTGCTCGAACAGCCAGCGGTTCCAGCCCGAGGGCATCGAGCCGCCATAGACGTCGACCAGCCCGATGCGGACCGGCTTCAGCGGCAGGGCCTCGCCGGCCGGCTTGGCGCCGACGGCGAAGGCGTCGATGCCCAGATCCTTCACGCCCTTGGCGATCACGGCTCGAGCTTCGGCCGAGGCCGGAACCCAGATCGCGCCCGGACCAAAGCTGTCCTTGCCGGCCTTGGCGCCGTCCTTCAGCCAGAACACCGGCTGACCGGCCTTCAGCAGGCGGTTGGTCAGGGTGAAGCTCTGGTTGGTCTCATGGCTGATCAGCCAGCCGGCCTTGCCCGAACCCTTCACCGAACCGGCTTGCACCGGCACGAGGTCGGGCAGGCGTTCCGTCGGGGCCTCGAAGCCGTCGAGGATGCGGTCGAACTTGATCCCCATCTGATAGGCCAGGGTGTAGCCGGTGATGTCGTACGGCGCCTTCGGCGGGCCGCCCGGATACTCGAGGTCGTGCGGGTGGTCCTGCGGCTCGAACATGTCGAGCACGTGCGGGCGATAGGCCTGCGCGGCCTTCACCACGTAGGAGCCGGCGGGATAGGTCTTGGCGCCGACCTTGAAGGCCTTGGTGGCGCGGTCGACGTCGACGCCGGTCTTGATCAGCGCGTTCACGAACGCGGTGACGGTCGGCATGTCGGCCTGGTCCGACGGGATGATGAAGCCGCGCGGATCGCGCTCCTCGGGCTTCTGCAGCACGCTGTAGAGCTTCGGGTCGACCGCGCCGGCGCGGCCGAAGAACGAGGCCATCATTTCGTCCTCGGCGCCGGGCTTGGCGTTCTTGGCCGCTTCGTTCAGCTCATCGATCTTGGTCGGCGTGGTCGTCCAGCTGTCCTTGGAGCCGCGCTCGATGCTGTTCGCGCCCATCTTGTAGATGTTGGACAGCAGGCGTTCGCGGTTGCGCGAGGCGTAGTCGATGACCGCGCGGTTCATCGTCCACTGGTACTCGACGGTCTGCGACAGATGCCAGGTCTGCGGGGCGATCGGCATCGGCCGGTCGCCGTTCGGCAGCTGCAGGTTCGGCACCAGCTTTACGGACTCGGGGGTCGGGCCGCCGATGATCTCGGTCAGCAGGCCGATCGAGTTGTGGAAGTAGGCGATCGAGCGCTCCATCCCGTTGTGCCAGGTGGAGTACGACGCCGCACTACGCGCGCCGGAGCCGGGCTTGTCCTCGGCGACCAGGCGGCTGTGCATGGCCATCCCGACTTCCTGCAGGGAGGTCATGACCAGCGGGTCGTAGTTGTAGTTGAACGGATCGCGGAACGGCGGAACGAACACCACCATGCCGGTCGGGCCGGTCTGGTGCTGGTTGAAGATGATCTGCGGGAACCACTCGCGGAACAGCTGCTTGTTGACGTTGGTCGTCTCAGCCATCTGCGACATGTAGCTGTCGCGGTTGTTATCGTGGCCCACGTACTTCTGGTACAGGCGCGGGATTGAGTTGAACTCGCGCTTGTTCGGGTCCTCGTGGCGCATGTACCAGTCCGAGACCAGCTCCATGCCGTCCGGGTTGTCGTGCGCGAACAGGATGATGACGTCGTCGAGCATCCGGAGCGTCTCCGGATCGTTCATGGTCAGCATCCGGTAGAGCACCTGGATCTGGCCCTGCGAGGTGACCGTCTCGGTGGCGTGCAGGCCGGCGTCGATCCAGACCACCGCCTTGCCCTCGGCCGCCAGCTTGGCGGCGTCTTCCTTCGACAGGCCCTCGGCCTTGGCCAGGCGCTTGGAGATGGCCTTGTAGTGGTCGAGCTTGGCGAGGTTGGCGGGCGACGAGACCACAGCCATCCACTGGGTCCGGCCCTCTTCGGACTTGCCGAAGTCGACCAGCTTCATGCGGTCCGATTGGGACGCCAGGGTCTTCAGATAGGCCTCGTAGGCCGTGTAGTCGGCGAGGAAGTAGTCGCTGCCCGGGTTCTGGGCGAAGGCTTCGCTCGGCGGGGTGATGCTCGCCGCGTTGGCGGCTCCGCCCATGATCATGACCAGCGCCAGCGCAGCGCCCGTCATTGCGTGTTTTCGCGTCATTCCATCCCCCGTCTCGATTGCCAGAACTGGCGGCCTCACAAATGGACCAGCCTCAGTAGACAAGACGCAATCGGGGTTCGATTCCGCACCTGCGGTTGCGGATCAAAATTCAACGCGGTGGGGGATACCGGAGCGTTGAAAAAGATGGGGGCCGGCGCAGCCGACCCCCACGCGGCTTACTCGGCGCCGCCGGCCTTGCGGTAGTCGAGCGGCGGCTTGCGGTCGCCGACCATCGACTTGTAGGTGAAGTCGGAGCCCTGGCGCTGCTTCAGCTCGGCCTTGGCCTGGGCGATCAGCTCCGGGTTCGACAGCAGCTCGGCGCCGGTCAGCGACAGGGTCTTGGCCGCGACGGCCGCGCCCTTGAGGCCGATGCTCATGCCGGCCGCCGCGACGTTCTGCCAGCTGTGGCCGGCCGAGCCGGGCACGAAGGTGGCGGTCGAGAGGCCCACGGTCGGGGTGACCCACGACACGTCCGCCACGTCGGTCGAGCCGCCGCCGGCGTCGCCCGAGGTGTCGGCGTCCTTGTAGGGCTGGATCTTGCCGACCGAGCTGAGGTCGCCGCCGCCCTTCGGCAGGGACTTGGCGAGCTCCTGGGCGAACTTGGTCTCTTCAGCGGTCCAGGTGATGCCGCCGACGTCGGACAGCGACTGGTACATGACCTTGCCCAGCACGTCGTTGGGCAGCAGGTTGTAGACGCCGCCGGTCTGCTCGAACTCGACCTTGGTGCCGGTGATCATGGCCGCGCCCTGGGCGGCGGTCTTCACGCGGTCCATGACGTCGACGACGATCTTCGGGTCGGCGTTGCGGACGTAGTAGTAGACCTCGGCGAAGTCGGGGACGACGTTCGGGGCCTTGCCGCCGTTGGTGACCACGTAGTGGATCCGCGTGCGGTCCGGGATGTGTTCACGCAGGTAGTTGTTGGCGACGTTCATGATCTCGACGCCGTCGAGGGCCGAGCGGCCGGCCCACGGGGCGCCCGAGGCGTGGCTGGACTGGCCGTAGAAGCGGAACTTGCCGCTGATGTTGGCCATCGAGGTGCCCTGGTTGGCCGAGTTGGTGTTGCCCGGGTGCCAGTGCAGGGTGATGTCGACGTCGTTGAACAGGCCGTCGCGGACCATATAGACCTTGCCCGAGCCGCCTTCCTCGGCCGGCGTGCCGTAGACGCGCACTTCGCCCTGGACCTTGTTGGCGACCATCCACTGCTTCAGCGCCACGGCGCTGGCGACCGAGGCCGCGCCGAACAGGCTGTGGCCGCAGCCGTGGCCGTTGTCCTGGCCGGCGATCGGGGTCTTGGTGGGGACGGCGGCTTGGCTCAGGCCGGGCAGGGCGTCGAACTCGGCGAGGATCGCGATCACCGGACCCGAGCCGTTCTTGAAGCTGGCGACGAAGCCGGTCGGTTCGCCGGCGACGCCGGCCTGGACCTTGAAGCCGGCGGCCTTGAGCTGATCCTGGAGGAGGGCGCTGCTCTTGGTTTCCTGGTAGCCGAGCTCGGCGTAGCTCCAGATCTTCAGAGCCGCGTCGTTCATCTTCGGGGTGTAGGCGTCGACAGCCGCGGTCAGCTGGCCCTTGTCGGCGGCGGTCAGCGGGGCGGCGACGGCGGCCGAGGCGGCGAGCCAGGCCGTAGCGCAAAGCGCGCTGGTGGCCAGCGCCTTGGAAATCAGTTTCATAGGTCCTCCACGACGGCGGCGCATAAGGGCGCGGCCGCTCCCTTCCAAGACGCAGCGGCGTCCTAAATCCTCACTCGCCGGCGGGCGGGTAGAGGTCGATGAGGTTCGCAGAGGTGTGGCCCGCCTTGACCATGCCGTAGGCTTCCAGCGTGGCCACGAAGCCGGCCATGTCGCCGGTTCTGAAGCGTCCGCTCAGCGGCGTCGACGCGAGGCGCGCATCGGCGATGCGCACCTTGCGGGTCGAATAACGGTTCATTTCCTGGACGATGGACGCCAGCGGCCGGTTTTCGAACACCAGGCTGCCTTCGCGCCAGCTCGTCAGGTCGGCCAGGTTGCGCGCCTCGAGCGTCCATGGGGCCGAGCCGGTCTGAACCAGGTGCTGGCCGGGCTCCATGTCGACGCTGGCATGAGCGCCGGCCACGCGGACCTTGCCCTCAAGCAGGCTGACCGACCATTCGCCGGGATCGACACGGACGTCGAAGGCGGTGCCGAGCGCAGTCACCGTGCGCCCTTCGGCGCTCACCACGAACGGCTTGTCCGGATTCTTGGCGACTTCGAAATAGGCCTCGCCGCGCACCAGGGTCAGGCTGCGCTGCTTGTTCCAGTCGGTCAGCCGCACCTCGGTGTCGGTGCTGAGCGTGACCTTCGAGCCGTCCTGCAGGGTCACGACCTGCTGGCCGCCGATCGGGGTGCGGTAGACGGCCAGCGCCTGCGGCGCGGCGGCGACCACGGCGGCCGGCGCAGCGTTCTGGTCCTGCGTCTGACGCCAGGAGCCGTAGCCGAGCATCGAACCGGCGGCGAGGACGGTGGCGGCGATGCCGGCCGCCCACCGCATGTGCGGGCGCCGCCGCTCGGCGGCGAGATCGGCCTTAAGCGCTTCGCGCGCGGCCATCACCTGCGGATCGTCCTTGAGGTCGCCGATGCGTTCCCACGCGCCGCTGACCAGGGCCCAGTCGTCGCGATGGGCCGGATCGGCCGCGAGCCAGGTCTCGAACTCGCTCTGGACATCCCTGTCGTCGGGATGGCGCTGCAAACGCACAAACCACGACGCGGCGTCCGGGCTACCGGAAGGACCGATTTGTCGTTGGTTGTCGTTCATCGATTTCCTGCAGCCGGATCGAGACGATCCGGAGCGCCTTGGTGACGTGTTTCTCGACAGCGCTCACGGAGATGCCGAGTTGCGCTGCGGTAGCCTTGTAGCTCAAGCCCTCGAAGCGGACGAGCATGAAAGCCGCGCGGGTGCGGGGCGAAAGTTGATTGAGGGCGTCCAGCGCCACGGAAGCTTCCTGCTTGGCTTGCAAGATCCGGTCGGGGGACAACTCGTCGAGCGGGTGGTGGGCTTCTTCCAACTCGCAGTGCGCGCCCCGGCGCCTCACCGTGTCGCGGCGGCGGCGATCGAGGAGCACGTTGGTCGCAGTCTGAAAAATGAAGCTGGAGAGGTTAGTCACCTCGCCGCCCTGACGGCGATTGTGCAGCCGCAGGAGAACTTCCTGAATCAGGTCGTCGATTTCGTGCCCGTCGGCGCGACGCCGAAAGAAAGCGCGTAAGGCTTGCTGGTAAGGAATTGACGCGTGCGCCAATCCCTCCGGCTCGCCCCTGGCACCGGTCGTTTCCGCCCACGCCATGGAAATTTCCTGAACACCCCGAATTGTCTTATTGGCGTCATGGTTGTTGATGGGGGCGCCCAGGTCAATGACGTTTGGGAAAGGGACCCGTTCGATCGGGCTCCTGCTGGGTTTTCGGGCAACGGTGGGGCGGTCGTCGGCGCCATGGGGGCGGAGAGCGGCAAAGAGCGCACTGGCTGGCGTAGAGGGCTGGCCTTACAACCGCGGCTGTCGGAAGGCCGTGACGTTGGCGCGGAGCCTTGTAGCCGTTGAGTATTCTCCGTCTCGGGATCGTTGTTGCGTGCGTATCCGGCGTCGTGTTCCCCGCGACGGCCGTCGAGGCCGCTAGCCGCAAGGCGCAATTTGCGATTCCCGCCGGCGTGCCGCTCGATCGGGCGCTGACCATGTTCTCCACGCAGAGCGACCGCGACATCTTGTTCACGCCTACCATGGTCGGCGGGCGCCGGAGCAAGGCGGTCTTCGGGCGTATGGAGCCCGACGCCGCCCTCAATGCGCTGCTCCGCGGGTCGGGCCTCACCTGGCGCGAGTTCCAGGGCCGCTATCTGGTCGAACGGGCGCCTGCGCCGGCGGTCGAGGAGCCCGACGCCGAGGTCGAAGGGCTGGTGGTCACGGCTCTGCGCCGTCCGACGCTGGATCGTCTGACGCCGATGTCGGTGCGCGCCTTCTCCGGCGAGGATCTCACGCGGGCGGGCGCGGCGACGTTCACCCAGGCCGCCATGCTGATGCCGGGCCTGACCCAGACCAGCACCGGCACCGGCCGCAACCGCTTCAGCCTGCGGGGCGTCTACGGCTCAGGCGAGGCGACCACCGCCCTCTACTATGACGACATCCCGGTGACGGGCCCCAGCGGCACCACGGCCGATCCGGGCGGCTCCTCGCCCGAGTTCCTGCTCGTCGATGTCGAGCGGATGGAATTGCTGCGCGGGCCGCAGGGCACGCTCTACGGCTCCAGCGCCATGGGCGGCGCGCTCAAGGTGGTGTTCAGGCGGCCGAACCTGAACGAGACGAGCGCCTCGCTGTCAGGCGAAGCCTCGACCAATGCCGGCTACTGGGGCGAGGCCGAGACGCTGGTCGTCAATCGGCCGCTGGTCGAGGACAAGGTCGGTCTGCGGCTGGCCGCCTATCACCGCCGCGACCCGCCCTATCTCGAGAACCGCCGCCTGGGACTGAAGGGAATCAACGACAGCGCGACCTGGGGCGGGCGCCTGGGCCTCGGTTTCCAGTTCGAAAACGACGTCCAGATCAACCTGACCGCGGCCCATCAGGAGACCCGCGAGGGCGACACCAGCGGCGGCTGGGCGGGTGCGCCGCCGCATGTCAGCTATGGCCATGTGCGGACGCCCTTCGACAGTCGGATGACGATGTACGAAGGCGCGCTCTCCTGGCGCTTCTCGGGCATGCGGCTCACTGCGAATGCGGCGTCCTATACGTGGAAGAGCACGCGCCAGATCGACTACACAGGCACATTGCAGAGCGAGCGGCTCAGCCTCGACGGCTGCAAGCGCTACCTGCAGATTCCGGACGTAGCGGTCTGCACCGCGCCGCAGCTTGCGGCCTATTCCAGCTATGTCGACAGCCGGGCGCCGGGACTGCTCTACCAGCCGATTGATCTCTATGCCGACGTCCAGGAGGTGCGGCTGCAGTCGGATGCGCCGGGGTACTTCGCCTGGACCGCCGGGGTGTTCCGCGAGGTGCGCAGCGACACCATCGACAGCCAGGTGATCGTCGGCGATCCAGCCACCGGCCTGCCGCGGCATGGCGACTTCACCGGCCGGCGCATCGTCGACAGCCAGCTGACCCAGCGCGCGGTCTACGGCGAAGCGACGCTGGGAGCCGATCGCGACACCTCGTTCGTGTTGGGGGCCCGCCGGTTCACCTACGACAAGCGCACCGAAGGCGAGGCGTTGATCGTCAACGTGATCTCCAACACGACCGAGGCCAATTTCCGCAGCACGACCGAGGAAAGCGGCTGGAGTCTCAAGTTCCTCGCCAGTCATCGGTTCAGCCCGTCGGCGATGGGCTATGCCCAGGCCTCGCAGGGGTTCCGGCCCGGGGGCGTGAACACCGTGCCCGGCCTCCCGCCGAACCTGTCGGCCTACGGCGCCGATTCGCTCTGGAACTACGAACTCGGCCTGAAGGGGGCCTGGCTGAACAACCGGCTGCAGGTCAACGCCGCGCTCTACCGCATCGACTGGCAGGACATGCAGTACACCTCCAACAGCACGAACGGCGCGTTCTCGTTCATCACCAATCTGGGCCGGGCGCGGGTCAACGGCCTGGAGGCGGACGCCAGCTTCGCGTTCACCTCGGCCTGGCGGGGCGGCGCGAACCTGGCGCTCACCGATGCGATCCTGACCAGCGACCAGGCGAGCGCCGACGGCGTGGGGCTTGGCGCTGCCGGCGACCGGATCCCGGCCGTGCCGCGGATCGCGGCTGACAGCTGGCTGGAATATCGGCGCGATCTGGGGGGCGGGCTGGAACTCCTTGTGCGGACGGACGCCGCCTATGTCGGGCGTTCGAACAGCACCTTCAAACCCGGGGTGGGCGGGGATGTCGCGCTAGGCGACTACTGGTTGTTCAACAGCCGCGCCTTCCTGCGGGCTGCGCGATGGACGGTCGGCGCCTTCGTCGAGAATCTGACCGACGTCGACGATCCCAGTTTCGCCACCAGCGCCCGCCAGCCGCTGACCATCGCCCCGCGGCCGCGGCGGTTCGGCCTGACCGCCAGCTACGATTTCTGAACCCGCGCGGGGGGTGTGACAAAACCGGACGTAACGTAGAGGTTTGCGAGAAAAGAACATCTTGTGAACCAGGAACAAAGGGCGTACGCCTTGTTCCGACGGACGCCGACGCCTCTTGGGGCACGGACTGTCGGGTTGGAATCATGAAACAAGGGGCGCCTTGAATGAGTCAGTCGGCGTTGAAGCTCGTGGGACGAGAAGAAGGCGATAAGCAGCGCGCTCTGGAAGCGGCGATTGCGCAAATCGATCGGGCCTTTGGCAAAGGCTCGGTGATGAAGCTGGGCGAGAAGAGCCACATCGAGGTCGAGGCGGTGTCCACCGGCTCGCTCGGGCTCGATCTGGCGCTCGGCATCGGCGGTCTGCCCAAGGGGCGGATCATCGAGATCTACGGTCCGGAAAGCTCGGGCAAGACCACCCTGGCCCTGCACGTCGTGGCCGAGGTGCAGAAGGCCGGCGGCGTCGCTGCATTCGTGGACGCCGAGCATGCGCTGGACCCGCAGTACGCCAACAAGCTGGGCGTCAATCTTGACGACCTGCTGGTCTCGCAGCCGGACACCGGCGAGCAGGCGCTGGAGATCACCGACACCCTGGTGCGTTCGGGCGCCATCGACGTGATCGTCATCGACTCGGTCGCCGCGCTGACCCCGCGGGCCGAAATCGAAGGCGAGATGGGCGATCAGCTGCCCGGCCTGCAGGCGCGCCTGATGAGCCAGGCGCTGCGCAAGCTGACCGGGTCGATTTCCAAGTCCAAGACCCTGGTCATCTTCATCAACCAGATCCGCCACAAGATAGGGGTGATGTACGGCAGCCCGGAGACCACCACCGGCGGCAACGCGCTGAAGTTCTACGCCTCGGTGCGCCTCGACATCCGCCGCACCGGCTCGGTGAAGGTGCGCGACGAGATCCTCGGCAACAACGTCCGCGTGAAGGTCGTGAAGAACAAGGTGGCCCCGCCGTTCCGCGAGGTCGAGTTCGACATCATGTACGGCGAAGGCATCTCCAAACTCGGCGAGATCATCGACCTGGGGGTCAAGGCCGGCGTCATCGAGAAGTCGGGTTCGTGGTTCTCCTGGAACTCGACCCGGATCGGCCAAGGCCGCGACAATGCTCGGGAATTCCTCAAGAACAATCCGGACATCGCCCAGCAGATCGAACGTCAGGTTCGCGGCGCGAAGGAAGTGATCGAGGAAGAGCTGCTGGTCGGTCCGACCGGCGACGAGGACGCCGAGGACTAGGATCCGCATCGCCGAAGCGGTCGCCACGGCCGCTCGGAACCGGACGCCTCCAACCCGACGTCCGACCCGCCCGAGCCGGCTGAGCCCCCGCGCGGCCGCTTCAGAAGATGCGCAAGGACGCTTGGACGCACGCCGTTCAAGCGTCCTTTTCCTTTGCGGGTGTCGACAAAATCCGTAAACGGTCGCGCGCGGGGCGGCGCAACGGTGCGCGAGCCCTTATCTATTTTTTCGCTTCAACGTCCGACGAGCCATGCCGAGCCTCAACGAAATCAGAGCTGCGTTCCTGGGCTACTTCGAGAAGAATGATCACCTGATCATTCCGTCGGCCCCGCTCGTTCCGCAGAACGACCCCACCTTGCTGTTCGTCAATGCGGGCATGGTGCCGTTCAAAAACTACTTCACCGGCGCCGAAACCCCGCCCGGCCCGCGGGCGGCCTCGTCTCAGAAGTCGGTCCGCGCCGGCGGCAAGCACAACGACCTGGACAATGTCGGCTACACCGCGCGCCACCACACCTTCTTCGAGATGCTGGGGAACTTCTCGTTCGGCGACTACTTCAAGGCCGGCGCGATCGAGCACGCCTGGACGTTGCTGACCAAGGAATTCAAGATTCCGGCCGAGAAGCTGTGCGTCACCGTCTATCATACCGACGACGAGGCGGCTGAGCTCTGGAAGAAGATCGCTGGCCTGCCGGACGAGAAGATCATCCGCATCGCCACCAACGACAATTTCTGGTCGATGGGCGACACCGGCCCCTGCGGTCCGTGCTCGGAGATCTTCTACGACCACGGCGCGCACATACCGGGCGGTCCTCCCGGCAGCCCGGACGAAGACGGCGACCGGTTCGTTGAGATCTGGAACCTCGTCTTCATGCAGTTCGAGCAGTTCGCCGACGGGCGGCGCATCGACCTGCCCAAGCCGCAGATCGACACCGGCATGGGCCTCGAGCGCATCGCTGCGGTGCTGCAGGGCGTGCACGACAACTATGACGTCGACCTGTTCCGCACGCTGATCGCGGCCTCCAAGCAACTGGTCGGCGACGGGACCAACGGGCCCTCGCACCGCGTGATCGCCGACCACCTGCGGTCGACCAGCTTCCTGATCGCCGACGGCGTGTCGCCGTCGAACGAAGGCCGCGGCTATGTCCTGCGCCGCATCAT
The DNA here is from genome assembly GCF_026411515.1 of Phenylobacterium sp. 58.2.17. NCBI lineage: Bacteria > Pseudomonadati > Pseudomonadota > Alphaproteobacteria > Caulobacterales > Caulobacteraceae > Phenylobacterium > Phenylobacterium sp. 58.2.17. The sequence goes on along the minus strand of NZ_JAPMTQ010000003.1, from coordinate 166,354 downwards.
GCGCCGCGCCATGCGCCACGCGCATCTGCTGGGCGCCGAGGAGCCGTTGATGCACCGCCTGGCGCCGGTGCTGGTCGCCGAGATGGGCGAGGCCTACCCTGAGCTGCGCCGCGCCGAGCCGGTGATCGTCGAGACCCTGCGCCAGGAGGAGGAGCGGTTCCGCCGCACCCTCGGTCGCGGCATGGCGCTGCTGGACGAGGCCACGGCCGGCATGAACGCCGGCGACATGCTGTCAGGCGAGACCGCCTTCAAGCTCTACGACACCTACGGTTTCCCGCTCGACCTGACCCAGGACGCGGTCCGCAACAAGGGCATCAGCGTCGACCTGTCCGGCTTCGAGGACGCCATGAAGCGTCAGCGCGAGCAGGCGCGCGAGGCCTGGACCGGTTCGGGCCAATCGGCCCAGGGCGCCGAATGGTTCGCGATCCGCGAGCGGCTCGGCGCGACCGAGTTCCTCGGCTACGACACCACCGAGGCGACCGGCAGGCTGCTGGCCCTGGTCGCCGGCGGCGCCGAAGTCGAATCCGCCAAGAGCGGGGAAACCGTGCTGGCCGTGTTCGACCGCACCCCGTTCTACGCCGAGAGCGGCGGTCAGGCCGGCGATGTCGGCGAGATCGAGTGGGACGGCGGCAAGGCCCGGGTGCTCGACACCCAGAAGCAGGCCGGCGACCTCTTCGTCCACGAGATCGAGATCCTGCAGGGCGACCTGGAGCCCGGCGCCGAGGCGCGCCTGGCGGTCGATCCGGACCTGCGCACGGCGACCCGCGCCAACCACTCGGCCACCCACCTGCTGCATGCGGCGCTGCGCAACGTGCTCGGCCCGCATGTGTCGCAGAAGGGCCAGATGGTCGACGGCGAGCGCATCCGCTTCGACTTCAGCCACGGCGGCCCGGTGACGGCTGACGAGATCGAGCGCATCGAGGCCGAGGTCAACGCGATCGTCCGCCAGAACCTGCCGGCCGAGACGCAGGTGATGGCGCCCGAAAAGGCGATCGAGGCCGGCGCCATGGCGCTGTTCGGCGAGAAGTACGGCGACTCGGTGCGGGTGCTGACCCTGGGCCGCGCCCTGGCCGGGGATGGGAACTACTCTGTGGAACTGTGCGGCGGCACTCATGTGGCGCGCACCGGCGATATCGCCCTGTTCAAGATCGTGTCGGAGAGCGGCGTGGCCGCTGGCGTGCGCCGGATCGAGGCGCTGACCGGCGAGGCCGCGCGCCGTTGGCTGACCGAGCAGGCCGGCGTCGCCAAGGCGCTGGCCGATCAGTTCAAGGTCCCGGTGGCCGAGGTCGCGGCCCGGGTCGAGGCGCTCGAAACCCAGCGTCGCAAGCTGGAAAAAGAGCTGGCCGAGGCCAAGCGCCAGCTCGCCATGGGCGGGGGCGGCGGCGGGGCCGCTGCGGGCCCCGAGGAAATCGGCGGCGTGCAGGTGATCGCCCGCGTCATGGACGGCGTCGGCGGCAAGGACCTGCGTCCCATCGCCGAAGAGTTCAAGAAGCAGCTGCCGGACGGCGTCATCGCGTTGGTCGGATCGGCAGATGGCAAGGCGGCGGTGACCGTGGCGGTCACCGGGGCGGCGGCCGGCAAGTTCAACGCCGTCGAACTGGCCAAGGCTGCGGTGCAGGCGATGGGCGGGCAGGGGGCCGGCGGGCGTCCCGACTTCGCCCAGGGCGGCGCCCCGGACGGCGCCAAGGCGGGCGAAGGCCTGGCCGCGATCAAGGCCCTGCTCGGCGCCTGATTCGGCGCTGATCGAGACGTGGAGGGGGCGCTGGGCGCCCCCTTTTTCGTTTGGGGCGCACGCCCGTTAACCGCGATCTGTAAAATCTCGAACGCCGCTCGGCGAATTGTAAAATTTACATACCCGCGTGAGGCGAGTGGCGTTGCCAGAAATTGCATTAAGCTCTAGTTCACCATCCAGAGGGGCGCCTCGCGAGGCGCAGGATTAACGTAAGGATGGGTTTCATGTTCAAGTATCTGCCCGCCGCGGCCGCCGCGCTGGCGCTCAGCTTTGCCGCGGTTCCGGCCGCCGAGGCCGCGACCGTCTTCTCCGGCACCGTCAACAACGTCAACGCCAACCACGCCGATCCGGGCCTGGTGGTCGAGACGGGTAACTTCAACAGCTTCAGCCTGCCGCTGGAAGTCGGCGTGACCAGCGCCCCGGTCGGCCTGTTCTCGATCTGGACCAACGAATCGGACATCGGCTGGGACGATCTGGCGAGCAGCGCGATCTTCGTGCAGCTGCAGTTCACCGCCCCGGCCGGCCCGTGGGCCGGCGGCCCGATCGGCGGCGAAACCTTCGGCGTCTGGGGCTTCTTCCGCGAAGGCGGCAAGGTCGAGTGGGACGGCCCGGCGACCTACACCTTCGGCAACGGCGGCAAGCTGGAAGTGTCGCTGAACGACACCTACTTCAACTGGGGCGACTACGCCTGGAACCCGAAGACCAACCCGGGCCAGCAATACGGCGCGGTGGTGTCGGGCAACTTCAAGCTCATCGACCTGCCGTCGGCGGTGCCGGAACCGGCGACCTGGGCGATGATGATCACCGGCTTCGGCCTGGCCGGCGTGGCCATCCGTCGTCGTCGTGAGACGCTCGTCGCGGCCTGATCCGACGATCAGTCAGCAGAAAGGCCGGGGGAAACCCCGGCCTTTTTCGTTTCTACCAGGGCCCGCGAGCGCCTTGGATCTAGGGCCGCGCGAAGATAGCGATCTTGTTGCCCGTCGCGTCGCGGACATAGGCTCCGTAGAAGTTGGTGGAGTCCGCCGGGCGCGGGCCTGGCGCGCCTTCGTCCGTCCCGCCGTGGGCCAGGGCGGCGGCGTGGGCGGCGTCGACCGCTTCCTTGCTCGGGCCTCGGAACGCAATCATGATTCCGTTGCCGCCGCGGGCCGGCTGGCCGTCGAAGGGCGGACAGATGAAGGTGTTGGCTTCCTGGCCCTTGAGACCGTAACCGGCCCATCCGCTGTCGAAGAACTGCCGCTCATAGCCGATGGCGCCCAGCACAGCGTCGTAGAACGGCATCGCGTCCTCGACGTTCAGCGCCCCGATCGTGACATAGCCGATCATCTCGTCCGTCTCCCTTGTCCAGGACGGGACCCTATCGCCGCGAGGCGAACATAACAAGAACGTTTGGCGGGCCGCGACCGACTACGCTGCGCTCAGGCCGCCCATGCTCGGCTTCACTGGGCCGCTTTGGCCGGCAGCCGGATCTGGACGAGCTTCCAGGCGAACAGGTCGCGGCGCTCGAAGGTGAAGACCACCCCCTGGTCGGCGGACTTCACGCCCTTGGCGAGCACCAGGAAGCGGGCGCGGTTCGGATCCCAGTAGCGCAGCTGGGGCAAGTTCAGGGCCGGGGCGTCGGGCGGCGCCGCACCCGGCGCGTAGCCGCGCGACAGGGCGTAGAGCCCGGGGGCGGTGAGATAGGGCTCCAGCTGCGGCGGCGGAACGATCGGCTCGATGGCCCGCTTCATCGCGCCGATCGGATCGGACCACACGTCCGGCGGCGCAGGCGCGGGGACGACTTTCGCCGCGACCTGCGGGCGCAGCCCCTGGCGCACTGCGGGGTAGTCGACCAACTGGGCCAGCCCGTGGCCGTCCCCGTCGCGGGCGGCGGCCTTCATGGCCCGAAACGCAAAGAACGGCGCGGTCGCGAAGACCAGCGCCGTTCCCACGATCAGTGCGACGATCAAGCGGAAGACCGCGCGGGGGAGGCTCCAGTCCTCTCTCGCGCGGTCGTTCATGGCCCTAGGCGGGAGTCTTCGCCAGGGCCGCTTCCAGATTGGCCGCGACCTTGTCGATGAAGCCCTCGGTGGTCAGCCAGCCTTGCGTGTCGCCGACCAGCAGCGCCAGGTCCTTGGTCATCGAGCCGGCTTCGACGGTGTCGACGCAGACCTTCTCCAGGGTGTCGGCGAAGTGGGTCAGCTCGGCGTTGCCGTCGAGCTTGGCGCGGTGCTTCAGGCCTTGGGTCCAGGCGAAGATCGAGGCGATCGAGTTGGTCGAGGTCGACTCGCCGCGCTGGTGCTGGCGGAAGTGGCGGGTCACGGTGCCGTGGGCGGCTTCCGATTCCATGATCTTGCCGTCCGGGGTGATCAGCACCGAGGTCATCAGGCCCAGCGAGCCGAAGCCCTGGGCGACCTGGTCGGACTGCACGTCGCCGTCGTAGTTCTTGCAGGCCCAGACGAAGCCGCCGGACCACTTCAGCGCCGAGGCGACCATGTCGTCGATCAGGCGGTGTTCGTAGACGATGCCGGCTTCCTTGAACTTCGCAGCGTACTCGGCCTCGTAGACCTCGGCGAAGATGTCCTTGAAGCGGCCGTCATAGGCCTTGAGGATCGTGTTCTTGGTCGACAGGTAGACCGGGTACTTCCGCTGCAGGCCGTAGTTCAGGCAGGCGTGCGCGAATTCGCGGATCGAGTCGTCGAGGTTGTACATGCCCATGGCGACGCCGCCGCCCGGGAACTCGAACACTTCATGCTCGATGGTGTCGCCGTTCTCGCCTTCCCACTTGATGGTCAGGCGGCCCTTGCCGGGCACGCGGAAGTCGGTGGCCTTGTACTGGTCGCCGAAGGCATGGCGGCCGACGATGATCGGCTGGGTCCAGCCCGGGATCAGCCGCGGGACGTTCTTGCAGATGATCGGCTCGCGGAAGACCACGCCGCCGAGGATGTTGCGGATGGTGCCGTTCGGCGACTTCCACATCTTCTTCAGGCCGAACTCTTCGACCCGCGCTTCGTCCGGGGTGATGGTGGCGCACTTCACGCCCACGCCGTGGCGCTTGATTGCTTCGGCGGCGTCGACGGTGACCTTGTCGTCGGTGGCGTCGCGGTGCTCGATCCCCAGGTCGTAGTAGTCCAGATCAATGTCCAGATGCGGAAAGATCAGCTTGTCCTTGATCCACTTCCAGATGATGCGGGTCATCTCGTCCCCGTCGATGTCTACGACGGGGTTCGCGACTTTGATCTTGGCCATGAGGGCAGGACGCTCCGGGGACGTAACGGCTGGGATAGGGTAGATAGGGTAAGGGCCGTATACTAGGCCCCGGCCCTGACGCAAAGAGCGGGTCGCCCCGTATTGACCGGGGATGGACGTGATCGGACAGGCGGCGCTTGCATTCTGCGCCGTGCGCATCCCAAAACGCGGCATGGAATCCGCCGCCCCGCCCTGCATCATCCTCAACGTGCCGCAACTGGCGCAGAACATCGGCGCCGTCGCCCGCGTGATGGCCAATTTCGGCCTGGCCGACCTGCGCCTGGTCAATCCGCGCGATGGCTGGCCGCAGGAGCGCGCCTGGGCCGCGGCCTCGGGCGCCGAATGGCCGCTGAACGCGGCGCGGGTCTATGACAGCGTCGAGGCGGCGATCGCCGACCTGCATCTGGTCTACGCCACGACCGCCCGTCCGCGCGAACTGCAGCTGCCGGTCATCGGCCCGCGTGAGGCGGCGGCGAATCTGGCGCATGAGGTGGCCGAGGGCCGCGCCACGGGCCTGCTGTTCGGCGGCGAGCGCGCCGGGCTGGAGACCGCCGACATCGCGCTCTGCCAGGCGGTCGTCACCCTGCCGATCGATCCGCGCTTCCGCTCGCTCAACCTGGCCCAGGCCGTCGCGATCAACGCCTATGAGTGGCGCATGACCGTCGAGTCGGGGGCGCCGCCGATCTTCCGGGAAGGACCTCCCCCGGCCGACGCCGCGGCGATGCTCGGCCTCTACGAGCACTTCGAGCGCGAGCTGGACGCCGCCGGCTTCTTTCACCCGCCGGAAAAGAAGCCGTCGATGATGCAGAACCTGCGCTCGGCGCTCGGACGGGCGCGGTTCTCCGACCAGGAGGTGCGGACCTTCCGCGGCGTGGTCACGGCGTTGTCGAAAGGGCGCGGGCGCTCGCTCGAGAAACTGGCCCGCAGGAAGGCCGAAGGAGAAGGCTGATGGCGTTGCGCGACCTGCTGGACCGTCTGGCGATCCCGATTCTCCAGGCTCCGATGGTTGGCGCATCGCCTCCCGAAATGGCGCTGGCGGTTTCACGCGCCGGCGGCATGGGCTCGCTGGCCGGCGGCGCGCTCGCTCCTGACCAGATCGAGCCGGAAGTGGCGCGTCTGCGCGCGGCCGTCGCCGCGCCGTTCGCGGTGAACCTGCTGATGGCGCCGCGGGCCGAGCCGGAGGGCGCCGTCGTCGAGGCCGCGCTCGCCAGACTGGCGCCCTGGTACGCCGAACTCGGCGAGGCGCTTCCCGCGCATCCCAACAGCTTCGCGCCGGATTTCGAGGCGCAGCTGGCCGCCCTGACCCGCGCCGCGCCGCCGGTCGCCTCGTTCACCTTCGGCATCCTCACCTCCGGTCAGGTGGAGGCCCTGCATTGCGCCGGGACGCTGGTCGTCGGCACGGCCACCACCGTCGCCGAGGCGCGGGCCTGGGCGGCGGTCGGCGCCGACGGCGTCTGCGCCCAGGGCTTCGAGGCCGGCGGCCATCGGGGCCACTTCCTCGCCGAGCCGGAGGCGAGCCTGGTCGGCACGCTGCCGCTGACCGCGCTGATCCTCGAGGCGGTCGACCTGCCGGTGATCGCCGCGGGCGGGATCATGAACGGGCGCGGCGTCGCCGCGGCCCTGGCGCTGGGGGCGAGCGCCGTCCAGATGGGGACCGCCTTCCTGCTCGCCGACCAGACCGGCGTCAGCGCGCCCTGGAGGCGGGCGATCGAGACCGCCGGGGACGAGGCCACCCGCCTGACCCGCGCGTTCACCGGCCGCTATGCGCGCGGCGTCGAGAACCGGTTCATGCGCGAGCTGCGCGCGGTGCAGGACGAGATGCCGGCCTATCCGGTGCAGAACCGCCTGACTCAGCCATTGCGGGCCGCCGCCGCCAAGGCCGGCGACGAGGATATGATCTCGCTGTGGGCCGGGCAGGGCGTGCGTCTGGCCCAGCCCGGCGACGCAGGCGAACTGGTCCGGCGATGGTGGCGCGAGGCGCAGGAGGCCGCAGGTCGGCTGGCGGTCCGTACCGGGCGCTGAAGGCGAGCATTCTGGCGAGCGCAGCGGTTTCGCGCTAGGGTGGTCCAAGGTAACGCTTGAGGTGCGCCGTGAAGAAACTCGTCCTGACCCTCGCCGCCCTGACCGCGATGGCGACGCCTGCGGCAGCCCAGGTCATGTGCCGCGACGACGTCGGCCGGGTCACCTGCTACGACATCTACGGCAACTCGGTCGTCGGCACCAAGGACGTGCTGGGCAAGGCGACCTGGGTCGATGAGTACGGCAATCAGGTCTCGGTCCGCCGAGACGCGCTGGGCAACCGCATCATCGAGGACAGCGACGGCAACCGCACCAGCGTCCGGCGCGACGTGCTGGGCAACACCGTGGTCAGCGACGACCGTGGGAACAAGACCAGTTGCCGCGTCGACCTGCTGGGCAAGGCGCGCTGCAAGTAACCCCTGCCGAGATTGACTCTTCGGCCTGCGGACGTCATACACCGCCCCTTCGCGCCGCCGGACCATGTCTGGCGGTCTGCGATCTATGACGGGTGACCTGACGCCGCCGTTGAGATCGCGTTCCCACTTGCGGGGACGCCGGCCTGGGTCGAACAGAAAGAGACGAGTATGTCGAAGCGCCATAGCGCCAAGTACAAAATCGACCGCCGGATGGGCGAAAACATCTGGGGTCGTCCGAAGTCGCCGATCAACTCGCGCGCCTACGGCCCCGGCCAGCACGGCCAGCGCCGCAAGTCCAAGGTTTCGGATTTCGGCCTGCAGCTGCGCGCCAAGCAAAAGCTGAAGGGCTACTACGGCAACCTGACCGAGAAGCAGTTCTCGCGCACCTACGAGGAAGCCGCCCGCCGCAAGGGCAACACCTCGGAAAACCTGATCGGCCTGCTGGAAGCCCGTCTGGACGCCGTCGTCTACCGCGCGAAGTTCGTGCCGACCGTGTTCGCGGCCCGTCAATTCGTGAACCATGGCCACGTCCAGGTGAACGGCAAGCGCGTCAACATCGCCTCGTACCGCGTGAAGGTCGGCGACGTGGTCACCGTGCGCGAGCGTTCGCGCAACATGGCCCTGGTGCTGGAAGCCCTGCAGTCGGGCGAGCGTGACACCCCCGACTACATCGAGGTCGATCCGAAGGCGATGACCGCCAAGTTCGTCCGCGTTCCGGAATTCTCCGAGGTCCCGTACCCGGTGAAGATGGAGCCGAACCTGGTTATCGAATTCTACGCGTCCTAATCGGCGCCGAAGACCAGATCGAAATTGCGAAGGCCCCGGAGCGATCCGGGGCCTTTTGCTTTTGGTCGATCTGTGGCCGAGTCCGCTGATGAATCGTCGCGTTGTGCTTCTGGCCGGCCTGGGCCTGCTGAGCAGCTGCGCCACCGCGCCGGCGGTGGTCGCCCCTTCCGCCGCCACCCATCCGGAGCTGGAGGCGCTCTACGCCGCGGTCGCCGGGCGCGACGCCCTGGCGATCCAGGTCGCCTCGAACGGTTGCACCCGCAAGGATGACTTCGTCTTCTATGTCGACCGCAAGGGGATGGCGCCGACCGTGTCGTTCGCGCGCAAGCGCCTGGACCAATGCCGCTCCTTCGCCATGGGCAAGACCGAGCTGCGCTTCACCTGGGCCGAACTTGGCCTGGAGCCGCGTGCGACGGTGTTCCTGCTCAACCCGGTGACCGCCTGGACGGGGCCTGGCGTCTAGAGGCGACTGAGCGCGGTCGCTCGCACGGCGCTGCCCGGCGGAATCTGGTCAAGGAACCTCTCGTCGTGGCCGGGGACAACGAAGTCGCCCCGCGCGCGCATCGCCGCCAGACGGCGCTTGGTCGCCACGTACTGGGCCTTGTCGAACGGGAAGGGCTGGTCGACCTCCTCGTGGTCGAGCGAGCGGCAGAAGTAGCAGGCGTCGCCGGCCAGCACGTCGGCTCCGCCCTCGCGGAACACGCGCAACGACTGGTGGCCGCAGGTGTGGCCCGGCGTGGCGAAGACCTGCACCGAACCGTCGCCAAAGACGTCGTGGGTTTCGTCGACCAGCAGCATGTCGTGGGCCGCATCCAGCGTGCGCAACTCCTCGCGGCGGTGGACGAGCACCCGGGCGTTGGGCAGCAGAGGTGCGCCGCCGACGTGGTCGTAGTGGGTGTGCGAGAGCACCAGCGCCTCGATGCGGCCAGGCTCTATCCCGGCGGCGGCGACCCGCGCGGCGACGTCGTGGCCGGCGGGCAGTTCGTTGTGGAAGGCCTCGAACGACACCTGGCCATGATCGCTGGGCGCCAGGCCCGCGTCGAAGACGGCGGCCCGGCCCGAAGCGTGGATAATCAGGAAGGCGTAGACGGGCAGGGTGAAGTCGCCCTGGGCGCCGCGTTCCAGCATCTTGCCCGGGGCGCGGAGGGTGCCGCAGCGAAGGGGGAGGATCTCGGTCGTCCGACGCAAGGCAGGTCCCTCCCGGCCGTGTTTCAGATGAAGCGTTCCACGATGTCGGGGGTGACGCGCTTTGGGCGTCCCGAGGCCGCGTCGATCATGCACCATTCGGTGCGCGCCTGCGCGCACATGGCGCCGTCGGGCCCGTCGATCCGCACGAAGCGGTCGAAGCGCGGCCCCTCGGCGGTCGCCGCCACCCAGGTGCGGCCGGTCGCCGTTTCTCCGGGCATCAGCGCGCGGCGATAGTCGATCTCGTGGCGCAGCACGATCCAGGCCCAGCGGGCTTGATCGTCGGCCGGCTGGCGCGACTCCCAGTGCGACGTCGCCATGTCCTGGATCCAGCGCACATAGACCACGTTGTTGACGTGGCCGTTGGCGTCGATGTCCGACGCCGCCGGCGTGAACTGCAGCGTGAAGACCTGGCGGCCGGGCGGCGGTTCGAGCAGGCGGCTCACGCCGCCAGGACGCCCTGTTCGACCAGCAGGGTCTTCAGTTCGCCGGACTGGAACATCTCGCGGATAATGTCGGCGCCGCCCACGAACTCGCCCTTCACATAGAGCTGCGGAATGGTCGGCCAGTCGGTGAAGGTCTTGATGCCTTCGCGCAGGTGCTCGCTCTGCAGGACGTCGACGCCCACGAAGTCGGCGCCCAGGTGATCGAGGATCTGCACCACCACCGAGGAAAAGCCGCAGCGCGGCTCTTCGGGCACGCCCTTCATGAACAGCACCACCGGATGGTCGGCCACCGCCTTGGCGATGAAGTCGTGGACGGGATTGGCGGTCGTGGAGTCGGTCATGACTTGAGCCTTTGAGGCGAAGAATTCGTCCCAGAGCTAGGGAGCCGGAGCGCCGGGGTCAAGCGGCCGCGTCGTCAGGCTCGGCGCTCTGCGGCGATCTGGCCGAACCGCGCCATTTCGATCTGGGCGGCGACGCCGGTCGGCATGTCCTTGTCGGTGACCGCGGCCATGCGTTCGATCATGTCGGCGCGCCCGGCTTCCAACTGAATGGTCGCGAAGGCCGGCTCGGTCAGGGCGAAGGCCAGGCAGAGCTCCTCGGAGGACCAGCCCGGCGTGTCGTTGAGGAAGCCGTAGATGCTGGAGACCGGGTTCGGCGCTGGCCGGCGTCCGCCGAGCAGCCCGCGGCGCATCGGGCGCTCGATCTCGCCGCGCGCCGAGGGGCCGGACTGAAGGCCGGTGGGGAAGGGATCGCAGCCGATCAGCGTCATGTTGGCGGCCGAAGCATCGCGGATCCGGCGGCGGGTCTGCCAGTCTGAGATCAGGCTGAAGCTGGTGGCCAGGACGTCGAAAGCGTCGTTGGCGATGCACTTGTCGATCACCGGACCCTCGCCGACCACGCCGATCTGCAGGCAGACGCCCGCGTTGCGCAGGTCGTTCAGGTAGGTGATCGCGTCCGGGGTCATGGTCTCGGCCGCGGTCTCGTCCAGCATCAACAGGTCGAGATAGCCCGCGCGGGTGCGTTGGAGCGCGGCGCGGACATTGTCTGCGATGTCCCGGGCGGTCACCGCGCCGGCGGGATTGCCCCGCAGGCGCCAGCCCAGGAAGATCAGCCGGCGCTCGACGGCGCTGAGCGCCTCGCCGAGGCCCAGCGCCAGGACGTCGGAACCGGCCGTCGCCTCGAAGCTGTTCACCCCGCTTTCCATCGCCGAAATGACCAGGCCGCGCCAGGCGGCGGGCGAGCCCATGTTCGGCGCGTCGCGCAAAAGCAGACTGACGGCGGAAACCGCCTTCCCCGATGCGCCGAATGGACGGTAGCGCAAGGGGCGGTTCCTCCTAGGCCGGGACCGATGTTTCGAGGGCCAGGGCGTGCAGTTCGCCGCCGACCTTGCCTTTCAGGGCCGAGTAGACGAGCTGGTGCTGCTTCACCCGCGACAGGCCTGCAAAGGCTGGCGACACGATGCGCGCGCGATAGTGGTCGCCGTCGCCGGCCAGATCGTCGATGGCGATCTCGGCGTCCGGAAACGCCTCTCTCAGGCTGGCTTCCAGGTCAGCGATGGACATGGGCATCGGGGGAACTCCACTCGGCGAATCTTTAGTGCGATATAAAGCTTAACAACCGCTGGATTGGCATATGGGTTCGCACGGCCCGCAGGGGCCAGGTCGGGGACGTCGATGTCGACCAGCAGGTGCATCGACGCCCCCTCGGCGTCAGTCGACGATCGCCGAATAGATCAGGCTCTTGAGCTGGCCGCGGAAGTTGAAGGTCCCCGACGGCATCAGCTGGGTCATGAACACCACCGACAGCTCCTCCTTCGGGTCGACCCAGAAGATGGTCGAGGCCGCGCCGCCCCAGTAGTAGTCGCCGGCGCCGAGCGAGCCGGTCTCGACCTGGCCCTTGGTGGAGGCGAAGCCCAGACCGAAGCCGACGCCGTCGTTGGCGGTCTCCGAGAAGCTGCCCAGGGCGATGGTCGACAGGTCCTGGCCGCCGGCCAGGTGGTTCATGTGCATCATCTCCAGCGTGCGAGGCCCCAGGATACGCGCGCCGTCCAGTTCGCCGCCGCGGCGGAGCATCTCGCAGAAGCGCATATAGTCGTCGGTGGTGCCGGTCAGGCCGCCGCCGCCGGATTCGAAGCCGGCCGGGCGGGCGAAGGCGCTGGTCGCCGGGTCGTCGATCAGCTTCAGCTTCTTGTCGGGGCCGCGCTGATAGTTGGCGCAGAAGCGGTCGGCCTTCTCGGGCGCGACCGAGAACGAGGTGTCCTTCATGCCGAGGGGGCCGAAGATCTCGTCCTGCAGGTACTGGCCGAACGGCTTGCCGGAGATCACCTCGACCAGGGCGCCGCAGACGTCGGTGGCCAGCGAGTACATCCAGCGCTCGCCCGGATGATAGACCAGCGGCACCTGGCCGAGCTTGTCGAGGAAGCCCTGCATGGTGTCCTCGCCGCCGAAGGTTTTGACCTTGAGCGCGCGATAGAGCTTGTCGACTGGGTGCTGGATGCCGACGCCGGGCAGGCCGCCGCCATAGGTCAGGCCGGCGGAGTGGGAGAGTACGTCGCGGAAGGAGATCGGGCGGCGGGCCGGCTCGGTGACCATCGCCTCGTCCTCGCCGGAGACATAGACGCGGTGGTCCTTCCAGGAGGGGACGTAGCGGCTGACCGGGTCGTTGAGCTGGAAGTAGCCCTTTTCATAGAGCATCATCAGCGCGACCGAGGTGATCGGCTTGGTCATCGAATAGATGCGGAAGATGGCGTCGTCGGCCATCGGCTTGCTGCGTTCCAGGTCCATCGACCCGAAGGACTTGCGGTAGGCGACCTGGCCGCGCCGGGCGACGGCGATCTGGGCGCCCATGATCTTCTGCGGGCCGATGTAGTTGCGCTCGAGGTGGTCGGTGATGCGCTCCAGGCGCGCGGCGTCGAGGCCGGTCCACTGAGACTGGGCGTCCATAAAAATCCTCCCGAAGAAAATGGCGGTCGTTCTAATTGGCGGGCATCATGAGCGTGCCGGCGTACGGAAGCCAAGAAAAACGAGCGGGGGAGAGGGCGTGACCGAGGAGATCATCGAACCGGACCTGCCGATCTGTGATCCGCACCACCACCTCTGGGACTTCCCCAACGGCCGCTACCTCCTAGACGAGTTGCTGGCCGACCTCGGATCGGGTCACCGCGTCGAGAGCACGGTCTTCGTCGAGTGCGGGGCGATGTACAGCGCCGATACCAGCCGGCTGATGTCGCCGGTGGGCGAAACCGAGTTCGTCAACGGCGTCGCGGCGATGTCGGCCAGCGGGCGCTACGGCCCGGTGCGGGCCTGCGCCGGTATCGTCGGCTTCGCAGACCTGACGCATGAGAATGTCGGAGAGGCGCTGGCGGGCCACATCCGCGCAGGCGGCGGCCGGTTCCGCGGGATCAGGCACACCGGCGCCTGGGATCCCAGCGACGAGGTGCGCAACGGCCATACCAACCCGCCGCAGGGGCTGTACGGGCACGAGGATTTTCGGCGCGGCTTCGCCCAACTGGCCCCCAACGGCCTGTCGTTCGAGGCTTGGCAATTCCATCCGCAGCTGCCGGAGGTGGCCGACCTCGCCGGCGCCTTCCCGGAGACGACGATCGTGCTGGACCACGTCGGCGGGGTGCTGGGCATCGGGCCCTATGCCGGCCGCCGGGACGAGGAATTCGCCCGCTGGAAGCGCGACATGGCGCAGGTCGCCGCCCACCGGAACGTCGTGGTCAAGCTGGGCGGGCTGGGCATGGCGATCTGCGGCTTCGAGTTCCACAAGCGCCCGAACCTGCCTTCATCGGCCGAGCTGGCCGACGCCTGGCGCCCCTATATCGAGACCTGCATCGAGCTGTTCGGGCCGCGGCGGGCGATGTTCGAGAGCAACTTTCCGGTCGACCGGGTCAGTTGCGACTATGCGACCTTGTGGAACGCGCTGAAGCGGCTGGCGTCGGGCGCCAGCGCCGACGAGAAGGCGCTGCTGTTCCGCGACGTGGCGCGGACCACCTATCGACTGGATGAGGAATAATCGAATGCAGGCTCTGATGGCTCAGGCCGCCCAGATCGGCGAGCAGCTGAAGGCGCGCAAGGAGAAGGTCGCCGTCGCCGAAAGCTCGTCCGGCGGATTGATCAGCGCCGCGCTGCTCAGTGTCCCGGGCGCGTCGGCCTACTATCTGGGCGGCGGGGTGGTCTACACGCCCAAGGCGCGGGTGATGCTGATGGAGATCCCGAAGGAGGCGCTGGAGGGCATGCGCTCGGCCAGCGAGCCCTACGCCCTGCTGCTGGCCCGGACCGTGCGCGAGCGGTTCGGCGCGACCTGGGGCGTTTCGGAGACCGGCGCGGCCGGGCCGACCGGCAACCCTTATGGCGACGCGGCGGGCCACACCTGCGTGGCGGTGTCCGGGCCAGTCGAGTTCGTGGCCACCATCGAGACCGGCTCAAGCGATCGCGCCGCGAACATGGAAGCGTTTGCGGCCGCGGCCCTGGAGCTGCTGGCCAAGGCCAGCGCCTAGCGGCCGTCGTCGGCTGCCTCGGCCTTGGCTCCGCTCATCTGCGGCACATAGAGCCCCGTCGCGAACTTGGCCGCCCAGCCTTCGGGACGGAAGCGGCCGCCGAACTCAGCGCACGGGTCCGGCTTGGGGATCGGGCGGGACTTGAGGCCCTGCGGCGTCATGGCTGCGGCGACCGCGTCGGCGAATGGTTCGGCGAACTGCAGCGCGTCGCCCACGCGGCTCAGCGATGGATCGTCCGTACCGATGGCGGTGGCGGTGCGGCTCCAGCTGACGGCGACGACCTGCCGCTCGCCTTGCAGCATCTCCGCCTCCGCCGACAGCGACCCAAGCGTTCCCGGCGCGCGCAGTCCCAACGGTCCGGGAATGAAGAACCCTGCCGCGGCCGAGGCGACCGAGGCGGCGCGTCCGGTCGGATCGACGCGGGTGATCGCCACGCGAACCCTGTTGGGCGCCGAGGGATCGATCTCGAAGCGTTCGGAGAGCTCGAAGCAGAGTTGCGCGTCGAGCTCACGTTGCAGCAGCACGCGCTCGCCCGGGGTGAGCCAGCCCCCGGGGCCGACCAGGACAGTGGGTTCGATCGCCACCCGGCGGACATCGGCCAGGATCGCTTCGTCGCGGCGTTGTTCGACCTTGGCGCGGACCGTATCGGACCGCGGCGTCAGGCCGTCATAGGTCGAGAGGAATCCCGAGCGGGTCGGGGCGCTGGCGCAGGCGGTCAGCAGGAGGAGCGGAACGAGGGCGAGGAGGCGGCTCATGCCCTACCTACGTGCGAGCGCGCCCCCTGGATGCATCCCCGCCGCCCGTATCAGCTAGCGCCGGTCGCGTCGGAACTTGGCGGCGTCGGCGGCGAGGGACGAATAGACCGCCTCGTCGGGGTCGGCCTCGGCCTGGAACGGCAGCTCTCCGGCCACGCCGCGCAGGGCCAGCCAGAGCTGCGGCGCGAAGTGGTCGAACATCCGCAGCGGCCGGCGCCTATCGTCGGTGACGTCCCAGCCCTCGGCCTCGAAGGCGATGACCTGGTCGCGGACGGGCTTGCGCTCGATCCGGTCCCAGCCTTCCGGTCGGGTCACGTCGTCGGCCTCATCCTGGGTGAGGCCGAACAGGGCGCGCGAGACCTCGTCGATCTCGGGGTACGTCGAGCGCGCGTCGGCGTCGGCATAGCGCGGCTGCATCAGCGCCTTGTCTTCCAGGTCGCGGACGCCGGGCAGGTCGATGAGGCGGCGGAGCTTGGACATCAGCCGCCCATATAGGCCGGCATCCAGCCCTCATGCTCGGCGCGGAGCTTGGCCAGCGGCAGGGTGAACAGGCCCTCGACCGCCAGGTCCGCGCCGCCGGCCTTGCCGACCACGGCGGCCTCGACGCCGGCCGCCTGGGCCGCGGCGAGGATCGGGGCGGCGTCCTTGACGGCGACCAGGTAGCGGGCCTGGTCCTCACCGAACAGGAAGGCGTGCGGAGCGGTCGACGTAGCGGCCTTCAGGGTGCAGCCGGTGTTCGAGGCCAGGGCCATCTCGGCTGCGGCGGCGATCAGGCCGCCGTCCGACAGGTCATGGCAGACCGTGACCTGGTCCGAGAGGATCAGGCTCCGCACGAGGTCGCCCACCTTGCGCTCCAGGGCCAGGTCAACGCTCGGCGGGGCGCCGATTTCCTGGCCGAGCACCTCGCGCAGGTACATCGAGGCGCCCAGTTCGCCGGCGGTGGCGCCGAGCAGCACCAGCGCGTCGCCGTCCTTCATGCCGGCGAAGTCGGCGCGGTGGGCGTAGTCGGCGATCAGGCCGACGGCGCCGACGGTCGGGGTCGGCGGAATGGCCGCGCCGTTGGTCTCGTTGTAGAGGCTGACATTGCCGCTCACGACCGGGAAGTCGAGGTCGCGGCAGGCCTCCGCCATGCCTTCGATGGCGCGCACGATCTGGCCCATGATCTCGGGCCGCTCGGGATTGCCGAAGTTCAGGTTGTCGGTGATCGCGATTGGGTCGGCGCCGACGGCGGTCAGGTTGCGCCAGGCCTCGGCCACGACCTGCTTGCCGCCTTCGAAGGGGTCGGCCAGGACGTAGCGCGGGGTGCAGTCGGAGGTGACGGCCAGCGCCTTCTTGGTGCCGTGCACGCGCACGATGCCGGCGTCCGCGCCGGTGGCCGAGTCCTCGAGGGTGTCGGCCATCACGTGGCGGTCGTATTGCTCCCACAGCCAGCGCTTGGAGGCCATGTCCGGGCTGCTCATCAGCTTCAGCACGGCGTCCGCGTAGTCGGTCGGGGCGGCGACGTCGGCAGGCGCCAGGCGCGGCAGCTGCGGCGAGGCGACCCACGGGCGGTCATAGAGCGGGGCGTCGTCGAACAGCGGCGCCAGCGGCACGTCGCAGACGGTCTCGCCCTTGTGCTTCAGGACCAGGTGGCCGGTGTCGGTGGTCACGCCGATGATCGCCGCGTCCAGGCCCCACTTCTCGAAGATGGCGTGGCCGTCGCGCTCGCGGCCCGGTTTCAGGACCGCCAGCATGCGCTCCTGGCTTTCCGAAAGCATCATTTCGTAGGCGGTCATGCCTTCTTCGCGCTGGGGCACGTCGTCGAGGATCAGCTCGATGCCGACGCCGCCCTTGCCGGCCATTTCGACCGACGAGGAGGTCAGGCCCGCCGCGCCCATGTCCTGGATGGCGGCGACCGCGCCCGAGGCCATCAGTTCGAGGGTGGCTTCGATCAGCAGCTTTTCGGCGAAGGGGTCGCCGACCTGCACGGTCGGGCGCTTCTCGTCCGAGGCGTCGTCGAATTCGGCCGAGGCCATGGTCGCGCCATGGATGCCGTCGCGGCCGGTCTTCGAGCCGAAATAGACGACGCTGAAGCCGGCGGCCGGGGCGGCCGAGTAGAAGATCTTGTCGGCGTCGGCCAGGCCCACGCACATGGCGTTGACCAGGATGTTGCCGTCATAGCCGCGGTGGAAATTGGTCTCGCCGGCGACGGTGGGCACACCCACGCAGTTGCCGTAGCCGCCGATGCCGCTGACCACGCCCGACACCAGGCGCTTGGTCTTCGGGTGGCTGGGATCGCCGAAGCGCAGGGCGTTGAGCAGCGCGATCGGCCGCGCGCCCATGGTGAAGACGTCGCGCATGATGCCGCCGACGCCGGTCGCCGCGCCCTGATAGGGCTCGATGTAGGACGGGTGGTTGTGGCTCTCCATCTTGAAGATGCAGGCCTGGCCGTCGCCGATGTCGATGACCCCGGCGTTCTCGCCCGGACCGCAGATCACCCGCGGGCCGGTGGTCGGGAACTTCACCAGGTGCTTCTTGCTCGACTTGTAGGAGCAGTGCTCGCTCCACATCACCGAGAACACGCCCAGCTCGACCTCGTTGGGCTCGCGGTTCAGGCGTTGCAGGATGACGTCGTATTCTTCCGACTTCAGGCCGTACTCGGCGGCGGTTTCGCGGAGGGTCTTCACAGGCTGAGCGCTCATGGCCGCGCATATAGCGGGACTCTGTCCCGATGGGGAGGGGGCGGGGAATGTGCCGCGTCAGGTTGCGCTCGCCGCGCCGCCTGCGGCTTGCGCGCCGGCGCCGGCCCGGTAGAACGCAGATATGTCCGAGACCTCCGCGAACCCCGCCTACGACATCGCCCTGCGCCCAGCCGCGCCCGGGCGATGGACCACCTTCGCCGCGCCCGAGTGGCGCAATCCCGGCGGCGGTCTGTGGGGCGGCTATGCGCTTGGCCTCTGCGTCCGGGTGCTGGAGGCAGAGCCCGAGGCGAGCGGCGAGGTGCTGTCCATGACCCTGACCTACGCCGCGGGGCTGCCGTCCGGCGAGCTCGACGTGCGCACGCGCCGGCTGCGCCAGGGCGGCTCGATCGGGGTCTGGGAGGTCGAGCTCCGGCCCCGGGGCGTCGAGGAGGTCGGCGTCCATGGCATGATCACCATGGCGCGCCGCCCGCCGACGCCGCCGTTCGCGTTCGCCGCCTTGCCGGTTGCGCCGTCGCCCGACGAGCTGCCCAGCCCCGACCATCCGGCTGGGCCGCTGCACTTCGGCGCCTCCGCCTTCGAGCGGCGGACCCTGGACGGCTTTCCGCCCACACCGGGCGGGGACTCCCGCTCCCTGGCCTGGGTGCGTCCGCGCAACGGCGTGTGGGACAAGGCCCTGCTGGCCATGGTGACGGACAATTCCGCGCCGCGCGCGATGTACGCGCTCGACCGGGTGATGACCACGACCCTGTCGCTCACCGCCTATCTGCACGCCACGGTCGAGGAAATCGCCGCCCTGGGCGACGACTTCATCCTGATCGAGTGCGAGGGACGGGTCGGCGGCGGCGGCGCCTCGGACGAGCGTTCCAGCTACTGGTCGCGCGACGGGCGGCTGCTGGCCACCAGCGAGCAGCTGGCCTGGTATCGCCAGGCGCCGCCGCCCGTGCCCGAATAGCGGCGGCGGGCCGGCCCCACCTGGTCAAATAGAAGTTGATGGTCGGCATTCAAAGGCTTGGCTAGACAGGTCGCCCCTTTCAAGCGGCGCTGCACAGGAGCCTCGATGACCGACGAAACCCGACCCGACCGCCAGCGCGGCTTCCTGGGGTTCGTCGAGCGCGCGGGCAATCTGCTGCCCGATCCGACGATCATCTTCGTCTATCTGATCTTCGCCCTGATGCTGCTGTCGGCGCTGGGCGCGGCCATGGGCTGGCAGGCCTCGCTGCCCTATTCGGGGACCAAGGCGCCCGAGCACGCCGAGCTGGCCAATGGCGTCCTGACCTATCGCGCCGCCAGCCTGTTCTCGCAGGAAAACATCGCCCGCCTGTTCGCCGAGATGCCGCGCACCTTCGCCGGCTTCGCGCCGCTGGGCCTGGTGCTGACCATCATGCTGGGCGCGGCCGTGGCCGAGCGCTCGGGCATGTTCTCGGCTCTGATCCGCGCCTCGCTCGGCAACGCCCACAAGGCGCTGCTGACCCCGATCGTGGCGGTGATCGGCATGGTCTCGCACCATGCTTCGGATGCGGCCTACGTGGTGTTCATCCCGCTGGCGGCGATCACCTTCGCGGTGGCCGGCCGCCATCCGCTGGCCGGCCTGGCGGCGGCCTTCGCGGCGGTGTCCGGCGGCTACGCCGGCAACCTGATCCCCGGCCAGATCGACGTCCTGCTGCTCAGCTTCACCCAGGAGGCCGCCCGGATCGTGCAGCCGGACTGGACGATGAACCCGCTCGGCAACTGGTACTACATCTGCGCCATCGTCCTGCTGTTCACCCCGATCATCTGGTTCCTGACCGACAAGGTGGTGGAGCCGCGGCTGGGCGTCTGGAACGGCGTCGTCGACGAGGAACTGCGCGCCGACCTCGAGAAGGCCGGTCTGACCGCGCAGGAGCGCAAGGGCCTGCGCTGGGCCGGACTGGCGGCGCTGGCGGTGGTGGCCGCCTTCACGGCCCTGGCGCTGTGGCCGGGCTACACCCCGTTCATCGACCAGGACGCCGTCGGGCCCTCGCGGCTGCAGCCGCTCTACGCCTCGCTGATCGCCGGCTTCTTCCTGCTGTTCGTGTTGAGCGGCATCGCCTTCGGCCGCGCTGTCGGCACGGTCCGGTCGGCCGACGACGTCGTGCAGATGATGCAGCACGGCGTGCGCACCATGGCGCCCTACCTGGTCTTCGTGTTCTTCGCCGCGCACTTCGTGGCGATGTTCAACTGGTCGCGGATCGGTCCGATCGTGGCCATCAACGGAGCCGAGGCGCTGCAGGCCATGGCCTTGCCGCCGGCGGTGCTGCTGGTCTGCGTGCTGCTGCTGTCCTCGTTCCTGGACCTGTTCATCGGCTCGGCCTCGGCCAAGTGGAGCGCGCTGTCGCCGGTGGTGGTGCCGATGTTCATGCTGCTGGGCGTCAGCCCGGAGATGACCACCGCGGCCTACCGGATGGGCGACAGCTACACCAACATCATGACCCCGCTGATGAGCTACTTCCCGCTGATCCTGGCCTTCGGCCAGCGGTGGGACCGGGGCATGGGCGTCGGTTCGCTGCTGGCCCTGATGCTGCCCTATGCGCTGTGCTTCATGGCCGCCGGCATCGCTATGACCGTCGGCTGGGTGCTGCTGGACCTGCCGCTGGGGCCGGGGGCGCAGGTGCACTATCCGGGCGCTGCGCCCGCGCGCTGATCGACAACGGGAGGAGACGCGCATGTCGGACAAGGTCGAGGTCGAGAACCCCAATAGTCCCGGCCGAACCACGCGCGTCGACGCGGCCAAGTACGGGGCCATGAAGACCGCCCTGCTGGCGGTGCTCCCGGCCGCCGCGCCCGGCCTCACGGTCGCCGCGGCCAAGGCCGCCTTGCTCGCGTTGCTGCCACAGGACCTGTTCCCCGGCGGCGACAAGGCCGGCTGGTGGCTTAAGTGCGTCCAGCTCGACCTGGAGGCCAAGGGGGTGATCGCCCGCGCGGCCGGAGCGCCGGTCCGGCTCCACCGCGTCTGAGGCCTCGCACGTAAGGCGCCGGTCATGCGCGTCTTGCGTTCGCGATCTCGGGATTTGACCGGGTTTGCGGCGCGGGCCGCTTCTGCCTGCCTCTTCCGGACGCCGCGAGCGGACTGGCCGGACGCGGGGAACGGGAGACGCCCATGTTCACCTGCCAAGCCGATCCGGCCCCGCCGCTGTCATGCGCCTGCTGTCAGCCGCAGCTGAGGGCGGCCGCTGGCCGCATCGCCACGGATTTCTCGCGGCGCGGCTTCATGGCCGGCGCTACGGGCTCGTTCGCCGCGCTGGGACTGGCGGGGCGGGCGAAGGCGCAGGAGCCGCCGGCGCTGCCGATCGTGCTGCGCAACTTCCAGCTCTTCGACGGGAAGTCCTTGCGCGCCCGCGGCGGCATGCAGGTGCTGGTCGAGGGCGACCGCATCAAGCAGGTGTCCACCGGCGACGCCAGCGCCCCGCAGGGCGCCCAACTCATCGACTGCGGCGGCGGCACGTTGATGCCCGGGCTGATCGACGCCCACTGGCATACGATGTTCGCGGGCCTGCCGGTCATGGCGCTGATGTCGGCCGACATCGGCTATATCTTCCTGGCCGCCAGCGCCGAGGCCGAGCGCACCCTGATGCGCGGCTTCACCACGGTCCGCGACCTGGGCGGGCCGGCCTTCGCCCTCAAGCAGGCGATCGACGAGGGGCTGGCCGTCGGCCCGCGGATCTATCCCTGCGGCGCGATGATCACCAGCACCGGCGGCCATGGCGACCTGCGCCCGGTGTCCGACCTGCCGCGGCAACCGGGCGTGCCCAGCTATGTGGAATCGACGGGCGCGGCGAACATCGCCGACAGCGCCGACGAGGTGCGGCTGCGGGTGCGCGAACAGCTGATCCAGGGCGCCTCGCACATCAAGATGATCGGCGGCGGGGGCGTGTCTTCGCCGCGCACGACCCTGGACATGGCCACCTTCAGCGAGGCCGAGTTCCGCGCGGGGACCGAGGCGGCGGCCGACCGCGGCACCTACGTCGCCGTCCACGCCTATCCGCCCGCCCAGATCCAGCGGGGGATCTCCGCTGGCGCCCGCTGCATCGAGCATGGCCACCTGATGGACGAGGCGACCGCACGGATCATGGCCGACAAGGGCGTGTGGCTGAGCACCCAGCCCTTCGTCAGCGAGGAGGACAACGCCCCTGTCACCGGCCAGAGCCGCATAAACCTGCTGCAGGTGCTTGAGGGCACCGACACCGTCTACAGTCTGGCCAAGCGCCTGGGCGTGAAGACCGCGTTCGGCAGCGACCTGCTGTTTTCGCCGCAGACCACGCGCCTGCAGGGCCGGCTGCTGAGCCACCTGTCGCGCTGGCACAGCGGCGCCGAGGCGCTGCGGATGGCGACCGCCGGCAACGGCGAACTGCTCGCCATGTCCGGCCCGATGAACCCCTATCGCGGCAAGCTGGGGGTGATCGAGCCGGGGGCGTTCGCCGACATGATCCTGGTGGCTGGCGACCCGACCGCGAACCTGGCGCTCGTCGCCGACCCGGAGACCAACTTCAAGCTGATCATGAAGGGCGGCAGGGTCTTCAAGGACACTCGGGCGGCCGCCTAGAACCGGCCCGACACGAGGACGCCGACGACCCGCGAGCCTTCCGGGCCCCCGTCGGACAGCCGCTCCTCGACCCGGTCGATCTGACCGCCGGCCCGCGAGCCGCGGAAGTAGGTCCGCGTCCGCTCCTCGGACGAGGAGAGGATGTTGTTGACGTAGAGCTTCAGAGTCACCGGCTTGATGAGCGTGGTCTCGAAGAACAGGTCAATGCGCGGCTCTGGGCGGACATAGGTGATGATCTCGGCCAGCCGGTACTCGTCGCGCTCGGCCCACTGCACGACGGCGACGCCCCAGGCCGAGGAGATCGTCGGCAGGTTCTGGCGGAAATTGACCACATAGGCCCAGTCCTTGTTGCCGGCGTTCAGCACCGGCGCGCCGGACGCCGTGCCCTGGCGCTCCAGCGGCACGGAGAACGAACGCTCCTGGCCGGTGATCGGGTCGGTGACGCGGGTCTGCTGGTAGAGGCCGTTGAAGCGCAGCTCGGCGTTGCGCAGGCCGGCCTTGTCGAGCGGGACGGTCCCACGGACCTCGGCCCCGATCCGCGTGCCGTCGCCGATATTGCCGTAGGCGTCGAAGCCGCCGATCTCGACCAGGTCGTGGACGTCCTGCACCGCGTCGGCGAAGGCCGCCAGGGTGACGGCGGTGCGCTGGCCGAAGCGGCCCTCCCATTCGACGCGGGACTTCCAGGCCGTTTCCGGAACCAGGTTCGGATTGCCCTGGATGGTCGAGGAATTCACGAAGTCGATGGTGCTGCTGAACTCGGCGAAATCGAGCTGGGCGACGTCGCGCACCAGGCTGAAGCGCAGGGTGTGGTCGGGGGTGAGCACGTAGGTGGCGTTCAGGCGCGGCTTGACGAAGTTGAACTCGCGCTCCTGCTCCTGGTCGCCGGTCTGGGAAATACGCGAGAACTCGACATTGACGCCGCCCTCGATCGTCAGCTTTGGGGACGCCGACCACATGTCGGTGACGAACAGCTCGCCGCGCACCTCCTCGACCCGGGCGTCGGCCACAGGCAGGGGCACGCGCACCGGGGCCCCGCCGTGCGGCTGGTTGATGATGTCGAGCGTCGTGTCGCGGAAGTTGAAGGCGCCTTCGCCGCCGAACTCCAGGGCGTGGCGGGAGAACGCGTTCCATTTCACCACCCCGCGAGCGATGCGCTCGCCGCCGCTGGTCGTGCGGTCCTGGGTGCGGATCAGGTTCGCCGCGGGGGCGGTGAAGATGTCGTAGACGTCCTGCTGGACGACGCTCGATTGCGACATCAGCCCGATCAGCTTGACCGACAGCGCCGGCGAGAAGCGGTGTTCCCAGTCCCCGCCGACCTCGGCGGTATAGTTGTCGTCGTACTCGGTGCGCCCGACCAAGCTGCTGCGCAGGGCGCTCGTGGCCAGGGCCTCGTATTGGACGGTGTCGGTCCCGTTCCAGGTCGGCACGTACTGGGCGTTGAGGTTGACGACGTCCTCTCCGTTGGGCCGCCAGCGCAGGTGCGCTGAGCCCTGCAGGCTGACATTGGTCGACTGGCCGATCTGGTAGCGGGCGCCGGTCAGGCCGCCGGCGTCGTTATAGAGCAGGTCGCGGATCTCCCCGCGGCCAAGCGTGTTGGGCGCCTGGACGTCCAGCGACAGGTCCGCGGTGGGCGATAGGGCCATCGAGCGCGAGGCCTGCAGCGTCCAGCCGATCCGCTCGGAGTACTGAATCTGGCGCAGGCCGACGACGAAGGTGGTCGAGGGCTTGCGCGCCGCCGATTGGTTGATGACCAGGTTGACCACCTGGGTCTGGCCGCTGACGTCGGCCGAGGCGTTGGTCGCCGACATCACCTCGACGCGCACGACGTCGCTGGCCGGGATCCGCTTGAGGATCTCGGAGGCCGCGGTTTTGGAGCTGGGGCGCTCGCCGTTGATCAGCAGGTTGCCGGCCGAGCCGCCGAAGCCCCGGCGGTCATCGCCGTCGCGCAGCTCGAAGCCGGGCGTGCGGGCGACCATGTCGGCGGCGGTCACCGGATTGTACTGGGCGAAGAAGGCGGCCGGGAATGTCGCCGTTCCGTCCTCGGCCTTTGCCGGTTGCGCGGCGGCCTGGCCGGCCAGCAGCCAGCCCAGCGCCATCGCGGCGGCGCCCAGATGGGCCCGCCGGCGTCGAATTCCCCCCATGACACCCCCGTCTTGTTCTTTGTCGTTCTAGTCTTTGAACCACACCAGCTGGTGCGAGACCGCAAGCAGCGACTTGGCGTCAGACCACAGCTCCACCGTCTGATCGTGAAAGCCCTGGCTGGCGGCGCGCGGCTGCGCCGAGCCGAGGATCGGACGCGTGGCCTGCGCCGACAGCTCGGCCTGCCCGGCCAGAAAATAGGTCGACAGGCTCACCGTCGCGGCCGGCGCGCGCACGCCGCGCATCAGGAACACCCGCGGCGCGAAGGCGTCGGCCATCGAGGCCAGCGCCAGGTAGTCCAGCGCCCGCGGCTGGCGGTCGCGCAGCCAGGCGCGGGTGAGGCCGGTCTGCGAAGGCTGTTCCTGCCCGAATGCGCCGTGCTCGAAGCGCATCTCGTACTGCGCGAACCAGGCGGTCGCCGCGGCGGTGTCGAACACCGGCACGCTGGAGGCTTCGCCGACTTCCGGCGGCTGGGCCGGCTGGTGCGCCCAGGTTTCGCGTTCGGGGCCGGTGACCAGGGTGGCGTTGGCCGCCATCTGGCCGGCCTGTTCCAGACGCGCGCTCCAATGCTGGGTCGACTTGCCATCGCGCTCCAGGACCACCTTCAGGACGAACGGGTCGGGAGTGATGGCGGCGCAGAAGTTGACGGTCTGGGCCAGCGGCCGGCCGCGCAGGGCAGGGTGGTCGAGCACGCCCTTCAGCAAGGTGGCGGCGGTGATCCCGCCGAATGGACCGGCCATGTTCCAGTATCGCGGGCTGGGAACCCCTTCATAGACGCCCTCGCCGACGGGCCGCAGGGCCAGGGCCTCGTCGAACGGGTGGGCGGCAGCTTCGGCCAAAATGGTGGCGGCGGTCATCGAAATCTTCCAGTCGGTAATCTGCATGATGGTCAACATGTATCTGCATGAAGTCAATCATTCAGATTCCCAAGGAAAATCATGCCCTCCTATTGCTTCAGCGCAGATTGTGCTAGTTCTGGCGATGGTCAGTCGTGAGGTCCGAAGCCGATGGGACATTCGCAAGCCGAGAAGGCCGAGAGCCGCGAGCGTATCCTGGATGCGGCCGCCGCGCGGATCCGGGCCGGCGGCCTGGACAATCTCAGCATCGATGCGCTGATGCAGCAGGCCAGCCTGACCCGCGGCGGCTTCTACGGTCACTTCCGGTCACGTTCGGCGCTGACGCTCGCCGCGCTCGGGCGCGCACTGGACGGCGCCTTCGCCAGCCAGCGGGCGGCCCAGCAGCGGGCCGGCGGCGGCTTTCGCAGTCTGGTCGCACGCTATCTGAGCCGGGCGCACCGTGACGGGATCGGGCAGGGCTGCCCTATCGCCTCGCTGGCCGCCGATGTGGCGCGCTGCGACGATCCGCAGGTCCGCGCCCTGATGGCCGAGCGGCTGGACGGCGTCTTCGAGCGGACCGCCAGGTCGATGGGCGAGCCGGACGGCAAGTCCGACGCGGCGGTGGCGGCGTGGAGCACGATGCTCGGCGGCCTGCTGCTGGCGCGGGTCTACGGGCCCGGCGCGCGCGGCGACGAGATCCTGGCCATCGCCCGCCAGGCCGCGCTCGCCCAGGAGCCGGCGCGCGACGTGGGCTAGCCGACGCCGGCCAGGTGGTCGGTGTCGCTGAGGCTCATCAGGTAGCGGTTGAACCAGCGGTCGTCCTCGCGCAGGTGGCTGATCGCGCCAGAGCTCGACCGGAAGTTCACCCAGCCGACCGACTCCAGCGGCATCCTGATCCAGGCGGCGATGGCGAAGGTCACCGCATAGCCATGGGTGACGACCACCTGGACCGGGCAGGGGGTGGCGGCGATGGCGTCCATGGCGCGGTAGATCCGGGTCGCGAACTCCCGCTTGGTCTCGGCCTCGGCCAGGCCGTCACGGTGGTCGAGCCGGTTTCCGTCCTTCGGCGCTGCGACCGTACGCGCCTCCAGCCAGGCGTCGGGCTTGCCGCCGGCCTCGCCATAGCTGCGCTCGCGCAGGTCGCGCCAATGGACCGCCTCGACGCCCAGGGCGCGGGCGATGGGCGCGGCGGTCTGGGCGGTGCGCCGCAGGTCCGAGGCATAGACCCCCACGGACGGCGCGCCGGCCAGTCGCTCGGCGAGTCGCTCGGCGATCGCCTGAGCCTGGCGATGGCCCAGTTCGGTCAGTTCGCTGTCGTACCAGCCGCCGACGAGGCCCTGGACGTGGTGCTGGGCCTCGCCGTGGGCGACCAGATAGATGTCCTTGCTCATCGCGCCTGCCGTTCGCGCAGGACGACGTTCGCCGAAAGGACTGTCAGAATGAGCGGCAGGCCCCAGAGGAGCAGCTTGAAACCGATGATCAGGCCCTGGTTGGCCTCCCAGGTCTCGCCGGTCAGCTGCGCTTCCAGCTGCTTCCAGAAGCTCGAGGACATCATGCCGGTGGTGTAGGCCGCCGCGGCCAGCATCACCACCCAGCCGCTGGGCCGGCGCTGGGCGAGGACCACCGCGGCCCACAGCAGCAGGCCGCCGGCCACATAGTCCTCCAGCAGCGTCACCGGCGTAGTCAGCCAGGCCGAGAACCCGCGCCGCAGCGTCTCAAGCAATGGGAACAGCACGCCGAGCACGGCGGCCGCAATGACGGCGAAGCGGGACATCCTGGTCTCCTCCTGTTATTTCATGCAATGTGCATGAAATAACATCGGTGCGCAACCGCGAGGGACTTCAGGGCCGGGCGGCCAGGCGCGCGATCATCGCTTCCAGGGCTGCGCGCGGGGCCGGGTCGCCGGCGCTCTGGGCCAGCGCCGCCTGGACGCCCGCGCCCAGCAACACTTCGGCATAGCCTGCGACGTCGGCCTCGTTCAGCAGGCCTTCGGACACCCAGTGGCCGAGCGCGTGGTGCAGCAACGGCGCGAAGGCCTCGCGCAGGCCTGCGCGCCAGTCCTCCCAGCCGAGCACCACCGGGGCCTCGACGAACAGCAGCCGCCCGCGGCTCGGGTCCAGCGCCAGGTCCATGAAGACCCCGACGCCCTCGCCCAGTTCGGCGACCGAATGGGCCCGCTCCATGGTCTGATCGGACAGGGCGCGGGCGGTCTGGGCCAGGATGTGCCGGAACACCGCGGCGAACAGGCCGCGCTTACCGCCGAACTGGTACTGGATCGCCCCACGGGTCAGGCCAGCGCGCCGCGCGATGGCGTCTTCGCTGAGGGCCTCGAAGCCGTGCTCGCCGAACGCGGCGATCCCCGCCTCGATCAGGCTGGCGTGGGTGGCGTCCGACCAGCGGCGCGGCGCTCTATCCGTCTTGGACATCGCCCAGGTGATGGGCCCGGCCGCGGCCGCAAGTCAATGTCGAGCCGCGAAGGCGCATGGCCGGCGGGCGCAAGTCGCTCAGGCGGCCAGCTTGGTCCCGACCACCCCGACCACGATCAGCGCCATGAAGCCGATCTGCACGCCCGACAGCTTTTCGCCGAACAGCAGCGCGCCGCAGATCCCGACCCCGACCGCGCCCAGGCCGGTCCACACCGCATAGGCGGTCCCCGCCGGCAGGCCGCGCATGGCCCAGGCCAGCAGGCCCATGTTCACGAAGCTCAGCGCGATCGGCACGGCGGCCGCCTGCCAGGTGGCCTGCACGCCCGCCCACTTCAGGCTCAGCGCCCAGATGATTTCGGTCACGACGGCGACGCCGAGGACGAGCCACGCCATGGGATGTCTCCTGCATGCGGGCTCGGGGGAGAGGCGGCGGCCGGAAACCCGAAAGAGGCCGCTACGCCACGCCGCTCGTACAGAAAATCCCCGGCGCGGCCAAGGACTTGTCGCACGCGGGGGTTGACGGGCGAGGGCGGCCCGGGCCTCTAGGTCCGAGCGCCGGCGGGGTCCGCCGGTCGCGGATTCGACGCGGGGAGACATCCAAGGTCATGAGCCCGACCGAGGCCAAGGCAGCCGAACCGCCGCGCCGCGGACGGGGCCGCCCGCGCGACAGCGGTCTGCAGGAACGCATCAAGGCCGCCGCGCTCCTGGTGCTGGCTCGGCACGGCTATTCCGGCATGACCCTCGAGCGCGTCTGCGCTGAGGCCGGGGTCACCAAGGCGACCTTCTACCGCCGCTGGGACACCCCCACCGCCTGCGTGATGGAGGCGTTCCTCGAGGTCTGGAGCGAGGCCGAGTTCAAGGACACCGGCGCGCCCGCGGCGGACCTGGAGGCCTTCGCCCACAAGCTTATCGAGCTCTACAGCCACTCCCACCTCGGCGCTTGCTCGGTGGCGCTGCAGACCGAGGCGCGCGTGAACCGCGAGATCGGCGTGCCATTGACCGCGGGCACCAAGTCCCGGCGCAATCGCAACACCGGCGCGCTGGCCGAGGCGCTGGCGCGCATGACCCCGCCGCCCGCCCTGCCGGCGGCGGTGATCCTCAACGTACTGAACGGCGTGGCGCGCAACATCCACTCGCTGAACTGGCCGGTCAGCGACGAGGAACTGCGCACCCTGATCCAGAGCCTGCTGTCGCCGCCGGCCGCGCCGCGCTGAATTACGATACTATGAAGTTGACATAATATCGGGGCGGGCCGAAACCTGAGCGGAACCTCGGAGTCCGCCATGATCCACCGCCGCGTGCTGCTCACCTCCCTGTTGGCCTCGACCGCCCTGGCGCGCGGCGCGGCTGCGGCGACACGCAAGCCGGCTCCGGGCGCGCGGCCGAACATCATCACCATCGTGCTCGACGACGTCGGCTTCTCGGATCTGGGCTGCTTCGGGGCCGAGATCCGCACCCCGCACATCGACGCCCTGGCCGCGCGCGGGCTGCGCTACAACCGGTTCGACACCAAGGCGGTCTGCTCGACCACGCGGGCGGCGATGATCACCGGCCGCAACGGCCATACGGTCAACATGCCGGACGTGCCGGACGTCGCCGCGGTGATGCCGAGCGCCTTCCCGAAGGACGCCTTCGACGTCCCGAAGAACGCCCAGAACATGGCCCAGGCGCTGAAGGCCGCGGGCTACGCCAACTGGCTGGTGGGCAAGTGGCACCTGATCCCGATGAGCCAGCTGGGCGAGACGGCGGGCCGCGAGTCCTGGCCGCTGCAGCGGGGCTTCGACTACTTCTACGGCTTCGCGCGCGGCTGGACGGACCAGTACAAGCCCGACCTGGTCGAGAACAACGGCTACATCCACCCCACCCTGCCGGCCGACTATCACCTGTCCAGCGACCTGGTGGACAAGTCGATCGCCCTGATCGGCGAGCACCAGGGCAAGGCGCCGGAGCAGCCGTTCTTCCTCAACCTCGGGCTCGGGGTCGCCCACGCGCCGCTGCAGGTCCCCGCCCGCTATGCCGACGCTTACAAGGGCGTCTACGACAAGGGCTGGGACGAAATCCGCCGCGAGCGGTTCGAGCGCATGAAGGCCATGGGGATCATCCCGGCCGACACCGTCCTGCCGCCTGCGGCCGAGGGCGACCGTCCCTGGGCTGAGCTCAGCGAGGACGAGCGGGCGGTCTATGCCCGCTACATGGAGGTCTATGCCGGCTTCATGCAGCACGCCGACGAGCAGATCGGCAGGCTGCTGGCCTATCTCGAGACCTCCGGTCTCAGCCGCAACACCATCGTCGTGCTGCTGTCCGATAATGGCGCGGCGCCCGAGGCGGGGCAGACCGGATCGTTCGACGGGCTCTATCGCCCCAACACCCTGACGCCGGCACAACAGCGCGCGCGGCTGGACGAGCTGGGCACGGTCAAGACCCAGGCCGAGTATCCGCGCCCCTGGGCGATGGCCGGGGTGACCCCGTTCCGCCGCTACAAGCTCTGGCCGCATCTGGGCGGCGTGCGCACGCCGCTGATCGTCTCCTGGCCGGCGGTGATCAAGGACCGCGGGGCGGTGCGCAGCCAGTACGCCGACGTGGTCGACATCGCCCCGACCTTGCTGGCGGTCGCCGGGGCCAAGTTCGCCGACACCGTCGACGGCCAACGCCAGCTGCCCGTCGCCGGCCGCTCGTTCGCCGCCACCTTCGCCGACCCGAAGGCCCCGCCGGCGCGCACGATCCAGTACTTCGAGTTGCGCGGCAATCGGGCGATCACCGACGGCGGCTGGCGGGCGGTGGCCTTGCACAAGTGCGACGAGGGGCAGGACCGCTGGGAGCTCTACAACACTGACGTCGACTTCGCCGAGTCGGTCGACCTAGCCGCGCGTCACCCGCAGGAGCTGGCGCGCCTGAAGCGCCTGTGGGACCAGGAGTGGGGCAAATACGGCTCCGGACCGCGGACGTCGGCGGACCTCGTCTGCCGCTTCGCCCGCTACTTCGAGCACTAGATACGAAAAAGGGCGCCGCGATCGCGGCGCCCTTTCCTTATGAGCATGCGACCCGCCGGAGCGGGCCGCCGCCGATCCTCAGAAGTGGACCTTGGCCTCGATCCCGACGCGGCGGAACGCGTCCTGGGTCAGGCTCTGGGTGTAGCCCGCGCCGGTGGCGTTGGTGTCCAGGAAGCCGGTGCCGATGCCGGAGTAGAACTGCTCGTCCAGCAGGTTGCGCGCGAAGACGGTGACGCCGTAGCGGCCGTCATTGCTCTGCAGCCCGACGTTCAGGTTCAGCAGGCCGTAGCCGGGCTGGATCGTGTTCGGGTCGCGGAAGGTGAAGAACACCGACGAGCGATAGCTGTAGGAGACGTCGGCGGTCAGGTCGAACGGGATCGATTCCAGCGGCCGGTTGTAGCTGGCGCCCAGGGTGTAGGACCACATCGGGGCGTTGGTCAGCGCGCTGCCGGTGACCTCCTGGCGGCCGCCGACGCAGCCCAGCGCCGCGGTCTGGCCGGGATAGCAGGCCGGAGCGAAGTCCTCGATGCGGGTGTCGGCATAGGCGACGTTGGCCGAGAACTGGAACGCCTGGTTCGGGCGGTACTGGGTCTCCAGCTCCACCCCGCGCGAGCGCAGCTCTCCGGCGTTGGCGAGCGCGAAGGTGGTGGTGTTCGCGTCGAAGGTCTGGGCCTGGAAGTTCTCGATCTCGGTCTGGAACAGCGTGATGTTGAAGATCATCCGGCGGTCGAACGGCGTCGTGCGCAGGCCGATCTCGTAGTTGTTCACCGTTTCCGGGGCGAGGACGTACTTGCCCGAATTGACCGTGGCGGCGCTGAGGTTGTTCAGCAGGTTGATCGCCTGGCCCTTGTAGCCGCGCGAGTAGGTCGCATAGGCCATGACGTCGTCGCTGACCTCGTACTGGACGCCGAGCTTGCCGGAGACGTCGTCGTCCTTGGCGTTCAGATGCGGGGCGTCCAGGGGCGGACCGCCGAGGCTCGGGACCGCCGCCCGGGCGCCGGCCGGGACAGTGCGCAGGAAGCGGGCCTTCAGCTCTTCGTTGGTGTAGCGCAGGCCGCCGATCAGCCGCAGCTGGTCGGTGACGTTGAAGGTCGCCTGGCCGAACACCGCGTAGTTGCGGGTGCTGATCGCCCGATCGATGAAGTTCTGGAAGTACTGCCCGGCCGGCAGCACCTGGCCGAAGTTGCCGAGGATCTCCGTCGTCGTGGAGACGTCCTGGTCGAAATAGAACAGGCCGGCCACGTACTCCAGCCGCTGGCCGGCCGGCGAGGTGATGCGCAGTTCCTGGCTGAACTGGTTCTGCTTCTGGTGGGCGCTGTTGATGTTCAGCATCGTCAGCGGGCCGCCGTCGGCGTCGTTGTTGTCCTCGACCTCGAACGCCCGATAGGCGGTGATCGAGGTCAGGGTGAAGGGCTCGAACTCCTTGTTCATCTCGACCGAGGCGCCCCAGGTGTTCTGGTCGTTGAACGCCTTGCCGTCGAAATTGGCCTCGCGGCTATAGGGGCCGACCTCGACGCCGGCGAACAGCGAGGCGCGGGTCGGGCCGGTCGGGCCGAAATAGCGGGTGGTCGGCAGGATCGAGCGCACCGTGCTGACGCAGCAGTCCTGGTCGGCGCGGGTGTAGTCCAGCGTGGCGAAGAGGTCGAAGCTGTCGTCCGGGCTCCAGACCAGCTTGCCGCGCACGCCATAGGAATTCAGGCCATTGTACTTCTTGCCGTCGAACCGGTTGGTGATGATGCCTTCGGATTCATTGTAGAAACCGGAGATCCGGGCGGCCAGCTCGCCGCTCTTGATCGGCAGCGAGACCGAGCCCTTGGCGCGGACCTCGTCGAAGGTGGCGTAGCTGATCGAGGCGTCGGCCTCGAACTCGCTGAGGTTCGGGCGGGCGGTGACGATGTTGATCACCCCGGCCGCGGCGTTCTTGCCGAACAGCATGCCCTGGGGCCCGCGCAGCACTTCGATCCGTTCGACGTCGTTGAAGTCGAAGAACGATCCGGCGCTGCGGCCGATGACGACGCCGTCCAGCACCACCGAGACGGTCGGCTCCACGCCGTCCGAGAAGTTGAGGGTGCCGAGGCCGCGCACCGACAGGCCCTGGCCGCGGGTGTTCGCCGAGGGCGTGAAGGTCAGCGACGGCGACAGCTGCTGCAGTTGCTGCAGGCCCGAGACATGGCTGTCGGCCAGCGCCTGGGCGGAGACCACGTTCACCGAAACCGGCACGTCCTGCAGGCGCTCGGTGCGCTTCTGGGCGGTGACGACAACCTCGCCGAGCAGGGTGTCGGGCTCCTGGGCCGCGGCGGCGGCGGCCGAGCCGAGCACAGCGGCGGCCGCGGCGCCGGCCAGCAGCGCGCGCTTGGTGAACGCGGACGACCGCGTGAAGGCAGTGTGGAACATGCTTCCCCCTAGTTGTGCGCCGACCGTGGCGGCGTCTGCGCGCGTCGGCTGGCGTCGCCGCAACGGCGTTACGCGGCGGAGATTTCTCCTCACGGCTCAATTATGTCAACTCTAAAGTATCGTAATTATCGGGGCGGACGGTTTGCGGCGCTGGCGCGGTGCGGCTAACAGGCGGGCCAAGGGCGCGAGTCGCCGTATTCTCGACATCCTTCGCCGCTTCCTTCGCCGGCTCATGTGGACTTCGCCGATGCGTCAGCTGTTCGCCGCGGTGGTCGCCGTCGCGGTGCTCGCGGCCGGCGCCGCGCAGGCCCAGAATTCTCCCGCCGCCCAGAGGGTGCTCGATAAGGCGCGCGCGGCCTCCGGCGGGGCGGCCGCCTGGAACATGCTGCGCGGCGTGCACGAAGTGGGCGCGGAGGGCGGCAAGCCGGTCGAACGCTGGGCCGATCCCCTGCGCTACGGGCTGCGGGAAGAGTCCCACACCGACGGCGGCGCCAAGCTGATCCAGGGCTACAACGGCGCGGCCGAGTGGCGGGTCCTGGCCAGCGGCGCGGCTACGGGGTCCGATCGCGGACCGTATCTGGCCAAGGTCCGGGGCGAGGCGTTCTTCGCCGCCTACGGTTACTTCTATCCGAGCCGCTTCGACCTGCGCAGCTCGCACGAAGGGGTGCGCCAGCACCAGGGCCGCAGCTACGAGGTGCTGCGGGTGCAGCCGGCCGGCGGCGCGCCGCGCGACCTCTGGTTCGACGCGCGCAGCCGCCTGCTCGGCCGGATGGTGGAGCATGACGGCCAGGGGCCGCCGACGACCTACGAGATCTCCGACTATCGCCGCGTGGGCGCAGTGATGATCCCGTTCCGGGTGGCGGTGTCCGGCGGCGGCCTGGCCGCGCCGCGCGAACGGGTGCTGTCGAAGGTCGACTTTCTGCCGGTCGATCGGGCGATGTTCAGCCTGCCGCCCCCGGCGCCGCCCAAGGCCGAGCCCGTCGCCCCGCCGGTCGCGGCCCCGACGCCGCCGGTCAAGCCCAAGCCCAAGCCGGCCTGGCGCCGCTGGCTCGACCGCTAGGTTAGAACAGCAACGCCTTCAGTTCCCCGATCACCGCCTCGGTGGGCATGGACAGGAACATCGCCGGGATAAAGGGGGCGAGGGTGGCGGCCACCAGCATGATCAGGCTGCGCGGGTCGACCGGAATGAAGCGCATGGCGTAGACGTTGGCGACCACCTGATAGAGGTCGGTGGCGGCCGAGAAGTCCGGTTCGGCCAGCATCGGCCGTTCGGATCCGCCGAACCAGCTGCGCTCGAACTGTACGCCCATGTCGCTGGCCAGGACGCCGTATTCCAGCGCCCCGTGCCGCCAGGACTGCATCAGCGCGCGCATGAAGAACAGCAGCGGTCCGACCGCCAGGGCCAGCGTCAGCACCGTCACGCCGCCGACCAGCAGCAGGTTGGTGAACGGCGTAGCCAGATCGTGCTGATAGACGTAGCCGAAGCGCCCCGCGACGATCGCGCCCAGGCCCATGCCGACGATGCAGAAGGCCCGGACCGACTGGGCCAGGAAGCCGAGCCCGCCAGCCTGGTCGGGATGGGCCGACACCAGCCTCAGGTCCAGGCGCGAGACGGTGCGCAGGAACCAGGCCCAGTTGGCGATCCGCCAGACCCAGCCGAGCAGCAGCGCCATCAGCAGCGGCACGCTGACCACGCCGTGCCACCAGCCGGCCGCCGACAGCCCGGCGCCGTCCGCCGCGACCTGCCAGTCGGCCTGGCGAAGAAGCTGCGGCTCGAGCGCCACCAGCGTGGCGACCTGGGCGTAGACGGCGATGACGACCACCGCCTCGGCCCACAGCGAATGGACGCGGCGGCGCGTGGCTTCCAGCGCCTCGCGCGCCCGTCGCTGGTCGTCTTCGCCGAGCAGGCCCGAGACCTGGAAATGATAGGCGATGCGGCCGAGCCGCCGGGCGCAGACGACGTGACCCAGCACCAGCAGCGGGGCGGCGATCGCGTAGCGGGCGTGAACCCCGATGTCCTCGACGAAGCTGTCGAGGACGTCCGGCCGCCCCAGCACGATGTCGAGGGCGACCAGCACGGCCAGCGGAATCCAGGCGATGCCGAAGGTCAGCACCGCCCGGACGGTGGCGTTGGGGGCGATGGGCGAGGGCAGGCGCGCCAGGGCGGTCAGCCGCCGGGGCGGGCCGCCTTCGAATATCGCTTCGACGCCGAACATCGGCGGGAGGGCAGCCTGGTGGACCACGGGGCGGCGTCCTTTCGCCGGCAAGCTTGGGCAAGCGGGCGCGGCCGCGGCAATCGGGTCTTCTACCGATGTCGGATCCGGCCTTGCTGGTTCGTCCTTGGCCCGAGGTCCCGCTGATGGGCTCGATCGCGGGTGCGGCGCGCCGCCCCGGTGAGGAGGACGACATGCGCAAGATTCATCCGTTCCTATGGTTCGACGGCCAGGCCCACGAGGCGGCCGAGCTCTATGTCTCGCTGTTCCCGAACTCGAAGATCGGCAAGGTGACGCGCTATCCGCCCGGCTCCCCCGGCGGCATGGACGGGCAGGTGATGACCGTCGAGTTCGAACTGGACGGCCAGCAGTTCACCGCCCTGAACGGCGGGCCGCACTTCAAGTTCACCGAGGCGGTGTCGTTCGTGATCGACTGCGAGGACCAGGCCGAGGTCGACCGCTACTGGGAGGGGCTGATCGCCGACGGCGGATCCCCCAGCCAGTGCGCCTGGCTGAAGGACCGCTTCGGCGTGTCATGGCAGGTCGTGCCCAAGGCGCTGCCGCGGCTGATGAGCGATCCCGATCCGGCCAAGGCCGGGCGCGTGGTCCAGGCCATGCTGAAGATGAGCAAGATCATCGTCGCCGACCTGGAAGCCGCCCACGCCGGGTAGGGCGTCGCGGCGCCTGGCCTTCAGTGTCAGGTGTCCATGTCATCCCGGTTTGCTGCGCAATCCGGGATGACATGGAGGACTTAGCCGTTCGCCAGCGCGGCGGTCTCGGCGGCGCAGTCGCGGGTCGGCGCCTGGCCGGCGGCGCGGGCGGCGGCGATCTCGGCCTTGGCTGCTTCCAGGTCCGCCTTGAAGTCGGCGTTGTCATGCAGCTTGGCGACGGTGGCCGCGCCCATCATCCGGCCCTCTTCGGTGTCGCTCAGCCAGTGGACGTTGCAGACCACCCG
This sequence comes from Phenylobacterium sp. 58.2.17, assembly GCF_026411515.1. NCBI lineage: Bacteria > Pseudomonadati > Pseudomonadota > Alphaproteobacteria > Caulobacterales > Caulobacteraceae > Phenylobacterium > Phenylobacterium sp. 58.2.17. The sequence goes on along the minus strand of NZ_JAPMTQ010000003.1, from coordinate 130,097 downwards.
GCTCTGGGTGAAGGCGCGCCCGCGATGCAGCACCTCGGTGGCGCGGTCGGGCGCGGCCTCGGCCAGGATCAGCGCCCAGCCCCAGCCGATGGCGCTGTGCCCGGAGGGGTAGGAGCCGTCCTTGCGCAGTTCGGCCTCGTCCTGCGGCGTGCACATCGGCGTGTTGTTGACCATGAACGGCCGCTGGCGCTGGAACTTGGTCTTGGTCGGATAGGTCGAGAGCCCGGTGTCAACGAGCGTGCGGCGCAGCATGGTGTAGAGGCGCGGCGTGGTCTCGGCGCTGACTTTCACGCCCAGTGCGCAGGAAAAGGTCTCGGCCGCGGCCGGGAATTTCAGTTCGGCGTCCTGTACGGCCACCGACCAGCGCGGGCCGCCGTTCAGGGCGATCGCCGCCTTGGCCGCGGCGTCGTCGCGCGCCTGGGCGGGCGAGCCGGCGGCCGGCGGGCCGGGCAGGATGGCCAGACTGTTGGGCGCGCCGCCCATCGGCAGGTAGCCGGCCAGGTAGCCGGGGCGGATCTCGGGGATCGGTTTGGGCTCGGCCTTGGCCTGCATCTGCGGCGCCTGACCGCCCGGCGCTGCGCAGCTCGCCACCATCGCCGCAATGGCGACCACCCATGCCTGCCTGACCATCATCCGTTCCCTCGTCTTCGATTCCGCACAGCCTAGGCGGGTGACCATGCGTCAGCAAATCGGGCGCGACCCTGATGTCATGACAATCGTTGCCCGCCGGCGCATGCTGGGCGCATGGAACGGCGTGCGTTCAGACTGCGCATCACCGGACAGGTGCAGGGCGTCGGCTATCGCTGGTGGGCCGAGCGTCAGGCGCGGGCGCTCGCCCTCGACGGCTGGGTGCGCAATTGCCCCGACGGCTCGGTCGAGCTGCTGGCGATCGGCGACGAGGTCGCGCTGGAGCGGATGGCCGAAGCGTGCCGCGGCGGTCCGCCCGCCGCCTCGGTCGCCGACGTGCAGGCCCTGGCGGCGGACGACGACGGCAGCGTCGGGTTCGCCGCGCGCAGCTAGAGCAGGTCCCGCCGAGGCGGATGTCGACCCGGCCGGAGCCGGGCCGACGCTCAAGCGCTAGCGGCCCTGGAAGTCGGCCGGGCGCTTTTCAAGGAAGGAGGTCATGCCCTCCTTGAAGTCCTGGGTGCGGATCAGCTGCAGGAACTGCAGATAGACGTGGTGGACGTGGTCGTTGAACGTCTCCGACAGGCCCATCCGCATCAGCCGCTTGGCCGACTGCACCGCCAGCGGCGCGTTGGCCGCCATCTCCAGGGCGATCTCGCGCGTCTTGGCGGCCAGCTCGGCGTCGGGAACCACGTGGTTGACCAGGCCGAGCTCCAGGCTCTCCTTGGCCGACAGGGTGCGGCCGGTGAAGATCAGCTCGGCGGCCTTGGCCCAGCCCAGCAGCCGCGGCAGGATCCAGGTGCCGCCGCTCTCCGGCACCACGCCGCGCTTGACGAAGGCGGCGGCCATCTTGGCGCTCTCGCCGGCGATGCGGATGTCGCAGCCCATGGCGGTGTCCATGCCGTAGCCGGCGGCCGAGCCGTTCAGCGCGCAGATCGTCGGCTTGTCCATGGCGAACAGCACGGTCGGCGGGGTGTTGCGCAGGTCGAGGTTCACCGAGATCGTGGAGACCTGCTTGTCCGAGCCGATGCCCGATCCCTGGGTGGCGTCGACCAGGTCGAGCCCGGCGCAGAAGGCGCGGCCGGTTCCGGTCAGCACGATGACCCGCACGGCGGGGTCCTCGTTGGCCTTGATCAGCAGCTGGGTCAGGCGGGCCAACATCGGCCCGGAAATGGTGTTCAGCCGCTCGGGCCGGTTGAGCGTGAGGGTGGCGATCCCCTCGGCCACCTCATAGAGGACTTCTTCCGACTTCTGGACCGTTTCCACCGCAGCGCTCATCGTCGCTTCCCTTTATGACGTAAATTAATCCAGGCAGCCTATGCCCGGGTCCAGGGGGCGGCAAGGGCCTAGACGTCGCGCCGACGTGCTGTCCAGAGCAGCCAGAGGCCGAGGATGATCGCAATCTGGCAGAGGGCGGCCAGCGCCGCGCCCATGGCCAGGCCGACGGTCATCATCGCCCGGTCGCAGGCCTGCGAACCGCAGTTGAACACGACGATCTGGCCGATGAGACCGGCCAGGCCGATCAGGGCGAGCAATGCGCCCGCCGCCGCTCGCCCTGGCGACAGGCGAAGCGGCGGGGGAGCGCCTGGCGGCGGAACGGGGGAGGACCGCCGCGGACCGAGCAAGCGCTGCGACGCCTTCAGAGGGTGGGACAGAAGCGCCATAGCGACCTCCTGGTCACTGCAACGCCTGAATAGGGGCGATGGATGCAGTCGACTTTGATCGCCGTCAAAGCGGCGCGGCGCGGTCCTTGCGCATGCGCCAGACCTCGTGGTCTCCACCGGCGAAGGCGATGGTCTTGAGCCCCTCGACCACGAAGCCGAGCCGCTCATAGAAACGCCGGGCGCTCGGGTTGACCGTGAACACCGACAGCGTCAGCGGGCCGTCGGCCTGCGCCTCGGCCCAGGCCATCATCAGGCCCCCGACACCCTGGCCCTGGGCCGCCGGCGCGACGAACACGTTGGAGACGTGGGCGCCGACCAGCTCGATGAAGCCGACCACCTCGCCGCCGATCACGGCGACCGCGCGCTGGTCGGCCGGCTCCAGCGGCTCGTGCGGGCCGAACGCCTCGGGCGGCATGTGCGCGCCATAGGAGGTGAGGGCGGCCGCCGCGGCGATGGCCTGGCAGGCCGGGCGGTCGGTCTCTGCGAAGGGACGGATCTGGACGCTCATCGGTGATCCAACTTTGGGCGAGGAGTCGGCCGGCGCCTAGAGCTGTCGGCCTACAGCGCGCGGGCCACCTCGACCAGCTGGTCGAGGCAGATCCCCCAGCCCTCGTGGAAGCCCATCTGCTCGTGGGCTTGCTTGTCTTCGACGCTCCAGTGGCGGGCGGTTGCGGTGTAGCGGGTCTGGCCGCCGCCGAGGTCCTCGAAGCTGATGGTCCCGACGAAGAACGGCTTGTCCGAAGGCGTCCAGGCCTCGGTGAAGGCGTCGGTGAAGACGATCTTCCTGCCCGGCTCGACGTCGAGATAGACGCCGCGATTGGGATATTCGTTGCCGTCCGGGTCCTTCATGACCACGAAGCTGGTTCCGCCGGGGCGCACGTCGGTCTCGGCGACCGGGACGGTGAACGGCTTGGGGGCGAACCACTGCTTCATCAGCTCCGGCTCGGTCCACCCGCGGTACAGCTTGTCGGCGGGAACGTCGACGATGCGGGTCAGGACGAGTTCGCGGTCGGCGGCGGTGTCGGTCATGTCGATCTCCTTGGGTCTGCCCCTAGGACGCGGCAGGTTCGCGGGGGCCGACAGCCGCGCTGGATTTTATTCCGCGCTCGCCGCGGCCTGGGCGGCGAACCAGGGCTCCAGCCGCGAGATCGCCTCCTTGATCTCCGGCGTCGAGACCGCGAACGACATGCGAATGAAGTGGCGGCCCTCGACCGGATCGAAGTCGACGCCGGGGGCGGTGGCGACCCCGGTGTCCTGCAGCAGCCGCTGGCAGAAGCTGAGGCTGTCGTCGGTCAGGTGCGCGACGTCGGCATAGATGTAGAAGGCGCCGTCCGGCGGGGCGATGGCCGACAGGCCCAGCCGCGGCAGCGCCTCCAGCAGCAGGGCGCGGTTGGCGCGGTAGACCTCGATGTGGCCCTCGAGCTCGTCCTCGCAGTCCATCGCCGCCAGCGCGGCGTGCTGGGCCAGCGACGGCGGGGTCAGGAACAGCGCGCCCATATAGGCGATGGCCGCCTTCACGTGCTCGGGCGGCGAGAGCAGCCAGCCCAGCCGCCAGCCGGCCATGCTGAAGTATTTGGAGAACGAGTTGACCACCAGGGCGTTCGGCTCGAACTCCAGCATCGAGCGCGCCGGCTCGACGTAGCTGAGGCCGTGATAGATCTCGTCCGAGACGATCTTGATGTTCCGCTCGCGGCAGACCTTGGCGATGGCCTCCAGCTCGGCGGCCGGGATGATGGTGCCGGTGGGATTGGCCGGGCTGGCGATGATCACGCCGGCGGGGGCGGGATCGAGGGCGGCGATGCGCTCGGCGCTGAGCTGGTAGCGCTCGTTCGCCCCGCAGGCCAGTTCGACCGGCTCGATGTGCAGGGCCTTGAGCGTGTTGCGGTAGGCGACGTAGCCGGGCCGCGCCAGGGCCACGCGGTCGCCGGGATTGAACGACGAGGCCAGGGCCAGGACCAGCGCCGGCGAGGCGCCGCAGGTCAGGGTGATGCGGTTCGGCGCGACCTCGACGCCGTACTTTTCCAGGTAGTGGCGGGCGATGCGGGCCTTCAGCGCCGGGCTCTCCCAATAGCCCATGGGATCGCTGTCGAGCACCTTGTGGGCGGCCTCGATCGCCGCCTTCGGGGCGCCGGTGGACGGCTGGCCGAACTCCATGTGGATCACCGAGCGGCCCTCGGACTTCAGCCGATGGGCCAGACCGCTGACGGAAATGGCGTGGAACGGGTCGATGCGCAGGGACATGTCGATGCTCTGGCGCAGGCACGCGGCCAAATCAAGGAGCCCGCCGATCAACCCGCGCGTTAGCTCACCTGGCGACGTAGGGAGGTCAGGATGGCGGAAGGGATCGAAGGGCTGCTGGCGCTGGACGGACAGGTGACGATCGTCACCGGCGCCGGGGCGGGGATCGGCCGGGCGATCGCCGAGCGGTTTGCGCAGGCCGGTTCGGCGGTGGTGGTCAGCGACCGCGATGAAGCCGCCGCGCAGGCGCTGGCCAACGACCTGGCGAGCGCGGGGCGCGAGGCGCTGGCCGTGGGCTGCGACGTCACCCGCGACGAGGACCTGGAGCGTCTGGTCGATCTGGCGGCGCGGCGGTTCGGGCGGTTGACGATCCTGGTCAACAACGCCGGCGGCGGCGGGCCCAAGCCGTTCGACATGCCGATGGCCGACTTCGTGCGCGCGTTTCAGCTCAACGTCTTCTCGGGCTTCCGGCTCTGCCAGCTGTGCGCGCCGCATATGGCCGCGGCCGGCGGCGGCGCGGTCCTCAACATCTCGTCCATGGCGGGCGAGAACCGCAACGTGCGGATGGCCTCCTACGGATCGTCGAAGGCCGCCGCCAACCACCTGACCCGCAACCTCGCCTTCGACCTGGGGCCGATGGGGATCCGGGTGAACGCCATCGCGCCGGGGGCGATCAAGACCGGCGCCCTGGCGAGCGTGCTGACACCGGAGACGGAACAGGCGATGCTGCGCCACACTCCGCTGGGGCGGCTGGGCGCGCCCGAGGACATCGCCAATGCGGCGCTGTTCCTCTGCTCGTCCGCCGCCGCCTGGATCAGCGGCCAGGTGCTGACGGTCAGCGGCGGCGGAGTGCAGGAACTCGACTAGACGGCGATGACGCCGCGGCTGGAGGGGAGACGGGGGAGATGATGCAGGGAACACGCCGGGGCGTGATGTTGGGCGGCGCCGCGGCGCTGGCGGCCGGGTCGCGCGCCTTCGCGGCCGAGGAGACCGCCGTCTATGCGGGCGGCCCGATCCTGACCATGGACGATGCTCAGCCGCGGGCCCAGGCGGTGGCGGTGCGCGGCGGCCGCATCCTGGCGGTCGGCGGCCGGGACGAGGTGCTGGCCAGGGCCGGACGTGGCGCGCGGCTGGTGGACCTGGGCGGGCGCGCCCTGCTGCCGGGCTTCGTCGACCCGCACGGCCACGTCTCGTTCGTCGGCTTGCAGGCGGTGTCGGCCAACCTGCTGCCGGCGCCCGACGGCGAGGGGAATTCGATCCCAGACCTGCAGCGGATCGTGCGGGCCTGGCGCGAGGCCAACCAGCCGTCCGTCGAGCGCTATGGCCTGATCATAGGGTTCGGCTACGACGACTCCCAGCTGCGCGAGCAGCGGCATCCGACCCGCAAGGATCTGGACGAGATTTCCAGCGACGCCCCGGTGCTGTTCATCCACCAGTCGGGCCATCTGGGCGTCGCCAACTCCAAGGCGCTGGAGGCGGCGGGCGTCAATGCCGGGACCCCCGACCCGCAGGGCGGGGTGTTCCGCCGCGAGCCGGACGGCAAGACCCCGAACGGGGTGATGGAGGAGCACGCCTTCATGGCGGTGATGGGCAGGCTGCTGGCCAAGCTCGACCTCGACGCCAATCTGAAGATGATCGCCGAGGGCGTGAAGCTCTACACCTCGTACGGCTACACGACCTGTCAGGACGGCAAGTCGTCCAGCGGCGGGGTGAAGGCGCTGCAGCTGGCGGCCAGCAAGGGCATGCTGAGCGCCGACGTGGTGGCCTATCCCGACGTGCTGACGGCGACGGACGTGGTGGTTCCGCCGCTGCTCAGCCGAACCTATGCGAACCGGCTGCGGATCGGCGGGGTGAAGCTGTCGATCGACGGCTCGCCCCAGGGCAAGACCGCCTGGCTGTCGCAGCCCTACTTCGTGCCGCCCGACGGCCAGAGCGCGGCCTATGCCGGCTATCCGGCCGTGCCGGTGGACCAGTGCCTGGCGGCGATCGACAAGGCCTTCGCCAACGGCTGGCAGATCCTGGTCCATGCCAACGGCGATGCGGCCATCGACGTGTTGATCGCCGGGGTGCGCGAGGCGACGAGAAAGCATGGGCCGGGCGACCGGCGCCCCGTTCTGATCCACGGCCAGACGGCGCGCGAGGATCAGGTCGACGCCTGCAAGGCGCTGGGGATCATCCCGTCCTTCTTCCCGATGCACACCTTCTACTGGGGCGACTGGCATCGGGACTCGGTGCTCGGGCCGGTGCGGGCCGAGAATATCTCGCCGACCGGATGGGCGCTGCGGCGTGGGATGATGTTCACCACCCACCACGACGCCCCGGTGGCCAAGCCGGACGCCATGCGGGTGCTGTCGGCGACGGTCAGCCGGCGCACGCGCTCGGGCGACATCCTGGGGCCGCATCAGCGGGTTCCCGTCGAGGCGGCGCTGAAAGCGATGACCATCTGGCCCGCCTATCAGCACTTCGAGGAGGCGACGAAGGGATCGCTGGTTCCCGGCAAGCTGGCCGATTTCGCGGTGCTGTCGGCCGATCCGACGGCCACGGATCCGGAGAAGCTGGCCTCGCTGAAGGTCACCGAAACGATCAAGGAGGGCGTCAGCATCTGGCGCGGATAGGCATGGCGCAGACCCAGAAGCAGTTGATGCTGGCCGGCGAGCTCTATGACGCCGGCGATCCGGAGATCCAGGCCGACCATGCCGCGGCGGTCGCCTGGATGGCCCGGTTCAACGCGCTGGACCTGCCGATGGACCGCCGCCACGCGCTGCTGGCCGAGCGTCTGGCCTACGCCGGCAAGGGGGCCACGATCCGTCCGCCGTTCCACTGCGACTACGGCTTCAACATCAGCCTTGGCGATGGCGCGTTCCTGAACTTCAACTGCGTGATTCTCGACGTCGTGGCGGTGACCATCGGCGCCAGGACCCAGATCGGGCCGGGCGTGCAGATCCTGACCGCCGACCATCCGCGCGACCCAGCCGACCGCGCCGGCGGGCTGGAGTTCGGCCGGCCGATCAGCATCGGCGCCAATGTGTGGATCGGCGGCGAGGCGATCATCCTGCCGGGCGTGCGGATCGGCGACGACGCCCTGGTCGGCGCCGGGGCGGTGGTGACCCGCGACGTCCCGCCTGGCGCGACCGTGGTCGGCAATCCGGCCAGGGTTCGTGCATAGCCCTTCCGCACGGCTGCACCAACGGCGCAAAGGCCTGCTGGCCGCCCGGCGTCCGCCTCGCGCCTTTGCATAGAAAAGCCCGCTCCGGCGCATAGCATATGTGCGAGCAGGGGACGTGCGATGGGCTGGATATCTCAACGGTGGCTGCTGGCGGGCGCGGCGAGCGCGCTGGCGTTCGGGGCGCAGGCCGCGCCGCGGCTCGAGACGGTGCTGAAGCCGGTCCGCGACGGCGGGGCCGAGGTCGTCGCCATCGAGGTCCGCAGCGTGCTGACCGAGGGCGGGGAGGCGGCCTTTGCGCTCTCCGCGCCGGTCACCTATGCCGGGGTGCGCGGCGTCGCCGACCGGGTGCAGAACCTGACCGTGACCGACGCCAGGGGCGCGGTGCCGCTGGCCGCCGTCGACGATCCAGCCGCGCCGGGCGGCTTCCCCTATTTCCGCCATTGGACCGCCCAGCGGCCGGTCTCCTACCCGGTGACCATCAGCTATCGCTCGGCGGTGCAGCCCGCCGGCGCGCCGCAGGGCCCGCCGTTCGGCATCCGGCCCTCGGGCGGCGGCGTCAGCGGCGCCGGCGCCGGGTTCCTGGTGCTGCCCGAACAGGTCGGCGAGGCGCAGCTGAAGCTGCGCTGGGACCTCACCGGCCTGGCCAGGGGTTCCAGCGCGGTCGCCTCGTTCGGCGATGGCGACGTCGAGTTGACCGGCGATCCTGAGAAGCTGCGCCAGGCCTGGTACATGGCCGGGCCTATGGGCCGCTATCCGAAGCGCGGCGACGTCGATGGTTTCAGCGGGACCTGGCTTGGCCAGGCGCCGTTCGATCCGGCCGCCGAGCTCGAATGGTCGGGCAAGCTCTACCAGCAGCTCGACAAGGACTTCGGCTATCTGAAGCCGGCCCCGCGCTACCGGGTGTTCATGCGCTTCCTCGACACCCCGCCGGTCGGCGGCGGCACGGCGCTGGCCAACTCGTTCATGCTCTCGCGCGGTTCGGCGCCGCGCGATCCGGACGCTGAGGGGCCGCGCAGCACCTTCGCGCACGAAATGATCCACCAGTGGATCGGCGGGATCGAGTCGCCGGGCGCCGTCGGGATCAGCAGCTGGTTCAGCGAGGGCCTGACCACCCACTATACGGCGCTCGCACCCCTGCGGTCCGGGTTCTCGACGGTTGAACAGTATGGCCAGCAGATCGACGCCATGGCCCGCGGCTACTGGGGCAGCGAGGCGCGCGACTGGTCGGCCGAGAAGATCGCCAAGGCCGGCTTCGGCTCCGAGAGCATCCGCCACGTGCCGTACAATCGCGGCGCCCTCTACTTCGCCGACCTCGACGCCAAGATCCGCGCCAAGTCGGGCGGCAAGCGCCGGCTGGACGACCTGCTGGCGCCGATGTTCGTCAGCCGCGAGCAGGGCGTGACCTTCGACCACGAGGCCTGGAAGGCGATGGTCGGTCGCGAGCTGGGGCCGGAGGCGGTCGCTACGTTCGAGAAGGTCGTGCTGGGCGGCGATATGCTGGTTCCCGACGCCGGCGCGTTCGGTCCGTGCTTCACCCGCGAGCCGGCGACCTACGAGGTCGGCGGCGCCCAGGTGCAGGGCTATCGCTGGCTCCGTGTGGCGTCGGTTCCCGAGGCGACCTGCCGAAGCTGGTAGTTGGCGCGACCTCTCCTCATCCGCTCATCCCGGCGAAACCCGGGACCCAAGCTGAATCGCAATTGGTAGATCGGGTTTCAATTGGGCCGCGCCGGGATGAGCGGTGTGGGAACGCTACAGCTCCAGCACGCCGGCGTGGTCGGCGGCGCGGCGCATCGGTCCCGCATAGCCGATTGGCGAGCGCCGCCGGCGGTCCGGTCCGAAGAAGTCCGACGCGGCGACATAGGGGCGCGGGCGCAGGATCACCGACTCCAGCCGCTTGAGGATGTCGCGGGCGGTGACCGGCTTGGCGAGGAACTCGTTGACGCCGCGGTCGCGCGCGGCGTTCAGGCGCGGCAGGTCCGAATGGCCGGTCAGCATGACGATCGGCAAATAGCGCGCGTCGCCTGGCAGCATGCGAACCCGGGAAATGAAGTCGAGGCCGTTCATCGTCGGCATCTCGTAGTCGACATAGGCCACGTCGACGGGATTGTGCATCAGCTGGTCCAGACCGTGTCGTCCGTCGGTCGCATAGAATAGGCGCCCGACGCCTGCGGCCGCCAGAACCGTGCCGACGATCGTGCGCATCTGCTCGTTGTCGTCGACGACCAGTATTCGCAGAGCTCCAAGTCCTTGGGTCACTTTCCCGTCTCCGGCGAATCGCTACGTCAGATAGACGCCAATCAGGCGAACTGTCGCAACCCCCCGACCGCAGATTTCGCGCCCCGCGCCTTGACCTGACAGGCGTCTGGCGCGAAGCGAAACACCAATCATTGGGGGGTGTGGATGTCGAAGAGTACTGAGGCGCCGTCGACGCGGCGTGTGCTGGGCGCGAGCCTGGTCGGCACGGCGGTCGAATTCTACGATTTCTACATCTATGCGACCGCGGCCTCGCTGGTGTTCGGGCCGCTGTTCTTCCCTGCCGCTTCGCCCTCGATGCAGCTCCTGTCCTCCTATGCGAGCATGGCGGTGGCGTTCTTCGCCCGGCCGGTGGGGGCGATCGTGTTCGGCCACTTCGGCGACCGCATCGGGCGCAAGTCGACCCTGGTCGCCTCGCTGCTGCTGATGGGCGCCTCGACGGTGCTGATCGCCTTCCTGCCGACCTACCAGCAGGCCGGCTGGCTGGCGCCGGTGGCGCTCTGCATTCTGCGCTTCGGCCAGGGCTTCGGCCTCGGCGGCGAGTGGGGCGGGGCCGCGCTGCTGGCGGTCGAGAACGCGCCGCCCGGCTGGCGCGCGCGCTATGGCATGTTCCCGCAGCTGGGGGCGCCGGTCGGCTTTATCGCCGCCAACGGCCTGTTCCTGATCCTCGGGGTGCTGCTGACGCCCGAACAGTTTCAGAGCTGGGGCTGGCGCATTCCGTTCCTGGGCAGCGCCCTGCTGGTCGGCGTCGGCCTGTGGGTCCGCCTGAAGCTCACCGAGACCCCGGCCTTCGCCAAGGCCCTGGCCGAGGAGGCGCCCTCGGACGTGCCGCTGGCCGAACTGTTCAAGCGCCACCTTGGACCGACTCTGGCCGGGACCTTCGCGGTGGTGGCCTGTTTTGCGACCTTCTACCTGGCGACCGCCTTTGCGCTCGGCTACGGCGTCCAGACCCTAGGCTACAGCCGCGAGACCTTCCTGGGCGTGCAGCTGGGTGCGATCGGCTTCATGGCGCTCGGCATCGTCCTGGCCGGCTACTGGTCGGACGCCAGCAACCCTCGCCGCGTGCTGATGGCCGGCTGCTTCATGGCCATCGCGGTGGGCGCGCTGATGGCCCCGATGATGGGCCACGGCTCGTTGCTCGGCGCCTGGGCGTTCCTGTCGCTGGCGCTGCTGACCATGGGCTTCGTCTACGGGCCGCTGGGCGCGTTCCTGCCGGGGCTGTTCCCGGCGCGGGTGCGTTACACCGGCGCCTCGATGGCGTTCAACGTCGGCGGCATCATCGGCGGCGGCCTGACCCCGATGATCGCCCAAGCGCTGTCGACCCAGGGCGGCCTGGTCCCGGTCGGGATCTATCTGGCGGTCGCCGCCCTGATCAGCCTGGTGGCCCTGCTGCCGCTGAAGCACCAGCAGGCCTGACGATGAGCGTCATCCCGGTTTCGGCGTAGCCGAAGACCGGGTTGACGCGGGTGGAGCTACCAGTGGTTCTCGACCTCTTCGGCGAAGCCGATCAGGTCGCGGACCTGCAGGCGCGTGCCGTCGTCGAGCACGGCGACGCCGGAGAACTTGCCGAACACCTGGTGCTGGCGGCTGCTGACCGGCCCCATGGCGAAGTCGGCGTGGCGGTCGACGATCGGCTCGAAGGTCATCTCGAAGCGGCCGTCGCTGGAGGTGAAGCGCCAGGGGCCGCTGTCGTGCGCGCCGTCCGGCAGGTGGAACTCCAGCTCGGTCAGCTTGTGCGCCTTGCCGTCGAAGAACAGGATGTTCTCGCTCGCCGCCGAGGTGTCGCCGAAGCCGTAGCCGATGTTGAAGCCGAACGGCTTGCCGTCGACCAGGCCCGAGGCAGAGCCCCAGTACCAGGTGTTGTCGTAGGTCCAGACCCCGCGGCCCCAGTCGAGCACGGCGAAGGCGCTGGACGGCTCGAATTCGTAGCGCTGGCCGGCGTAGACCACATGGCCCGAGGCCGGCATGCAGTTGATCTTCTGATTGTAGTAGAAGGCGGTGGCCTGCTCGGCGAACGGCGTGGCGATGACCATCCGGTCCATCGGCGGCTGGGCCAGGAAGATCTCGCCGGAGATGCCGGCCCCCTTGTCGAAGCTCGGGGAGTCGAAGGTCAGCACCCGGCCGCCGGGCACCAAGCGGAATGCGATCTCCATCTTCGGGTGGACGTGGGCGATGTCGCCGGCGTCGGCGCTGGGCGGCAGGGCCATGGCGCCGTGCGGCGCCGGCAGGCCGACGCCGCCATTGACGAAGCTCCCCGCCCGGAAGTCCATCCACGAGGCGCCGAGGAAGCCCATGTGGCCGTTGTCGGCGACGGTCAGGGCCAGGCCGAAGTCCGGCGACAGGATCGCGTAGTAGTCCCACTCCTTGATCGACGTGTCGTCGTGGGGCACGCCGATGGCGGCGCGGTCGTAGCGGCGGACCTCGCTGGCGGCCCAGCCGCGCTCGACCAGGTGTCCGTTCGCGTCGAGCAGGTCGCCCGACCCCATCAGCCTTTGCATGTCGCCTCCGCAGGTTGCTCGCGCGTGCTTACGGCATGACGTAGCGGCAGTGCAAAGTCTGCCGATAGCGTCCGATAGCCGCCAGAAACCGCCGGCCCAGAGGGCTATTTCCCCTGCAAAATCAGTCGGCGGACACCTCCCATGGTCACGATCCTGCGAGAGGTGTCGGGAAACCTGCCGATAGACAAGGTCTGGAGGCGGTTGCGGCAGGTCGGCCCGGCGTATCGCAGGCGGTCCGGCTGATTGACCGGCGGGCCTGCCGGGCGTATCGATATTGCGAGTCATTCGCAATAAAGGAGCGCTCCCATGGCCATCGCCCCCCAAGCTGCTTCGTCCCTCCGCGTCGGACCGCACGGCCTGGCGGTCTCTGAGCAGCTGGTGCTGGCCTCGCTGCGCGCCTGGGCGCGGGCCCGCATGGCCGGCGACGACCCGCGCGAGCTGGTGCGGCCGGGCCTGACGCACGTGAGCTCCAGGCCGGTGGCCAGCGTGTTCGTGGCGCTGATGGAGCACATCGAGCGCGACGCGCGGCGGGCGATGGAGGTGCACTGCATCGCCTGCGGCGGCTACTCCCAGGACGAGCAGCGGGTGGTGCTGGCCTGCGGCGTGGCGCGCACGGCGCCGGACGTGGCGTTGCAACTGCTGCGGCCGCTGGTCGGCGCGCCCGAGGCCCCGGTGCTGCTGGCCCGGACCCTGAACGTGGCGCTCGGCAAGGCCGGGTTCCCGCTGCCGGTGCGGCTCTGGGACGACGAGGCTGGCGTCCCGGCCACGGTGCACTGAGGCGCGGCGCTGGAAACGCGCCGCCATCGGGTCTAGGCAGACCCGATGAGCGAGTTTGACGACGAACCGACCTTCGACGGCGGCGGCTATGATGTCGACGACTGGGCCCGGCTGAAGCCGTTCACCGGCGCGCTGGCGACCCTGGAGGACGTGCAGGCCAAGGTGGCGATCTTCGCCCTGGGCGACACCCACGGCGGCCGCCCGATCGACATGGAGCTGCCCCAGCCGATCATCTGGTGGGAGGACGACGGCGAGGTCGCCGCCGTGGTCGTGCAGGCCGAGGCCCACGAGACCGAGGATGGCGAGGTGATGGAGGTGCTGGGCCTGGTGCTGCCGGACGGCGCCGGCGCGGTGGCCCTGCTCGAGGACGTCGATCTGGTCGACGACAGCGATCCGGTCTGGCGCCGGCTGGTCACCGAGGCGATCGGCGACGAGACCGGCGAGGACCAGGAAGACTAGGCGCTGGCCAGCGCGCTCTGGAAGAGGATCGCGCCGTCGGCCGAACCGAGTTCGGCCTCGAAGGCGCGGTCGGGGTGCGGCATCAGACCGATGACGTTGCCGCGCTTGTTGACGATGCCGGCGATGTCGCGCGACGAGCCGTTCGGATTGTCGAGGTAGCGGAAGACCACCTGGCCTTCGCCCTCCAGCCGGTCGAGCGTCTCTTCGTCGGCGAAGTAGTTGCCCTCGCCGTTGCCGACCGTCATCTCGACCTCGCGGCGGCCGGCATAGCCGGCGGTGAAGCGGGTCTGGGCGTTGGTGACTTCCAGCGCCACCGGCTTGCAGACGTATTTGAGCTTCTCGTTCCGCAGCAGCGCGCCGGGCAGCATCTTGGACTCGGTCAGCACCTGGAAGCCGTTGCAGATCCCGACCACGGCGACGCCGCGGTCGGCCGCGGCGCGGACCTCGCTCATCACCGGCGCCAGCGAGGCCATCGCCGCGCAGCGCAGGTAGTCGCCATAGGAAAAGCCGCCCGGCAGCACGATCAGGTCCAGGCCCTGCGGCAGCGAAGTCTCAGCGTGCCAGACCATGTCGACCTTGGCGCCGGTGGAGCGTTCGACGGCGACCTTGCAGTCGCGATCGCAGTTGGAACCCGGGAAGACGATGACGGCGGCTTTCATGGGCGGCCCTTTACGCGAATTTGTCGGGAATTGGGAGGGGGGAGGTGGTCGCATCCCGGGCGAGGTGGCGACCGCTCGACAGTCACGGCCTTCATCTTGCGCCCAGGCTCTCCAGATAGGCCATGACCTGGTCGAATCCAGCCTTGTCGCCATAGGCGCAGCCGGTGTTCTTCATGACCTTGCGGCCGCCTTCCTGGACGGCTTCCTGCTTGAAGATCGCCGGATGGCCGGGCGCGCCGGGCTGCGTCAGGACAAAGGCCTCGCCGCCGCCCTGCATGTTGTAGAAGCGATAGGGCTCGCCGCGCTCCTGCGGCGCGGGGATCAGGCCCGGCTGGGCCAGGACCTTGGCCGACAGAGCCTCGTAGGAGAGCGAGCAGTCGAGCGACAGCCGCGGCCGGACCGGTTCAGGCTCCGGCGCGCAGGCGGCCAGGATCAGCGGGAGGAAGGGAAAGAGGGCGGTGAGCCCTCTCACGCCACCTCGATCCGGTAGCTTTCGATGACCGTGTTGGCGAGCAGCTTCTCGCACATGTCCTTCACCTGGGCTTCGGCGGCGGCCTTGTCGGTCGCGTCCTTCAGGTCGAACTCGATGGTCTTGCCGACGCGCACGCCATCGACCTGCGGCCAGCCAAGGCCGTGCAGGGCGCTTTCGACGGCCTTGCCCTGAACGTCCAGCACGCCGGGCTTCAGGAACACATGAACTTTCGCGCGCACTAGTGCAGGCCTCCTTGGATGACGGTGGGCATCTCTTTCATGATGCCAAGACGGCGGGCCACCTCGGTGTAGCCCTCGATGACGTCGCCCATGTCGCGGCGGAAGCGGTCCTTGTCCAGCTTCTCGTTCGTCTGGCTGTCCCAGAGGCGGCACGAATCGGGGCTGATCTCGTCGGCCAGGATCACGCGGGCGAAGTCGTTCTCGTAGATGCGGCCGAATTCGACCTTGAAGTCGACCAGGGTGATGCCGACGCCGGCGAACAGGCCGGTCAGGAAGTCGTTCACCCGCAGGGTCAGGGCCATCATGTCGTCGATCTCCTGGGTCGAGGCCCAGTTGAACGCGGTGATGTGCTCCTCGGCGACCATCGGGTCGCTGAGCTTGTCGTCCTTCAGGTAGAACTCGATGATCGAGCGGGGCAGGGCCTGGCCTTCCGGCAGGCCGAAGCGCTGCGACAGGCTGCCGGCCGCGACGTTGCGGCAGACCACCTCCAGCGGGATGATCTCGACCTCGCGGATCAGCTGCTCGCGCAGGTTCAGCCGGCGGATGAGGTGGTTCTGAACCCCGATGGAGTTCAGCTTGGTCATCACGTACTCGCTGATGCGGTTGTTGATGACGCCTTTGCCTTCGAGGATCGCCTTCTTCTGCGCGTTGAACGCGGTGGCGTCGTCCTTGAAGTACTGGATCAGGGTTCCGGGCTCGGGGCCCTCGTAGAGGATCTTGGCCTTGCCTTCGTAGATCTTCTTGCGGCGGGTAGTCATGTGCGCCTTCTCCCAGAGCGAGGGCTTGGCCGCCAGCGGAAAAACGAAAAACGCGCGCGGTTCGATGCAAACGCGCGCGGCTCCGACCGTATGGCCCTCTCACTCATATGAGGCCTGAAAAAACTAACGGATTGGTCCGCGCGGCGCAAACGGCGCAAGAGCCGCATCGCCTCATCGTGCGTTTACGTTGCTACGGCGCGGTTCACGGGATATGCAACGCCGACCGACCGCCTACTGGGGAACACATGACGACCTTCGACGATCGCGAGCGTGGATTTGAAAAGAAGTTCGAGCTCGACCAAGAGCAAGAATTCAAGGCTGGCGCTCGTCGCAACCGCATGCTGGGCGAATGGGCCGCCGGTCTGATGGGCCTCTCGGCCGAGAGCGTCGCCGAGTACGCCAAGGCCGTGGTCAAGTCCGACTTCGAGCTGCCGGGCGATGACGACGTGCTGCGCAAGGTCTTCGAGGACCTGAAGGGCTCAGGCGTCGCCGTCAGCGAAGGCGAAGTGCGCATGAAGATGGACGAACTGCTGGCCCAGGCCCGCGAGCAGCTACGCTCGGGCGAATAAGGCCTTTCGGCATCACAAAAAGAGCGCCGCCCTTCGGGGCGGCGTTTTTTTTTGGCTTGCCGAAATTGATGGAACGCGGGTTTGCGAATGCATCGCGGCGCCGCGATTTGCAACCGGTGGCGCCCCGGTGCAGCGGCGCACATGCGCCTTGGTGCAACTGCGCGCAACGTTCGAACCGCTGCAAGAGCGCCCCCACGAGCGGCCTCAAGACCGCCGGATGGGAGCGAGACATGCCACGACCGATCGCCGTCGCCGTCTGGGGACTGGTGTGCACGTTCACGCCGGTCGAGGCCCGCGAATCCGAGTCGCCGCTCCAGGGATCGCTCGCCGGCGCGAGCGCCGCCCGCTCCGTCGATTCGGAGCTGGCGGTCTTCGTCAGCGCTTCAATTGGCCGTCCAGGTACTTGCGAATGGCCGGGCCGTACGGCGGACGCATCTGCTGCAGCGGCTTGTCGGCTTTGATCTGCCGGTAGATCGACTTGGCGTGGCTGAACTCGCGGAAGCCGTCGACCCCGTGATAGCTGCCCATGCCTGACGGCCCGACGCCGCCGAAGGGCAGGTTCTCCTGGGCGACGTGGAAGATGACATCGTTGACCGTCACCCCCCCAGAGGTCGTGCCGCTGAGCACCTTCTCGCGTTCAGCCTCGTCCGAGCCGAAATAATAGAGACCCAGCGGCCGCTCGCCCTTGTTCACATAGGCGATGGCCTCGTCGATGCCGCCATACGTCTTCACCGGCAGCACCGGGCCGAAGATCTCCTCCTGCATGACCTTCAGGTCGTCGCTCGGATCGATGATCAGGGTCGGGGCGATCTTGCGATGCTCCTGTTGCGACAGGTCCTCGCCGTCGGGCTTCAGCTCGATGACGCGTGCGCCCTTGGCGCGGGCTTCGTCGATGTAGCCCTTGATCCGGTCGTAGTGTCGCTGGGCGACGATGGCGGTGTAGTCGGGATTGTCCTTCAGGGTCGGGAACATCTTCGACACCGAGGCCTGGGCCCCGGCGATGAACGGCTCCAGGCTCTCGCGCGGCGTCAGGACGTAGTCCGGGGCCAGGCAGATCTGGCCGGCGTTGAGCGTCTTTCCGTTCATGATCCGGGCCGAGGCGACCTCGAGGTCCGCCGACTTGCCGAGGATCACCGGGCTCTTGCCGCCCAGTTCCAGCGTCAGGGGCACGAGATTTTCGGCCGCCGCCCGCATCACGTGGCGCGCGATCGAGGTCGCGCCGGTGAAGATCAGGTGGTCGAAGGCCAGAGAGGAGAACGCCTGGCCGACTTCGGGGCCGCCCGTGACGACCGCGATCTCCTCCTCCGAGAAGGCGCCGGCGAACATCTTGGCCATCAGCTCGGAGGTGGCGGGCGTGAACTCGGACGGCTTGATCATCGCCCGGTTGCCGGCCGCCAGCACCCCGGCCAGCGGGCCGAAGGTCAGATTCACGGGGAAGTTCCAGGGGCTGATGATCCCGACTACGCCCTTGGGTTGGAAGCGGATCTCGGCCTTGGCGCCGAACAGGCCGAGGATCGCCGGCGTCGGCTTGCGCTTCTCGGGCCGCATCCACTTGGCCAGGTTTTCCTTGGCGTGCTTGAGCGGGCCGATTGAGGCGGCGATGTCGGTGAAGGCGGTCGCCTCTCGCGAGCGCGAGCCGAAGTCCTGGTTAATCGCGTCCTCGATGGCCGCGCGGTTGTCGATCAGCAGCGCGATGGCGCGGTCGATGCGGCCTATCCGGATCTGGGCGGACGGCTCCCCGTCGCGCAGGTGTGCGGCCTTCTGCCTGGCCAGCAGGGCGTTCATCGCAGCGGCGTCCATGGCGTTGGTTTCCTCCCCGAGCATCCGGCGGATGTTCGGATAGTGACGTTACGGAATGGAAGCTCTGCCGGGAGGGCGCGGTTTCCTAATTCGTCTTAACACCGCGCCCGTTGCACGCGTTGGCCATTGACGCACGTTTGGGGCGAGCCCGTCATGGCAGGGGAAACCGACGGGAGTAGGGTGATGGCGTTACTGAAGGCCGGCGCCAGGTTTGGCGTGAACATGGACGCCATTAATCTCAATGTGCTTTTCGGCGGCGTGATCACCCTGGCCAATACCGGGCGGATCTATGCCGACGGCGCGATCGGGGATCGGGTCGCGTTGTTCGGGAACTTCAGCTTCGACGGCGCCGGGCGGTTGGCGGGCGGCGAGCTCAACCACATCCAGGAGAATTTGTCCGGCTACCTGCACTTCGACGTCTCGGGGTTCTCTGCCTCGGCGACGCGGATCGTCGGCCTGGCGGCGGACGGCGAGATGCCGACCGCGTTCCGGATCATCCTGAACGGGGACGACAGCCTCCTCGGCGCCTCGTTCGATGACGTGCTGCGCGGTCACGACGGCGACGACACCATCGACGGCGGCGGCGGCTACGACACCATCTACGGCGGGGCGGGGAACGATGTCGTCGTCAGCGGGACCAACCACGGGCCGGGCGACAGCTATTTGCGTGGCGACGCGGGCGACGACTCGATCGTCGGCGGGATCCGGTTCGACGATATCAACGGCAATGTCGGCGCCGACACCATCCGCGGCCGGGAGGGCGACGACTGGGTGGTCGGCGGCCAGGACGGCGACCGGCTCTATGGCGACCAGGGGGCCGACCAGGTCTACGGCAACATCGGCGACGACACTGGCTTCGGGGGCGAGGGCGCCGACACCCTGCGCGGGGGGCAAGGCAGCGACGTCCTGAGCGGCGAGGACGGCGATGACTTCGTCAGCGGCGACCGCGGCACCGACACGGTCGCCGGCGGGAGCGGGGCCGACATCTTCAACACCTTCGTCGGCGCAGGCATCGATCAGGTTCTGGACTTCAACGCGGGCGAGGGCGACCGCGTCCGGGTCGAGGGCGGCGCGCCCTATACGGTCAGTCAGGTCGGGGCCGACGTCCTGGTCAATCTGGGCGGGCCGGACGTGGTGATCCTGGTCGGGGTGCAGTTGTCGACGCTGCCGGCGGGATGGATATTTTCCGCCTGACCTGGAGCGGCGCATTTGCGCTGGACTGACGTGGCGGCGGGTGGGCGAGTGTCCGCCAAACGATCCGGCGCGCGCCGGAGGCACCAGGAAGGAACACATCATGCCCGAGGCCCTGATCATCGACGCCTGCCGCACCCCGCGCGGCATCGGCAAGGTCGGCAAAGGCGCGCTGGCCGACTTTCACCCGCAGCACCTGGCCGCGACGGTGCTGAAGGCCCTGGCCGAGCGCAACAACCTGAAGACCGGCGAAGTCGACGACATCATCTGGGGCACCTCCAGCCAGCGCGGCAAGCAGGGCGGCGACCTCGGCCGGATGGCCGCGCTCGACGCCGGCTATGACGTCAAGGCCAGCGGCATGACGCTCGACCGGTTCTGCGGTTCGGGCATCACCACGGTGAACCTGGCGGCGGCGCAGATCATGTCGGGCATGGAAGACCTGGTGATCGCCGGCGGCACCGAGATGATGTCCTACACCTCCTCGACGGGCGATCCGTCGACGCCGCCGATGATGGATGGCGGCAACCTGCGCCTGCGCGCGCGCCACCCGCAGAGCCAGCAGGGCGTCTGCGCCGACGCCATCGCCACGATGGAAGGCATCGACCGCCGGGCGCTGGACGAACTGGCGCTGTTGAGCCAGCAGCGGGCCGACGTGGCGATCAAGGAAGGCCGCTTCGACAAGTCGTTGGTGCCGGTCTATCGCGAGGACGGCTCGCTGGCGCTCGACCGCGAGGAGTTCCCGCGCCCTCAGACCACGCTCGAGGGCCTGTCCGGGCTGAAGGCCTCGTTCGAAATGATCGCCAATGTGCCGATCGACGACAAGGGCACCACCTATGGCGACCTGATCCGCCAGGTCTATCCGGACCTGAAGATCACCCACATGCACCATGCCGGCAACTCGTCGGGGGTGGTCGACGGGGCGGCGGCGGTGCTGCTGGCCTCGCCGGCCTATGCGGCCAAGAACGGCCTGAAGGCTCGCGGCCGCGTGGTCGCCATGGCCAATATGGGCGACAGCCCCACCCTGATGCTCAACGCCCCGGTGCCGGCCGCGCAGAAGGTGCTGGCCAAGGCCGGCCTGACCATCGACGACATCGACCTCTTCGAGATCAACGAAGCCTTCGCGGTGGTGGCCGAGAAGTTCATCCGCGACCTGAAGCTGGACCGCGAGAAGGTCAATGTGAACGGCGGCGCCATGGCGCTCGGCCATCCGATCGGCGCCACCGGCTCCATCCTGATCGGCACCGTCCTCGACGAACTGGAGCGCCGCGACCTCAAGCGCGGGCTGGTGACCATGTGCGCCGCCGGCGGCATGGCCCCGGCGATCATCGTCGAGCGGGTCTAGACGGCGAACGAAGGCTCCCCCGCGCGGGGGAGCCGCACGCCGTCAGCCTTGGCGGGCGATCAACCGCGCCAGGCGCGCCACGCCGTCGTCGATCTCCGCCGCGGTCGGCAGCGAGTAGCTGAGCCGGATGGTGTTGTCGGCCGCCGTTTCGGCGAAGAACGGCGCGCCCGGCACGAAGGCGACGCGCTCCTCGGCGATGGCGCGGGCCAGCAGGTCCTTGCCGTCGATTCCCTCCGGCAGGCGCAGCCAGACGAACATGCCGCCCTGCGGCTTGGACCAGGACACGCCTTGCGGCATGTGGCGGGCCAGCGCGTCCAGCGTCGCCTGAGCCTTGGCGCCGTAGGCGTTGCGCAGGCGCGAGAGGTGCTGCTCGTAGTCCTCGGTGACGGTGCGCCAGCCGACCATCTGGTTGATAGTCGACACATGCAGGTCGCTGCCCTGCTTGAGCAGGACCAGCTTCTCGATGACCGCCTTGGGGCCGCAGACCCAGCCCAGCCGCAGGGCCGGCGAAATGGTCTTGGAGAAGGTGCCGCAGTAAAGCGTGCGGGCCTGCTCGATCGAACCGGAGCGGGCGATGTCCAGCGCCAGGAGGCTGGGCAGGGCCTCGCCGGCGAAGCGCAGCTCGCGATAGGCGGCGTCCTCGATCAGCGTCATGTCGGCGGCGTCGGCCAGCTCCAGCAGCGCCTGGCGCTGGGCGGTGCTCAGGCTCTCGCCGGTCGGGTTGGCGTAGTCGGGCACGAAATAGCCGAGCGGCTTCGGCGCCCGTCCGGCCATCAAGGCCTGGGCGTCGCAGCCGCCGTCCAGGGCCCCGTCGGGCAGGTCGAGATAGGACGGCTCATAGGCGGTGAAGGCCTGCAGAGCGCCCAGATAGGTCGGGCGGGCGACGACCACGGTGTCGCCGCGGCTCAGGAACAGCTTGCCGAGCAAGTCGAGCGCCTGCTGCGAGCCGGCGGTCAGCATGATGTTCTCGGGCCCGCAGGCGACGCCGTGCGCGGCCATGCGCTCGGCCAGCCATTCGCGCAGCGGTAGATAACCCTCGCTGACCGAGTACTGCAGCGCCTGCTGGGACAGCTCCGGGTCGGACAGGACCGCCTGGTAGCTCGCCTGGATGCGCTCGGACGGGAACAGGCCGGGGTCGGGAATGCCGCCGGCGAAGGAAAGGATGTCGGGCTGGTCGAGCAGCTTGAGCAGCTCGCGAATCTCGTTGGCGCGGACGCGGGACATGCGCTCGCTGAAGCGCTGCGCCCAGGCGGTGGAGTGGTCGGTCATGATGGGATCTCGAAAATGTCGCCGACGGCGCAAGGCCGTCCATTGACGCGGCGCGGGCGCGCAGCGTCGCCTGATCAGATCAGGAGCGTCATACGCTGCAGGTCGGACCCTGGGTGCGGCGGAGCCAGAAGCGCCGCCGACCACGTGCGGTGGTGATCATGACTGATCTCTAGCCTGACTTGGCGCGCGACGGAACTATTCCGCCGCGGCCTTCATGGCGTCTTCGCCGAACACGCGAGCGAAGACCACGTCGACGTTCTTGAAGTGGTAGCCGTTGTCGAACAGCTCGGAGAGCTCTTCGTCGGACAGGATCACTTCCGGGTCGGCCTTGAGGAAGTCGAGGAAGTTCCCTTCGCCCCGCCACACCTTCATGGCGTTGCGCTGGACCGCGGCGTAGGCGCCCTCGCGGCTGATGTCCTTCTGGGTCAGGGCCAGCAGCACGCGCTGGGAGTGGACCAGGCCGCCCAGGCGGTCGAGGTTCTTCAGCATGTTCTGCGGATAGATCAGCAGGCGGTCGACGACGTTGGCCAGGCGGCGCAGGGCGAAGTCGAGGTGGATGGTGGTGTCCGGGGCGATGCCGCGCTCGACCGACGAGTGGCTGATGTCGCGCTCGTGCCAGAGGGCGACGTTCTCCATGGCGGGGACCACGGCCGAGCGGACCAGGCGGGCGAGGCCCGTCAGGTTCTCGGTGAGGATCGGATTGCGCTTGTGCGGCATGGCCGACGAGCCCTTTTGGCCGACGTCGAAAAACTCTTCGGCTTCAAGCACTTCGGTGCGCTGCAGGTGGCGGATCTCGACCGCCAGGCGCTCGATGGAGCTGGCGACGACGCCGAGCGCCGCGAAATAGGCGGCGTGGCGATCGCGCGGGATCACCTGGGTGGAGACCGGCTCGACGGCCAGGCCCATCTTCTCGGCCACGTGGGCTTCGACTTCCGGCGACACGTTGGCGAAGGTGCCGACGGCGCCGGAGATCGCGCAGGTGGCGATCTCGAACTTGGCCATGGCCAGGCGTTCCTTGGCGCGCTGGAACTCGGCGTAGTGGCCGGCCAGCTTGAGGCCGAAGGTGGTCGGCTCGGCGTGAATGCCGTGGCTGCGGCCGACGGTCGGGGTCAGCTTGTGCTCGAAGGCGCGCTTCTGCAGGGCGGCCAGGACCAGGTCGACGTCATCGATCAGCAGGTCGGTGGCGCGGCTGAGCTGGACGGCCAGGGCGGTGTCGTTGACGTCCGACGAGGTCATGCCCTGGTGCAGGAAGCGGGCCTCGGGGCCGACGATCTCGGTGACGTGGGTCAGGAAGGCGATGACGTCGTGCTTCACTTCGCGCTCGATGGCGTCGATGCGCTCGACGTCGAACACCGCGTCGCGGCCCTTGGCCCAGATGGTCTCGGCGGCCTGCTTCGGGATCACGCCCAGCTCGGCCATCTTGTCGGCGGCGTGGGCCTCGATCTCGAACATGATCTTGAACCGCGTCTGCGGGTCCCAGATGGCGGCGGCTTCCGGGCGGGCGTAACGGGGGATCATGGCGGGGCTCCTTCGGGGCGCGTGTTAGCCCCCCGAGGCCGGAATCGCAATGTTCGGAGCCCCTAAGTCGCGGCCTTGAGGTACGACGTGACCAGGCTCTCCAGACCGCTGGAGATGATCTGGACGCCGACGCAGAGCAGCAGGAAGGCCACCAGCCGCGACATCACCCGGGCGCCCGACGCGCCCAGCAGCGACAGCACCTTGCTGGACCAGCGATAGGAGACCCCGACCAGCAGGGCGACCAGCACTGCGGCGATGCTGACGCCGGCGAAGAACGAGAGCACGCCGTGGCCGTCGGCCGGCCGTTGCGAGGCCAGCGCGATGGCCACCGAGATCGCGCCAGGGCCGGTGGTGAAGGGCATGGTCAGCGGGAAGAAGGCGACGTCTTCCTGCACCTGCTGTTCGGCCGAGGCCGCGGCGTTGGCCTTGCGGTTTTCCTGGGCCTCGGGCTGCATCAGGAGCTGCCAGGCGCGGATGGCGACGACCAGCCCGCCGGCGACCCGCAACGCGCCCAGGCTGACCCCGAAGAAGTTCAGGATGTAGCCGCCCAGCAGCAGCGACCCCAGCAGGATCAGCAAGGCGTTGAAGGCGATGCGCCAGGCCAGCTCGTGGCGGTCGGTGCGCCCCTCGGTGACCTGGTGAAAGGTGATCGCGGCCCCCACCGGATTGACGATCGAGAACAGGGCCGGGAACGCCAGGAGGAAGGCGCCGACGACGGTGGTCAGTGGAAGCGGGCTGAGGTCGGTGAGAGTCATGCGGGCGCGAGGGTAAGCGCAAGCGTGGGCGGGAGGCTAGGCCGCTTCCCCTGAAGGCGCACAGCGTCCAGTGTGGCGGGCGTGAACATCCTCTTCATCACCCTCGACCAGTTCCGCGCCGACTGCCTGTCGTGCGCCGGCCATCCGATCGTGCGCACGCCGAACCTGGACCGCTTGGCCCAGCAAGGGGTGCGGCTGGCGCGGCACTACAGCCAGGCCGCGCCCTGCGGGCCAGGGCGGGCGAGCCTCTACACCGGGACCTACCAGCTCAATCACCGGGTGGTCGCCAACGGGACGCCATTGGATCGCAGGCTCGACAACGTGGCGAAAGCCGCCGCTCGCGCCGGATACGCCCCGACCCTGTTCGGCTACACCGATCAGGCGGTCGACCCCCGCGACGTCAATGACCGCAAGGATCCACGCCTCTTCACCTATGAGGGGGTGCTGCCCGGTTTCGAGGTCGGGCTGGACTTCACGACTCACGACCCGAGCGCCTGGATCGGCTGGTTAAGGGACCTGGGCCACCAGGTTCCTGACGATAGCGACGGGGCGCTGGCTGGCGAGCCGGACCGGCCGGCAGAGCACAGCCTGTCGGCGTTCCATACCAACGTCTTCCTCAATTGGCTGGGGCGTCAGGACCGGCCCTGGTTCGCCCATCTCTCGCAGCTGCGCCCGCATCCGCCCTACGCCGCGGCAGGGGCGTTCGCCTCGCTGTACGATCCGGCCGAGGTCCCGCCGCCGGTCCCGGCGGCCGAGGCGCGGCACCGGCTGCACGACGGGCTGCTGAAGTCAGGACTGTCCGCGCCGAGCGACCGGGTCGAGATGGCCAGGCTGCAGGCCCAGTACTTCGGCATGGTCAGCGAGGTCGACCACCAGCTCGGGCGGGTCTGGGCGGCGCTGGAGGCGGCCGGCCAATGGGACGACACCTTCATCCTGGTCACCGCCGACCATGGCGAGCAGCTGGGCGACCAGGGGCTGGTCCAGAAGGCCGGCTACTTCGAGGCCAGCTACCACGTGCTGGGGATCGTGCGCGATCCGCGCCTGCCGCAGGCGCACGGCTCCGTCGTCGAACGCTTCACCGAGAACGTCGACGTGCTGCCGACCCTGTGCGAGGCGATGGGGATCGCGGTCCCGGCCCAGTGCGACGGGCTGCCGCTGACGCCGTTCCTCGAAGGCGGCGATCCGCCCTGGTGGCGGCAGGCGGCGCACTGGGAGTTCGACTGGCGGTTCGGGAATATTCCGCGCGGGCCGCACGTCTGGCCTTGGGACAGGCGGCTGGAGCGCCAGAGCCTGGCGGTGCGGCGAACCGAGACCGAGGCCTATGTGCAATTCGCCGACGGTGACTGGCTGTGCTTCGACCTGGGGGCTGATCCGAGCTGGCGCACCCAGGCGACCGAGCCGGGGCGGGTGCTGGCGCAGGCCCAGGCGATGCTGGCCTGGCGCGCCCAGCACGCCGATCGCACCCTGACCGGGCTGCTGGTTCAGGACGGCGGCGTCGGCCGCTGGCCCGAGTAGCGGGCCAGCTCGGGCTTGAGGGCCAGGGTGTAGAGCACGCGCGGGACGAGCGCGCCGGACGGGCCCCTATGGTGGACGACGCCCGTCTCGACGAAGCCGGCGCGCTCGGCGGCCCGGCGCGAGGCGAGATTGTCGGCGTCGATATGGGCCTCGGCCCAGCAGACCTCGTCCAGCTTGGCGGCGGCCTGGCAGAGCAGGGTCAGCGCCCGGCGGGCGTAGCCTTGGCCGCGAAAGGCCGGGAACACCCAGTAGGAGACGTCGGCGCTGTCGGGGGCGGCCAGGCGCAGCTCGCAGCCCCCGACCAGTTCGCCCGCCGCGTTGCGCACGGCGTAGGCGAACATCGGGCCGCCGGCCGAGCGCGCCGCGATCCAGCGCCCGATGGCCGCGCGGGTCTGGTCGAGGGTGGCGGCGTGCGGCGCCTCGAATCGCAGCAGCATCTCGGCGTCCTCGCCGGCCAGGTGGGCCTCGGCGTCGGCGAGGACGTGGCCGTCGAGCAGGATCACGTCGTCGCTCAGCCGCTCGGGAAGCCCGAGCAGCCGGCCGGCGTGCTGCATCTGGCCGTCCATCAGGCGCCGGCCGCGGCTTCGGCCTCGGTCTTGGCGAGCGCGTCGGCCATGTCGCGGGGCAGGGTGATGGCGGCCAGCAGGTAGTGCAGGCCGGCCCAGCCGTAGATCAGGAGGTTCCAGACGATGCCCTCGCGGGTGCCTTGCGCGACTGCCGCCTTGCAGGCGGCGTCGATGGCCGCGCCGGCGCCTTCCTTGCCGACCCCGCCGGGGCAGAGGTCGAAGAACGGGCCGAGGTCCTTGGCCGCGAACTGGGCCTGGCTGAGCATGTCGATCACCCAGCCGCAGAAGGGCGGGCCGAAGCCGAGCGCGATCAGGTTCAGCACGAAGAACAGCAGCGCCGTGGCGGTGGCGCGCATGCGCAGGCTGACGGCGTTCTGGATCACCCCGAAGGTCGGGCCGAGATAGGTGTAGTGGAAGATGCCCGGGATCAGCAGCAGGCCGGCGGCCAGTTTCCAGTCGTCGCGGGTATAGACGAGGATGTAGAGCGGGCAGGCGATCAGCAGGCCGATGGCCGGCACCAGAGCGTACCAGCGGCCCGATTTCCTGGCGGCGTAGTCGGTGAGGAAGCCGCCGAGCAGGGTGCCGATGCCGGCGGCGACGCCGCCGATGACCCCGAAGATCAGGCCGACGGTGGCGAGGTCCAGGCCGAACATGCGGATGAAGTAGGGGGCCGAATACTGGCCGGTGCCGTAGCCGGCGAAGGAGGCGAGCGTGATGCCGGCCACCATGTGGAAGAAGCCCCACTTGCCGAAGATCCGCTTGGCGACGGCCAGGATCGAGGGCGGCTTGGCGTGGACCGGCGGGGCGGTCTCGTCGCCCTCCAAGACCGGCGCGTCGGCCGCTTGCTGGGCCACCAGACGGTCGGAGTAGCCGCGCGGCGGCTCCTTCACGAAGACCTTGAGCAGGATGGCGACCAGGATGCCGGGCAGGCCGACCATCATGAAGGCCATGCGCCAGTCGAGGTTCTGGGCGATCCAGCCGCCGGCGACGGCGCCGAACATGGTGCCCAGCGGAATGCCGAACGAGTAGATCGACAGGGCCGAGGCGCGCTTCTTGGGCTCGAAATAGTCGGAGATCAGCGAGTGGGCGGGGGGCGAGAGGCCGGCCTCGCCGACGCCGACGCCGACCCGGAACAGCAGCAGCTGCAGGAAGCTGGTGGCCATGCCGCAGAGCGCGGTGAAGGCGGACCAGACCACGATGGCGATGGTGATGATGTTGACCCTGCTGCGGCGCTCGGCGATGCGGGCGATCGGGATGCCGAGGGTCGTGTAGAGCAGGGCGAAGGCCAGGCCGCCGAGCAGCCCGAGCTGGGTGTCGGTCAGCTTCAGGTCGACTTTGATCGCCTGGCCGATCGTCGAGATGATCGTCCGGTCGATGAAATTGAAGGTGTAGGCCAGGACCAGCAGCCAGAGGACGGACTGCTTGTAGCCCTCGGAGAACAACGGTTGGCGCGGCGGCGCGGCGGCGCCCGCATCTGTGGCGGCCATGAGTGTGGTTCCCTCCCCGACTTGTTCGTTGCCGCGAGCATGGCCGCAGCCGGGGCCGAGGGGAAGGGCCGATGAGTCGCAGCGCGGCCGGACCCGGGCGTCGGGCGTCGACGCTGCGGCCGGGCGGGGCGCCCGCCTGCCCAAAAGCGATGCAGCATGGCGATCTAAGTTACGGAAAATACGTAAAATTTGGTCCTATCGCCTTACGGTTTCATTTACTCTGTGGGCGCAACCCTCATGGGGTGAGGCGGCTCCTCGCCGCCGCACTGCGGGGGAGCAGAGACATGGTGTTCAGGAGAAGGACGCCCGCCGACGAGGCGGCGGCCAGTGCGGTCGCCGAGCTCGAGGCGATCATGGGCGCGGTGCATAAGTCTCAAGCCGTCATCGAGTTCGAACTCGACGGCACGATCATCAAGGCCAACGACAATTTTTATAGTGCGATGGGCTACACCCCCGGCGAGGTGGTGGGGCGCAAGCACAGCCTGTTCGTCACGCCCGAATACGGGGCCAGCGAGGCGTATCGCGAGTTCTGGCGCGGCCTGAATCGCGGCGAGTTCCTGTCCGACAAGTTCCTTCGCCTCGCCAAGGGCGGTCGCCAGATCTGGCTGCAGGCGACCTACAATCCGATGTTCGACAAGTCGGGCCGGCTCTACAAGGTCATCAAGTTCGCCACCGACATCACCGCTACCGAGCTGGAGCATCAGAAGCGGGACGCCGAACGGGCGGCTGCGCGCGAGCAGCAGGCGTTCGCGGTGGAGGCCACGGCCAAGGCGCTGGCACGGCTGGCCGAGGGCGACCTGAGCTATCGCATCGACGGGGATTTTCCCGAGGAGTACGCGCGCCTGCAGGCCGACTTCAACGTCGCCATCGGGCGCCTGCACGAGGTTATGGACGGCGTGTCGGCGGCGGCCGCAGCGATCCAGGCGGGGACCGGGGAGATCACCACGGCCGCAGACGACCTGTCGCGCCGGACCGAGCGGCAGGCGGCCAACCTTGAGGAGACGGCCGCCGCGCTCGACGAAATCACCGCGACGGTCAAGAAGACCGCCGAGGGGGCGCGGGAGGCGCAAGGGGTCGTGAACGCCGCGCGCGGTGACGCCGAGGCGTCGGGGGGCGTGGTCTCGGACGCCATCTCGGCGATGGGCAAGATCGAGGCTTCGGCCACCCAGATCAGCCAGATCGTCGGGGTGATCGACGAGATCGCCTTCCAGACCAACCTGCTGGCCTTGAACGCGGGGGTTGAAGCCGCCCGCGCGGGGGAAGCCGGCCGCGGCTTTGCGGTCGTCGCCTCGGAAGTTCGGGCCCTGGCCCAGCGATCTGCCGAGGCCGCCAAGGAGATCAAGACGCTGATCACCGCTTCCACCGCTCAGGTGAGTTCGGGCGTCGACCTGGTCGGCAAGACCGGTGAGGCGCTGCGGCGGATCGTCGGCGAGGTCGCCAAGATCACCGATCTGGTGACCGAGATCGCGGCGTCGGCGCAGGAACAGGCCGTCGGCCTGGGCCAAGTCAACACCGCCATCAACGACATGGACCAGATGACCCAGCAGAACGCGGCGATGGTCGAGCAGTCCACCGCCGCCAGCCACGCCCTGGCCCAACAGGCGGCGGACCTGGATCAGGCTATGGCGCAGTTCGATCTGGGCGGCGCCCGCGCCACGCCGCCGCTGGCCCAGCCGCGCCGCGCGGCCCAGGCTCCGCAGCGGATCGCGGCCTCCGGCGCAGCCACGGCGCGCAAACTGGAGGCTGCGGCCGACACCTGGGAGGAGTTCTAGGGGGCAGGTCCGGCGGCGGCGCGGCCGCCGCCGGGTTCAGGCCTTGGCCTTCATCGGGTCGCCGTGCTGGGTGTTCAGTGCGGCGGCCGCCTCGATCAGGCCGCGAATCTGGCCGGCGGTGAGTTCAACCGGATCGGTCAGTTTGATGGTCGCCATCTGGAAGCCGCCGCTGGGCGTCAGCCGGGCGTCGAGATCGGTCATCTGGGCGCCGCGCCAGAAGCCGAGGTTCATGTGCGTTTTGAAGCCCTTGAGCAGGCAGACTGCGCCGTCGGCGGACGACCACATCGGGTGACCCCACTTGAAGTCTTCCGAGAGCCCGGCGGCCTGCGCCTCGGCGCGGACCGTTCGGAGGGCGGCGGCCTGCCAGTCGGGCAGGGCGGCGAGGTAGGCGTCGACCTTGTCGGACATGTCGGGGCTCCTGGTCAGAGACGAACGGGGAAGAGGGCGCGCAGGCGCGGCTCGCGCAGCCAGAGCCCGCCCCAGAGCGCCGCGCCGAGATAGACGCCGAACAGGACGTGGCTGAACAGCGGGTCGCCGACCCGCATGTGGGTGGCGATCGCCCCGCCCATGACGCCGGTGAACAGCACCGCGCCGAGCACCGAGGTGCGCGGGTTGAGGTAGAGGGCCAGGCAGACCAGCTCGATCACCCCGATGGTGCGGCCGAGTTGCGGCGGGTAGCCGAGCTGGACCAGGGTGTCGCGGACGATCTGGAGATCGACCAGCTTGATGGCGATATCGAAGGTCATGAACAAGGTGGCCAGGCCCGTAAGGGCCCAGCCGGCCCAGGTCATGGCCTTGGGCGCAGGGCGCGGCGCAGCGGCGCGCGCGGCGTCGAGGGAGGTCATGGCAGCGATCCTTTTGAGTGGCGGTCAGCCCTGTTCGGCGACCGTCTTGAGCTTGGCGAGCCCCTGTTCGAACTGCGGTCCGACCATCTTCTCCATGGGGAGGAAGACATCGATCATCTTGGCGAAGAAGCCGCTATGGCCCGACATCGCCCAGGTGACCTTGGTCGCATCGCCCTCCGGTTCGAGGGTGAACTCGGCCTTGTTGTGAGCCTGGAACGGCTTGACGAAGATGAGGTCGATGAGGACCCGCGAGGGGGCGTCGGCCTCGGTGATCGCCATGCTGCCGACGCCGCTCTTCCTGCCTTCCCAGCCGTAGGTCGCCCCGACTCCGCGTTCGGCGCCGCCGTAGGAGCGCTTGAGATCGGCGTCGATGGTTTCGAACGGCGACCAGGCGGTCCAGCGGTGAAAATCCGAAATCAGGTCGAACAGCTTTTCCGGCGCAGCGCGGACCGTGGTCGACCGCTCGAGCCGGAAATCGGAGGGATGGTTCGCGACGTAGGCGATGAGGCCCAGCAGCGCGATGATCAGGACGCCGATGAGCGCGGCGAGCATGGCGGATTCCTTTGCGGTTCAGGCGGCCTTGGTCTGGCCCATCGACCAGTGGACGCCATAGGGATCGAGCAGGCGCGCGTAACGGTCGCCCCAGAACATGTCCTCGATCGGCTGCAGCACCTGGGCGCCGGCGTCGACGGCGCGCGCGAACCAGGCCTCGATGTCGTCGACCTGCAGGTGCATGGTGAACGAGGCCGACGGCTGATGTTCGTAGCCGTGCCCCATCTCCGGGAAGCAGTCGCAGATCATCAGGTCGCCGCCGTTGATCACCAGCGCGCAGTGCATCAGCCGCTGGCCGTCGTCGGCGGGCAGGCGGAGCGTTTCGCGGGCTCCGAAGGCTTTCTGATAGAACGCCGAGGCCTCGCTGGCGCCGACGAGGTTGAGGTGCGGGGTGATCCCGGTCATCGGCGGGGCGGCGAGCGCGGCGATGTCGGCGGCGGCGGAGTCCATGGTCGCGGTGACGGACATGGCGTCGTTCCTTCCTGGCTGGCTCCTTATGAGGAGCATCTGATCCAAGGACGAACGAGGTTAGCCCGTTCCGACAGCCGGGCCCGCAAAAAATGCGCTCAGCCGGTTTCGCCGGCCAGACCGTCGAGGTGCTGGCGGATGTGGGCGGCTTCCGGGGCGCTGTTGGCCAGCGCGATGGCGCGGTCGAAGGCGACGCGCGCCTCCTCCCTGCGGCCCAGCTGCTTGAGGTAGCTGCCGCGCGCGCCGTGGAAGTAGAAGTAGCTGCCAAGCTGCCCCTCCAGCGGGGCGATCATCGCCAGAGCCGCCTCCGGCCCCTGCGTCTTCGAGACCGCGACCGAGCGATTGAGGGTGACCACCGGCGAGGGGTTCATCTGCTCCAGCGCTGCGTAGAGCCGGTCGATCTGCGGCCAGTCGGTGGCGGCGGCGTTGGCGGCGCGGGCGTGCAGGGCGGCGATGGCGGCCTGGACCTGGTAGGGACCGGGCGCGGCGTGGCGCATCGCCTTGTCGATCAGGGCCAGGCCCTCGGCGATCAGAGTGCGGTTCCAGAGTCCGCGGTCCTGGTCGTCAAGCAGCACGATCTGGCCGTTCTCGTCGAAGCGGGCGGCGGCGCGCGAGTGCTGCAGCATCATCAGGGCGTCCAGGCCCATGATCTCCGGCTCGGTCGGGAACAGGCGCAGCAGCAGGCGGCCGAGGCGGATGGCCTCCTCGGCGAACGGCGCGCGGGCGTCGGCCTCGGCGACGGTGGAGGAATAGCCCTCGTTGAAGATCAGGTAGACGACCGCGGCGACCGCGGCCAGGCGCTCGGCGCGCTCGGCGGGGCCAGGGGCTTCGAAGGCGACATTGGCCTGGCCGATCTTGGCCTTGGCGCGGGTGATGCGCTGTTCCATGGCCGCCTCGCTGACCAGGAAGGCGCGGGCGATCTGCCTGACCGACAGGCCGCTGACGATGCGCAGGGCGACGGCCACCTGCTGCACCGCCGGCAGGTCCGGATGGCAGCAAATGAACAGCAGCCGCAGGATGTCGTCGCGATAGTCCGAGCCGTCGAGGCGTTCGGCGAGCGGCGCCTCGACGTCGTCGAGATCGGAGAGGACTTCCTCGGAGGGCAGGGCCTGGAGCCGCGCGCGCCGCCGGACGCCGTCGATGCCGCTGTTGCGTCCGACCAGGATCAGCCAGGCGGCCGGGTCGCGGGGCGGGCCCTTTTCCGGCCAGGATTTCAGCGCCCGCAGGCAGGCGTCCTGGAACGCCTCCTCGGCCAGGTCGAGGTCGCGGAAATAGCGCAGCAGGGCGCTGACCGCCTGTGGGCGGGCGGAGGTCAGGGCGGCGTCGATCCAGGCGGGGTCGGTGGTCACGTCATCTCGATTCCGGGCAGGAAGAGGGCGATCGGGCGCAGCTCGTAGGCGCCGCCGGGATTGGCCACGGCGAGGTCGCGGGCGATCTGCAGACCGTCCTCAAGGGTTTCAACGTCGACGATATAGAAGCCGAGCAGCTGTTCCTTGGTCTCGGCGAACGGACCGTCCACGACCAGGTTCTGGGCTTTGCGCAGGGTGGTGGCCGAAGTGGTCGGCAGGAGCCGGATGGCCGGTCCGAGCTTGCCCTCCTGGCGCAGGCGCTCCTGGACCACTTCCAGCTTCTCCATCACCGCGTCGTCCTCCTCCTTGCTCCAGGCGGAGGTCACGGCTTCGTCGTTGTAGCAAAGGATGGCGTAGCGCATGGGTCTGTCTCGTTCTCCCTAAGGACGGGCCAGGGCGCCCGTTCCCGACATCGGCCAGATATAAAACTCCAGGTGAACATCGCCCAGGACTGGTCGACCGTGCGTCGCATTTCGTCGCGCGGAGCGCCGGCCGGTCGGGTTTGGGCGCAGCGGCGCTGACGCCTGGGCGGGCGGCCCGCAAGAGCAGTCTCCGGAAAAGGGGCCGCGACCGTCGCGGCGCTCAATGAGGGCTTCTCATGAAGACAAGCACAGTGCTGGCGGCGGTGGCCGCGAGCGCCCTGATGACGGGGGCGGCCGAGGCCGCGACGATCTTCTCCCAGAATTTCACCAGCGGGCTGGGGGCGAGCGAGACCCTAGGCGGCAAGTTCAGCGTCGGCGGCGGCACGGTCGGCCATCAGGCCGGCGTCTACACCAACAACGAGTACTCGTTCTACCAGGTGCGGCTGGACCTCACGAAGGCGACCGACGCGCTGCTGGCCTTCGATTACGACATCGTCAGCGAGTACGGCTACGATGCGTTCAACCTCGCCTCCTCGACCACCGGCGTGTTCGGCCCGGGCGCGATGCTGACCCCCGTCTCGACCGAGCAGTTCTATAATCTCTCAAGCCGCGCGGCGACGTTGCTGGGCCCCAAGGGGTATTCGAGCACCCAGTCGGGACGGGCGGTGTACGACCTGAGCGCGCTGGCCGGCCAGGTGGTCGACATCCGCTTCCAGTTCGCCAGCGACCATGCCGCGCTGGGCCGTGGCGTGAAGTTCGACAACCTGCTGGTCACCGGGAACGTGCCGAGCGCGGTGCCGGAGCCGGCGACCTGGGCGATGATGATCATGGGCTTCGGCCTGGCCGGGACCGCGATCCGCAGCCGCCGGCGGCGTCTGGCCTTCGGCTAAGCCCGATCGTCCCACCGCTGTGAACGCCGTCCCTCCCCGGGGGCGGCGTTTTCGTTTGGGCGGCTCAGTCCTGGTAGAGGGCGAGGCGCTCGGTGACGGCGTTGACGTAGGAGGGGCCGACCGCGACGTTCACGCCGTCCTCCAGCACCAGAGAGATCAGCCCCTTGCCCAGGCGCTTGACCTCCTTGACCTTGGCCGGCCGCACGAAGGCCGACCGATGCACGCGGATCATCTCGGCGGGCGGCATCTTGCGCTCCAGTGCGGTCATGGTGGCGCGATGGATGTGGCTGCGAGTGGCGGTGTGCAGCAGCACGTAGTCCTTGGCTGCCTCGATCCAGTCGATCTCGCCCAGCGGCACGCGCACGAAGCCGGTGCGGACCTGGACCCAGAAGCCGTCGGGATCCTCGTCCACGGGATTGGCGGCGGCTTCCTCGGCGCGGGCGGCCGCCGCGCGCAGGGCGCGGCGTCGGCGGGCGCGTTCGATCGCCTGGCGCAGGCGATCGAAGCGGACCGGCTTGAGCAGATAGTCGGCGGCTTCGACCTCAAAGGC
Source organism: Phenylobacterium sp. 58.2.17 (assembly GCF_026411515.1). Classification (NCBI taxonomy): domain Bacteria; kingdom Pseudomonadati; phylum Pseudomonadota; class Alphaproteobacteria; order Caulobacterales; family Caulobacteraceae; genus Phenylobacterium; species Phenylobacterium sp. 58.2.17. Next base: position 95,490 of record NZ_JAPMTQ010000003.1, on the reverse strand, counting down.
GTCGGCGGCGTAGAGCTCGAAGGCGGTGACGAAGACGATCTCCGGCCGCTCGTCCAGCGGCAGACCGGCGGCGACGTCCAGGCCGCTGCGCTCAGGCATCTGGATGTCGAGCAGCACGAGGTCTGGCTTGAGGGCCTCGACCGCCTCGGCGGCTTCGCGGCCGTTGCGCGCGGTTCCGACCACCTCGACGTCGCTGACCTGGGTCAGCAGGGCCGATAGCCGCTCGAGCGCAGCGGGTTCGTCGTCGACGAGCAGGAGACGCATCAGGCGGCGGCCTTTGAACGGATGGGGGTGACGGTGGCGCGCTGCAACGGCAGGCGCACCATGGCGAGGAAGCCGCGGGCGAGCGGGGCGGCCTGCAGAACCCCGCGCGGGCCGTAGAGCGCCTCAAGCCGCATGCGCACGTTGCCAAGCCCGACGCCGGCGCCGGGGCGGACCTCGCCGCCATGACCGCCGTCGCCGTCGTCCTGGACTAGGACCACGAGGTCCTCGCCGTCGCGGGTCGCTTCGAGGCGGATGGTGACGGTGGCGCTGGTCGGCGAGACGGCGTGCTTGATGGCGTTTTCGATCAGCGGCTGCAGGAGGAACGACGGGATCAGCGCGGTGCGCAGGTCGTCGGGGCAGACAAACTCCAGGGCCAGGCGCTCGCGGAAGCGGACGCTCTCGATCTCGAGGTAGGCCTGCAGCGTGGCCATCTCGTCGTCGAGCGAGATCATCGCCTCGGGATCGGCGACGAGGGTGACGCGCAAGAAGTCGGCGAGCTTGGAGAGCATGCTCTCGGCCTCGTCGTTGCGGCCGGTAATCACGGCGGATGAGACGGCGTTGAGCGTGTTGAACAGGAAGTGCGGATTGAGCTGGTAGCGCAGGGCGGCCAGACGCGCGGCGCTGGCCGCGGCGTGGGCCTCGCTGGCGGCGGTGCGGGCGTCGGCGAGCTGGCGCTCGCGCTCGCGCACCATGTGGTTGGCCTGCAGGGTCGTGTAGATCGCGCCGAGGGCGCCGAGGATCCAGAAGAAGCCGCCGGCGTTGTTGGCGAAGCGCATCCAGAGGGTGCGGTTGGGCGACCACTGCTTGGCCGTGTTCGACAGGTCCATGATCAGCATGTCGGACGCCGACAGCACGCTCGCGAGGACCACGACCGCGGCCGCCATGAGCCCGATGCGCTGGAACGCGCTTTTGTCGCGGACGTGAACGGCGACCCGATAGAGCCCGACCGAGGAGAGAATGCCGACGAGGTTGATGGCCACAGCAGTGCCGATCAAGGCCGGCGTCATCCGCACGCCGACGATGGTCGCGATCGTCGAGGCCAGCGAGCCTGACAGCAGCCAGATGCCGAGCGTCAGCCACGCGGCCTGGCGGGATTCAGCGGACTTGAACATCGGGCCTCTCGCGTCCAATCGGGGCAGATTAGACCAAACCCATGCGCGAGGCGTCCCCGCCGGTCGCCCAGAAGTCGGGATTTGTCGCAGCGTGAGCGTAAGTCGATGATTTTGCGCGGGCAATTCGGCATCGAGGCGTTTGGCGGTGAGCCAGTCCTGATATAGTCCGCGCTTGTGCGGGGGCGCGGCCGAAGGAGGCTTGGCCTGGATGGAGCGGCGGCTCACCGCGATCATGATCGCCGACGTGGTCGGCTATTCGCGGCTGATCGAGGCCAATGAAGAGGCGACGCTGGCGCGCTTCGCCGAGCACCTGCACGAACTGGTCGAACCGTCGATCGCCGCCGCCCGCGGCCGGATCATCAAGACCGCAGGAGACGGGCTGCTGGCGGCGTTCGCCAGCGTGGTCGACGCGCTGAACTGCGCCATCGAGATTCAGCGTGGGATGGTCGCGCGCAATGACGGCGTGGCCGAGCGCGACCAGATCCGCTTCCGAGTCGGGCTGAACGCCGCCGACGTGGTCATCGACGGCGAGGACATCCTCGGCGACGGGGTCAATGTCGCCGCCAGGCTGGAGGGGCTCGCCGAGCCCGGGGGCATCTGGGTCTCGGCCCGCGTCCAGGAAGACGCCCAGGGCCGGGTCGACGTGGGGTTCGACGATGTTGGCGAGCAGACGCTGAAGAACCTGGCGCGGCCGGTGCGGGTGTATCGCGTGCTGCTGGACGGCGGCGCCGTCGAGCTGGGCCGTCGTCCGGCCCTGGCCCTGCCGGACAAGCCCTCGATCGTGGTTTTGCCGTTCCAGAGTTTCGGCGGCGAGGCAGAGCACGACTACTTCACGGACGCGATCACGGAGGACGTGGTGACGGCGCTGTCTCGCTGGCGTTGGTTCTTCGTCATCGATCGCAACACCAGCTTCACCTACAAGGGCCGGACCGTGGACGCCCGCCAGGTGGGGCGCGACCTCGGGGTGCGCTACGTGCTGGAAGGCAGCGTGCGGCGGGCCGGCGAGCGGGTGCGGGTCAATGTCCGGCTGATCGAATCCGCCAGCGCCCAGCAGATCTGGGCCGACAGCCTCGACCGAGACATCATCGATCTCTTCACCCTTCAGGACGAGGTGACCGAGCACGTCGTGGCCGCCATCGAGCCGGCCATGCTGGATACCGAGGCCTCGCGCAGCGTCCGCAAGAGCCTGGCCGACCTCAGCGCGCTCGACTGCTTCCAGCGCGGCATGTGGCACTTCAACCGGATGAGCCAGGACGACTATCATCAGGCGCTGGAGCTGTTCCGCCAGGCCATCGCCCGCGATCCGGCCTTGGCGCTGGGCTATGTCGGCCTGGCGCGGATGCTCTATGGCGGGGCGATCTACGGCTGGTCGCGCGAGCCGATGGCCGACCTGGAGGACGCGCGAACGGCGGCGCTGCGGGCGGTGGCTCTCGACCCGCGCGATGCCTACGGCTACTTCGCCGCGGCCGGAGCGGCGCTCTACCTCGGCCAGCACGAGGAGGCGCTGGAGCAGGCTCAGCGGGCGCTGGCGCTGAACCCCAACTTCGCCTTCGGCCACTTCCGGCTGGGCCAGGTGCTGATCTATTCGGGCCGTGCCGCGCAGGCCGTGGAGCCAATCGAGCGCAGCCTGAGGCTCAGTCCCTACGACCCGCAGATCGCCCCGATGCTGCAGCTGCTGGCCTTGGCCCACTATCAGGCGCGCAACTATGCCGAGGCGGTGCGCCATGCGCAGTCGGCGGTGCGGCTGAACGACTCCCGCGCCGCGGCGATCCTGGCGGCCGGCCTGGCGCGGCTGGGCCGGTTCGACGACGCGCGCGCGGCCTATCCGCTGGAGGTGCGGGCGCGCGCCAGGGGCCAGGCGCCGCGGCTGGTGACCTACGCCAATCCCGAGGATGAACGCCATCTGCGCGAAGGCGTGCGGATGGCGTTCCTGGGCGAGGAGCCCTGAGCGCTCAGGCCAGCGGGTGCTTGTCGGCGGGGTAGCGGCTCTTGATCAGCACCGTGACGCCGCCGCGGGTCTCGGTCGTGTCGGGAGCCTGCCAGACGTTCAGTTCGAAGTCGTAGCCCGGCGCCCAGGCGAAGGTGACCGGGATCGGGGGCGTGGCTTTGAGCGCATAGTAGATGATGCCGCGCAGGCTCTCGTGGAACGAGCCCGGCAGGGTGTCCAGATAGGTTCCCAGGGCGCGATGCAGGACAGTGCCCGGCGTGGCGAGCAGGCCTGGATCAATCTTCTTGCCGGGCGCGAAGGCCTCGGCGTTGGCGGCGAACTTGTCGATCTCGCCCGGCGTGAACGAGGTGTTGAGCTTGGACATGGCGGTTTGAAGCGCAGGCATCTGTCGTCCCTCAGTCGTGGGATCAGCGCCGAGCGAGCACCAGGGGAGGCCGGCGGCGCCGAGTTGACTGACCATACCGTGAGTTCGAGGCGGCCGGGATCAGGTCCCCAACTGATGCTCTATCAAGGCTTCGAGCCGTGTGGGGTCGAGCATTCGGATTCCCGCGGGGGAGACTTCGACCCAGCCTTCGCGGACCCACTCGTGGATCTTGCGGTTCACCTTCTCGCGCGAAAAGCCGAGCCGGCGGCCGATTTCGGTCTGGGTGAGGGCGACAAGCCCGCTCGCGCCGGCCTCGGTCAGCAGCAGCCGGGCGAGCCGGCCGGCCAGGTCGAGCACCGTCTTGTCGCTGATCGCGCCGTCGGCGACCCGCAGCCGGGCGCTGAGTTCGATGACGAGGGCGACGGCGGCCTTGGGTTCGGCCTCCAGGGCGGCGAGCATGGCGCTGCGGGCGATGCGCCAGAGCCGGGCGCGGCGGGTGGCCGCCACGTCGGCCGAACGTGGTCCGCCGTCGAGCGCAGCCATCTCGCCGACCAGAGCGCCGGGCCCGAGCGCGACCAGCCGCACGTCGCGGCCGTCGGGCGTGGAGTTGCGAACCTCGACCTCTCCGTCGACGACGACATAGACCGCGTCGCCGGGATCGCCGGCCTGGAACAGCACCTCGCCGGGTTGCAGCGCGAGCCAGGCGCCCGACGCGGCCAGGCGCTCGAGGCCTCCTTGCGAGAAGTGCGCGAGCACCGGGCTTCTGGCGAGGCTCGTCAGGACGGCGTTCGCGGCCAGATCGGACAAGGCAATAGCCTCCGCTCGGGAGAGCGGAGGCTATCATAGCGGGCCGAACCGTGGGCCGTTCAGTTCAGCGCCGCGCCAGCTGGGTCGCGGTCTGGGGCGAGTAGAGGGCGGTGACCAGCGGGGCGTCGAGCTTCGTGACCGCCTTTTCCACCATCTCCTTGCGGCAGGCGCGGACCTCGACCGGATAGGTGGCCGAGTAGCCCTGCAGCGGACCGCAGAAGTCGCGGGCCGCAATGTTGATGCGCTTGAACGCGGTGCGGGCGCCGGCGTCCGAATGGACGTTGAGATCGCCGACTTTGACCCGCATGACGCCTTCTTCGGCGTGGGCGCCGGCCGCCATGGACAGGGCGAGAACGGCGAGGGTCGGGAGAACCAAGCGATGCATGACTGCCTCCAGGGGAGTGAAGGGGCCACGGGATGCGGCCGTCTTGTGAGGCAGATTCGTAGGCCCGGCGCGGGCTGGCCGCTGTGACCTGGGTCACGTGACGAAATGTCGTTATGCGATCTCGGCGATCTTGGCTTCGAGGGCGGCGAGGTCCGGCACGAACCAGACGTGGCGACCGCGATTGGATTCGCCGATGAAGTCGCGCAGCGGCGCGCTGGCTGCGGCCGCGGCCGAGACGTCGCCGACGATGGCGACGCGCAGGCCGTAGTTGACGAACTTCTGCAGCACCTCGCCCGCCAGCCCGGTGGAGAGGCGCAGGAAGTCCGGCGAAAGCCGCGCGGCGGGTATCGCCACGATCTGCGCCTGCGCCGAAAAGGCGTCCCCGATGATGTCGCTGGCGTCGCGGCCGTTCGCCAGGGGTTGGCCGTCCTGGGGCCAGAGGAGCACGCGATGGCCGGCGATCTGTGTCGTTTCCATGCCGTGAAGGGTGGAGCCTGCGGCGGGGCTGTCAACCACCCGGCCTAGTGAGTTGAACTCACAGACTGACGGCCAAGTAGTCGTTTGCAGCCGCCAGCGAGCGCCCGCATCCTCCGGCTGCAGATCGAGGGCGGACCGATGCTGGTCGAGCAGATGACGATGGCGGCAGGCGAGGAACGCGGCGTCGCCCGCTGGCTCCTCGATCGGATGGTCTACGAACTGCACCAGCTCTGGGCCTGCTGGTGGTGGATGCTGCGGGTGCATGTCGCGGCCCGCAACGGCATTCCGCGCGACTGCCTGGAAGAGCCCCCGCACGCCTGGATGAAGGTGATGCAGGGACCTGGTGACATGGATCGGTGAGGCCGGCTTTCGCGGGCCCAGGCGTAGCGTATAACCACGATATGTCTGTGATCTGAGGTCACATGCCGAAGCGAAACCTGCCGCCGCTGACCGCCCTGCGCGCCTTCGAGGCGTTCGCGCGCCTGGGACGAATGAACCTGGCCGCCGACGAGCTCTGCGTCACCCATGGGGCGATCAGCCGGCAGGTGCGCAGCCTGGAGCGGCTGTGCGGCGTGCGGCTGACCCAGGGGCCGCGCAACAGTCTGCGGCTGACCGAGGCGGGCCTGAGCCTGGCCGAGAGCCTGGGCGGCGCCTTCGATGGCATCGAGCGGTCGTTCACCGCGCTACGTTCGGCCGCGGAGCGGGAGCTGCATGTCTCCTGTGTCGGGACGCTGGCCATGCGCTGGCTGATCCCGCGTCTGCCGGGTTTCCACGCGCGCCATCCGGGGCTGAGCATCCGGGTCACGGAGGCCTACGGACCCGTTGACTTCGCACGCGACCCGTTCGATGCGGCGATCCGGCTGGCCGAGACCGTCGCCGGCGAGGGGCTGGAGGCGACGCCCTTCCTCGACAACTACCACGGCCCGGTTATGGCGCCCCAGCTGGCCCAGCACGACCTGGCGAGCGCCCCGCGGCTGCACACCCGCCCGCACCGCCAGGCCTGGCGCGAATGGGCCGACCACTCGGGCGTGCCCGTCGGTCCCGGCGGCGAGCACCGCGAGTACGAGCATCTGTTCTACATGCTCGAGGCGGCGGTCGCGGGCCTGGGGATCGGGGTCTCGCCATGGATCTACGTCGCTGGCGACATCGCATCGGGGCGGTTGGCCGCGCCCTACGGCTTCGTACCGACCCCGGCGCGGTTCCATTTCGTGACGCCCAGGGCGTCGGCGCGACCGGTGACGACCGCCTTCCGCGACTGGCTGCTGGAAGAGGCGTCCGCCGCCCCGCCGCCGCCGGCCGCCGCCGTTGCGGCAGAGCTTGAGGGCGACCATATCCGGCGCTGACTATTCCCGTCGCTGGAGCGCGCCATGTCCCTGACCATGTATCAAGCCTCGATCCCCGTCTTCGTTAGGGGGCTGACCGCGCTCCGCGGCCTGCTGCAGAAGGGCGCGGACCATGCGGCGGCTAGCGGGACCGATCCGAACGCGCTGGTCGCGGCGCAACTGGCTCCCGACATGCTGAACCTGGCCGGTCAGGTGCAGCGGGCCAGCGACACCTCGAAACTGTCGGGGCAACGACTGAGCGGCGTGCAGGCGCCCTCGATGCCGGACACCGAGACCACGCTTGAGCAGCTCATCCAAAGGGTGAACGACACCATCGCCTATCTGGAGACGATCGACGCCAAGGCCCTGGACGGGGCAGAGGACCGCACGGTCGAGCTGAACTTCGGTCCCGACAACAGGCACGTGTTCCGCGGCGACGACTACCTGTTCGGCTTCGCCCTGCCGAACTTCTACTTCCACGTGGCGATCGCCCACGGGATCCTGCGCAGCCAGGGCGTCCCCGTCGGCAAGATGGACTTCATCGGCGCGCCGCCGCGCTGAGGCTACTTGGCCAGGCCGATCTCGCGCAGGCGCTGGGCCAGGAACTCGCCGGCGGTGATCTCTGGCCATTTCGCGCCGTCGCCTTCGCAGGAGGGCAGGCACTTCAGCGAGACGTCCGAAGCTGGATGCATGAAGAACGGCATCGAGTAGCGGCTGACATTGGGGCCGACCGGATTGACCACGCGATGGGTGGTCGAGGGGATCACGCCGTTGGTCAGCCGCTGCAGCATGTCGCCTGAATCGACGATCAGGTTCTTGGGCTCGGTCTCGACCGGGAGCCAGGTCCCGTCGCGGTCGAGCAGCTGCAGGCCGGCGCCCTTGGCGGCGACCAGCAGGGTGATGAAGTTGATGTCCTCGTGCGCGGCCGAGCGCACCGCGCCCTCGGGGGCGTCGTCGGGCACCGGCGGATAGTGCAGCACGCGCAGGATCGAGGTGCCGTTCGCCACCTTGGCGTCGAAGTAGTCGCCGGGCACGCCGAGCTTGGGGGCCAAGGCCGAGAGCAGGATACGGCCGGTTTGGTCGAGGGCCGCGAACAGCTCGCTGAAGGTCCGCTCGAACGCCGGGTACTCGGCCGGCCAGACGTTAGGCGGGAAGTCCTCGGCCGGCAGGTCGGGGGCGGGATCACGGCCGATTTGCCAGAACTCCTTGAGGTCGGGCAGGTTGGAGTCGCGGGCGTGTTCGGTCCCGAAAGGGGTATAGCCGCGCATGCCGGCCGCGTAGTGGCGCTTGGCCGCATAAGGTAGGGCGAAGACTTCCTGGGCGTGCTGGTAGGCATGCTCCAGCAGGTCCTCGGCGACGCCGTGGTCGGCCAGGATGATGAAGCCGTACTGCTGCAGCCCGCGCATGAGGGCGTCGGAAAAGACGGCGCGGTCGCCGGGCGAGCCCTGGGTGAAGGCTTTCAGGCTGAGGGTCGGAACGCTCATCGGGCGGTCTCCAGGCAGGCCTCGACCTCGGCTCTGGTCGGCAGCGAGGGCTGGGCTCCGGGGCGGGTGGCGGCCAGGGCGCCGGCCGTGCAGGCGAATGCGAGGGCGGCCGCGTGCGGCTGGCCCTCCAGAAAGGCGACGACGAGGGCGCCGACGAAGGCGTCGCCGGCGCCGGTGGCGTCCACGGCGTCGACCGGTGGCGGGGCGGCGGCGGCCAGCTGGCGGCCGCCCTGGAAGAGGCCCGCCCCCCGGGCGCCCCAGGTCACGGCGACCAGGCCCGGCAGGTCGTGCAGCGCCGGGCCATAGAATGCGGCCTCGGTCTCGTTGACGACGATCAGGTCGGCGCGCGCGAGGGCGGCGGGCGCGAGCGGCGCGGCCGGGGCGAGGTTCAGGCAGACGAAGCCGCTGGCCTGGGCGACGGCGGCGGCGACCGTCTCCAGGGGCAGCTCGAGCTGGCAGATCAGCGCGCCCGCCGCCGGCGCGGTCAGATGATCCGGCGTGAAGGCGGCGTTGGCGCCGGGGGCGACGATGATCTGGTTCTCACCGCCGGCGGCCACGGCGATGAGCGCCACGCCGGTGGCGGCGGTCGCGTCCGTGTCGCATTGCTCGAGATCGACGCCCTCGGCGGCCAACAGGGCCAGGGCCTCGTCGGCCAGGCCGTCGGCTCCGACCCGGGCGACCAGGCTGACGTCGGCGCCGAGCCGGCGGGCGGCCAGGGCCTGGTTGGCGCCCTTGCCGCCTGGATGGCGGGCCAGGGTCGCGCCGGTCACCGTCTCGCCAGGCGCAGGCAGGCTCGCGGCGGTGGCCACGAAGTCGAGGTTGACCGAGCCTATGACGGTGATGGCGCTCATCGGGCGAGCAGGTCGTTCAGCAGGGCGAAGACGCCGTCGGCGTCTGCGTGGGTGGCCCACAGAATCCGCGCCGCAGCCGGATCGCGCAAGCGGAACTCGACCGCCGTGTGGCCGACTGTGAGGGGAGAGGCGGTCTCGACCCGCAGCTGGCAGGGCCGCAGGGTGAAGAGGTCGGGCGCCAGAAGGTAGGCGATCACGCAGGGGTCGTGGATCGGCGCGCCGGTCCCGCCGACGATGTCGCGTTCCAGGGCGTTGGAGAATTCCAGCAGGTTGTGGGTCGCTCGGGCGGACGGGGTGTCGATGGCGGCGATCGCGGCGGTGCGGGCCGGGTCGGAGCGGACCTGATGGGTGACGTCCAGGCCCATGACCACGCACTGCACGCCGGATGAGAACACGATATCGGCGGCGTGCGGGTCGGCCCAGATGTTGTACTCGGCCGAGGCGGTGATGTTGCCGCCCTCGCGCCGGGCGCCGCCCATGACCACCACCGGGCCAAGGCGCTCTATGATCGCCGGCTCCAGCCGCATGGCCAGCGCCAGGTTGGTGCATGGGCCGGTGACCGCCAGGGTGATCTCGCCGGGGGCGTGGGCCATCACCAGGTCGACGATGAGGTCGGCCGCGCGGCCCGCGGCCAGGCCCTTGTCCGACTCAAGCAGCGGCAGGGTTCCCAGGCCGCTCTCGCCATGGAAGGCGCCGGCGTCGAAGGGCGGCCGGTACAGCGGCGCGCTGGCCCCCGCATAGATCGGCACGTCCTCGCGCCCGGCGATCTGGCGGATGATCGCGGCGTTGCGGGCGGTCAGCTCGCCGCCGACATTGCCGGCGACGGTGGTGATGGCGAGAAGCTCCAGGTCCTGGCGCGCGGCGAAGGCCATGAAGAGGGCGACGGCGTCGTCAACGCCGGGGTCGCAGTCGAAAATCAGCTTGGTCACCGGCGCATTCTCCGGAGGAACGGCAAGCTCGGCAAGCGGGCATGAAAAAGCCCCGCCCGGGTGGGCGGGGCTCTCGTCATGTCGCCAGGATTAGAAGCGGGCGGTGACGCCCACGAAGAACCGGCGGCCCAGGACGTCGTAGGTCGAGGGGTCGGTGTTGGAGTTGGAGTAGGAGGTGTAGAACGGCGGGTCCTTGTCGCCGAGGTTGTTGACGCCGGCGCGCATGGTCACCCGCTCGTCGAACCGCCAGGTGCCGGTCAGGTCGAACAGGTCGTAGTCGGGCGTGTTGACCGCAGTCGGCGAGAACACCGGCACATTGCGGAAGTCGGTCATGGCGTCGATGTGGCGCCAGCGCAGGGTGACCTTGGCCGGGCCGACGGAATAGGTCGCCGACATCGCCGACTTCCATTCCGGATAGGCGCCGCCGGAGAGGTCGCCGCCGATGGTGCCGGCGTTCTGCAGGAAGGCGGCGCCGGGCCGCGCCTGCCGCTCGAAGTTCTCCAGCTTGGAGACCACCAGATTGAAGTCCAGCGCGCCGGCCCCGTCCGGCAGGCCGAGGTCGGCCAGGTCGAAGCCCCAGTCGATCTGGGCGTCGTAGCCCGAGGTCTTCCAGGCGGCGAGGTTGACCTGGGTGGTCAGCACGCCCGTGATGTTGCCGTTCGGGATGCGGCTGAACTGCTGGCAGTAGAAGTTGGAGTTGTCGAGGGTCGGGTTGGCGCCGCCGGTGTTGAAACACTCGCCGACGATGGTCTGCACCGTCAGGGTGCCGATCACGTCCTCCAACTCGATCTTGTAGTAGTCGAGGCTGACGCTGAAGCGGCGCAGCAGCGGGGCGTCGAACTTCGGCGTCCAGACTGCGCCGAGGGTTAAGCTGTCGGACTTCTCCTCCGACAGGTCGGGATTGCCGCCGCCGAGGATCTCCACCTGGGTCGAGGCCTGTTGGTAGGCGTCGACGATGCCGGCAGGCACGCCCTGGGCGATGCAGAGCGCGCGGACCGCCGCGGCGCTGCCGCCGTTGCGGAACGACGAGCGCACGTCGCAGGGATCGCCGGCGGTGGTGGCCAAGCCCGGCGTGCCGATGCCCGAGAAGCCCAGCGACTGCGGGGAGTAGAGCTCGGCTACGTTCGGGGCGCGGACCGCGCGCTGATATCCGCCGCGGACCATCAGGCTCTCGACCGGACGCCAAGTGAGGTCAGCCTTGTAGGCGTTGATCGTGCCGGTGGTGTTGTAGTCGGCGATGCGAGCGCCCAGCGACAGGTCGAGGCTGTAGGCGAAGGGCGCCTGGGCGAGGAGCGGCGCCAGCAGCTCGGCGTAGGCCTCGGTCGAGGAGATGTCGCCGGCGATCGGCACCGCGGGGTTGAAGCCGACGATGTCCGGGCCCTGCAGCAGCAGGTCGGGCGAGTAGCCGACCTCGTCCTTGCGGTACTGGGCGCCGGCCGAGAACTTCACGGCCCCGGCGGGCAGGTCGAACACCGTACCGGTGACGAAGCCCTCGAGCACGGTCTGCTGGATCTTGGTCTCGTTGGTGACTTCGCGGGCGATGTAGGCCGCGCAGCCGGGGCTGACCTTGCCGGCCCCAAAGATGTTGAAGCCGCCGCAGATCGCCACGCCGCCGTCAGGGGCGAAGGTCAGCTCGCGCATGGCCGCGCGGCTGACGTTTCCGTGCTGATTCTCGGTGTGGTTCATCTCGCCATAGGCGGCGTAGACGTCCCACTTCCAGTCCTTGAAGCCGACGTCGCCGCGCAGACCGGCGACAAGCTGGTAGGTCTCGTAGGTGTTGTTGGACAGGCGCCCGCCGACCTCGTTGAAGGCGCGGCGCGGATAAAAGGCGGCGGTCGGGTTGGCGCGCGAGTCCAGCAGCGCCTTGAGGTCGGCCGGGATGAACGGGTTGGTGGTCGGCACCACGATGTCGGGGCCGGGGAAGGCGCCGTCCGACGCCGAGGCCGGGCCGAGCTGGCGCGAGACGTCGTAGGTCGTGTAGCTGACCGTGCCGTAGGCCTCGATGCCGTCGGTCAGGTCGTAGCGGCCGGCCGCGTAGAGCGACCAGCGGTCCAGCGGCAGGTTGAGGTAGCGGTAGTCGGCGCTGTTGAAGGTGTAGCTGCTGGCCGAGAAGCCCGGCATCTGCTCGCCGCGGTAGTTGCGCACCGGCGAGGTCGAGAACAGGGTGCCGTCGGCGTTGAACGACAGGTTGGCGCCGCGGGCGACGCTGCCGGGAGCCAGGCCGTACTTGGCGAAGACCGCGTCCATCGCCGCTTGGGTCGGCAGGTTGGCGGCGCCGCCGGCGTTCGACGACGGATCGAAGCGGCCGTCGGGAATCGTCGCTGCGCCGGAAGGCGTCAGGCCGGTGGTCAGCACCGAATAGCCGATCGCCGACCAGTCGCGGTCGGAGGCCACCAGACCCTCGCGGCGGTCATAGCTGACGCCGGCGGAGATGTTGCCGCGGCCGTCGGCGAAGTTGTGGCCGTAGCCGATCGAGAAGCTCTGCTGGCCGGCGTCGTTCTCGTCGGTGGCGCCCAGCTGGGCGTCGATGACCAGGCCCTCGAAGTCCTTCTTGAGCTTGAAGTTCACGACCCCGGCGATGGCGTCCGAACCGTACACGGCCGAGGCGCCGCCGGTGATGGTCTCGACGCTGTCGACCAGGAAGGTCGGAATGGTGTTCAGGTCGACCACGGCGTTGGGGTTGCCGGAGACCATGCGGCGGCCGTCGACCAGCACCAGGGTGCGTGTCGGCCCAAGGCCGCGCAGGTTGGCGTAGGCCTGGCCCGGCGTGGAGACGAAGTTGGTGGTGTTGGTGCCCGCCCCGTTGGACGGCACGAACTGCGGCAGCTGGTTCAGGGTGTTTTCGACCGTGACCATGCCGGCCTGGGTGATGCGTTCCTGGCCCAGGGTGACGATGGGGCTTTCGGACACGTAGTCCTGGCGCGCGATGCGCGAGCCGGTGATGACGACTTCGGAGACTTCGGTGTCCTGGGCGGCGGCGGGCGCAGCATAGATGGCCATGACGCTGGCCAGGGCGCTTGCGCAGAGCAAGCCGGAACGCTTGGAGATCATTTCCCCCCTCGGGATTTGGCGCGATTCCACCCTCGCGGGTGTTCGGTCAGGATTCTATGAGATCGCCTCTGGCCACGCCATGGCGCCGAAGCCACAGATGACGTTTCGGTGAAGGCTTCCGGATGGGACGGTTTCGGAGCCGGGCTTGCACTTTGCGGCCGGTGGCGCGCGTGGCACACCGGCGGCGTAGTTTGCGAGCGAGGGCGACGATGGCGGCGGACGGCGGGAACGGCAGGCGACTGGCGCCTGAACTGGTCGGGCGGACCGTGGCGCTGGCGATGGTGGCCGGAGCGATCTTCGTCGCCCCGCCGGCCAAGTTCTGGCTGGCCGGGGCCGGCTGCGCCCTGGCCGCAACGGTGTTCCTGATCCAGGCGGCGACCGGGCGGCCGGTGCGGCGGGCGCGATGGCTGAACCTGATGTTCGGCGTGATCTTTGCGGCGACCGCGATCTGGCTGGTGTTTTTGCAGCCTTGAGGCCGCGATGCTCCACCAGCGGAGCGAGGTCGCGGGGGCGCCGGAGCGCCCCCGCGCCGGGTCTTAGCTGACCATTTCTTCGCGGATGGTCTTGCGAGCGGTCCAGAACAGGCCGAACGCGACGAAGCCGAAGCAGGTCGACAGCATCAGCGCCCAGCGCACGCCCTGGGCCGAGCCGAGGCCGACGCCGTTGCTCATGATGTCGGACAGGATGCCGACCGCCAGCGGGCCGAGGCCCAGGCCGATCAGGTTGATCGTGAACAGCAGGATGGCCGAGGTGGTGGCGCGCATGTGCGGCGGCACGATCGACTGGCCGATGGCGTAGACCGGGCCGTACCAGAGCGAGCCGAGCAGGCCGTTGATCACCAGGATCCACAGCGCGATCGAGGCCGACGGGACGCTGACGGCGATGATGTAGATCGGCACGGCCAGCAGCGAGGCGATGGCCGGGACCGACACGTAGCCGCGCAGGTCCTTCTTGGCGTAGCGGTCGGCGATCTGGCCGCCGAGATAGGCCGAGATGGCGCCGGCGGTGCCGCCCATCAGGCCGAGCGCCAGGCCCAGGAAGCCGATGGACTGGAGATTGAAGGCCGAGGCCAGGCCCGCGACCTCTTCTCCGTGGACGCGCAGGAAGAACGAGGCGGTGAACGGGGCGTGGCCGTAGCCGATGAACGCCTTGATCGCCGCGCCGAGCGCGATGAGCCAGAAGGTCTTCTTGGTGCCGAGGTACTTCAGGGTCTCGCCGAAGGTGGCCTGGGTCGCCTGGATCGCGGCCGAGTGCTGGGCGATCTGCTTGCGCGGCTCCTTCAGGGTGAACCAGCAGAGCAGGGCGAAGAGGATGCCCGGCGCGCCGGCGACGAGGAAGGCCACCCGCCAGCCATAGGCGTCGGCGATCAGGCCGCCCATCACCAGGCCGAGCAGGCCGCCGAGCGGCGTGCCCATCGAATAGAAGGCGAGGGCCGAGGCGCGCTTTTCCTTCGGCACGTAGTCGGCGATCAGCGAGTGGGCGGGCGGGGTGCAGCCGGCCTCGCCGACGCCGACGCCGATCCGGAACAGAACCAGCTGGGCGAAGTTCTGAGCCATGCCGGACAGGGCGGTGAAGCCGGACCAGACGGCGACGGCGGTGCCGATGATGATCGGGCGGTTCTTGCGCTCGGCCATTCGGGCGATCGGAATGCCGAGGACGGTGTAGAAGATGGCGAAGGCCAGGCCGCTCATCAGGCCGAGTTGCCAATCGTGGAGGCCCAGGTCGTTCTTGATCGGCTCGGCCAGGATGTTGACCACCGCGCGATCCAGGAAGTTGACGATGTAGATCCCCAGAAGGAGGAACATCGCATACCGGGTATAAGAGGCGGAATATGGCTGGGCGCTGGCCGCGGGCGCGGCCGGCGGAGCGGTCGAGTCAACCGACGGCGCGACGGTCTCGGTCATGAAAGGCGTTTCCTGCAAAAAATTGGGAACTGAAATCTTATTGTTGGGGCCACTCTAGACGAGGAGCCCGGGGCTTGGGCAATAGGCTGACGTAACGAAATGGAGCGGCCTATGGAACTGGTTGTCGGAACAAAACGCTGGTCGACGTGGTCGCTGCGCCCCTGGCTGGCCCTCAAGCACACCGGCGCGACCTTCACCGAGACGCTGGTCGGCCTGCGCCAGGACGAGGGACGGACCGAGGCGGCGATCCTGCCCCACTCGCCGTCGGGCCTGGTGCCGGTGCTGAAGGACGGGGGCCTGACCGTCTGGGATTCCCTGGCGATCTGCGAATACCTGGCCGAAAAATTTCCTGCGGCGAAGCTGTGGCCGGACGACCCGGCGATGCGCGCCATGGCCCGAGCGGCGGCGGCGGAAATGCACTCCGGCTTCCAGTCGCTGCGCGGTGAATGCCCGATGGCGCTGGAGGCCGAACCGAAGGTGACGAGCCTGTCGGAGGCCACTCAGAAGAACGTGCGCCGTATCGTCGCGCTGTGGTCGGACCTGCTGGGCCGTTCGGGCGGACCGTTCCTGGCGGGCGAATGGTCGATCGCCGACGCGTTCTACACCCCCGTGGCGACGCGGTTCCGAACCTATGGCGTGCACCTGTCCGACTATGGCGACGACGGGACGTGCGGCGCCTATGCGACGCGGCTGCTGGCGACGCCTGAATTCCGCGAATGGGAAGCGGCGGCGCGGGCGGAGACGTGAGCGTGACCCGCGGCCGGGCGCGCAATCTGCTGGCGTTGCTGGCGGCGGGCGTGCTGCTGGCGAGCTGTTCGCAGAACACGCAGACCGGCCGCAGCCAGTTCGCCGTCGTGCCCGACGAGGCCCTGACTCAGATGGCCGACCAGGCGTGGAGCGATCTGCGGGCCCAGACCCCGGTCGCCGCCGACCCCGCCGCGCAGGCGCGGCTGGAGAAGATCGGCTGGAAGATCGTCGAGGCCAGCGGCCGCACCGACCTGGCCTGGGAGTTCGTGGTCTTCGACCGGCCCGAGATCAACGCCTTCGTCCTGCCCAACGGCAAGGTGGGTGCGTTCAAGGGGCTGCTGGACTTCGTGCAGGACGACGACGAGCTGGCCGGGGTGCTGGGTCATGAGGTCGGCCATGTGCTGGCCCGCCATCCGTCCGAGCGGGTCAGCCAGCAGATGGCGGTCGAGGTGGGGGTCAACGTGCTCCAGGCGATCCTGGCCAACGGCGAGTACGCCGAACACGCCGGCGAGGTCGCGGGCGCCTTGGGGATGGGGGCGATGTACGGGGTGATCCTGCCCTACTCGCGCAATCACGAGCTGGAGGCCGACCGCGTCGGGGTCGAGCTGGCGCAGCGGGCCGGCATGGATCCGGCCGGCGCGGTGCGCTTCTTCGAGCGGATGGCGGCCGAGAGCGGGACGCGTCCGCAGCCGCCGGAGGTGCTATCTACCCATCCGGCCGACGGACCGCGGCTGGCGGCGCTGCGCGAGGCGGTCGCCGCCCTGCCGGAGGGCTAGCGACGGGCTAGATGGCGGACGCGGCGCTGACGTCGTCGTGAAACAGGGCGACGGCGGCGGATTCGGCCGCGGCCTGGCTGGGTTCCACGCCGCCGGCGACCAGTTCGCCCTCGACGTCGAACACCCGCCAGCGCCAGCCGTCGTCGGCCGGATCGATCGCGTAAGCCAGTTCGCCCATGCGTTCCTCCTGGCGTCCCGGATCGGGACCACAGGACGGAGATAAGCAAGTCGGACGCCAAAGGTTCCACGGCCTGAGCGGCGCGCTTGCCGACCGCGCGCGATCACGTGTACCGAGCGATCGGCGCCCCCTTGGCGGAATGGTAGACGCAGAGGACTTAAAATCCTTTGCCGTAAGGCGTCCCGGTTCGAGTCCGGGAGGGGGCACCAACTAGAGCAGGCCGTAGCTGGCGTACTGCTCCTCGATCTTCGGATCCAGCTTCCGCGCTGCGGCCAGATCAGCCTCGGATTCCTGCTTCTGACCCAGGCGCAGCCTGATCGCGCCGCGCAGGTAGAGGGTCTCGGCCGAGGTCGGGTGCAGGGCCAGGGCGGCCTCGGCGTCGGCCAGCGCCTTCGGGAGATCGCCCCGCCGCAGATGGACGAAGGCGCGGCTGTCGAGCGGCGCGAATTCATCCGGCGCCAGCTTGATCGCCTTGGTGCAGATGCCAAGGGCGCGATCGAGATCGCGCTTGGCTTGACCTCTGACCCAACAGGCGGCGTTCAGGGCGTAGACGTCCTCAGGCTCCAGCTTCACGGCCCTGTCGGCTTCTGCGATCGCGCGCGGCCAGTCCTGCTGCAGGGCGAAAACGTCGGCCCGCAGGATGGCCGGCATGACCGAGTTCGGCGCCGCAGCTTCGGCGCGTGCGATATCGGCCAACGCCAGGTCGTATTGTTTCAGGTCCGAGAACAACCGGGCGCGGCCGAGCAAGGCGTCATCGGCGTCGAGTTCGACCGCCCGATCCATGTCGCTCCGGGCGCCCACGGCGTCGCCCAGGCGATATCGTACCCAGGCGCGGGCCCTAAAGGTGTCGACGTCGTCGGACTTCACGGCGATGGCGCGATCGAGCTCAGCCTTGGCGGCGGCGTAGTCGCCCTGCTCCTGGAAGAGGCGGGCCAGGCCGGTGAGCGCCTTGTCGTAGTCCGGTTGTTTGGCGAGCGCCTGATCGTAACCGGCCTTGGCCTCGTCATGGCGGCCGGCGTAGAGCAGGAAGTCGGCCCTCATCACCAGAACGGCCGGATCGTCCTTCGATACCTTGACCGCCTGGTCGAGGTCCGCGAGGGCTCCGGCGCGATCCTGGCCGTCCTCACGCAGGTGGGCCCGAGACGCCAGATACAGCCAGGTGGTCGGCTCGAGCTCGATGGCGCGGTTGTAGTCGGCGAGGGCCCCGGCGCGGTCGCCGGTCTCGCCGCGCAGCTGCGCCCGCAAGGCGAGATAAAGGGCTTCCTTCGGATCGAGCTTCACGGCGCGCTCGATGTCGGCGAGGCCGAGCTTGTAGTCGCCGCTATCTGCCAGGATGTCGGCCCGGGTGTAGTAGCCGAACGCCGCTCCGGGATCCAAGCGGATGGCCTTGCTGGCGTCGGCGAGCGCGCGGTCAGGCAGTCCCATGTCGTTCTGGATCGCGGCGCGCATCTGGAGCCCCCAGGCCCTATCGGCCGGCTCCTCGAACGTGTCGGCGACTTCGGTGCAGGCGGCCAGACGCGCCTCAGGCGCCTCGCCGCCCTGTCCCAAGCAGGCGAGGGCGGTCGGGTCCACCTCGGATTCGGCTGCAGGGGTCTGCGCCGCGGCTGCGCCGGTCAGGGCCAGGGCCACGACGCCGGCAAGGAGAAGAGACTTACGGATCATGGCGGGCCCCCCAAGGCGATGTTCTTTAGAGCTCTGCTTTAGCGAAATTTCAGAAGAGGCCCAGCGCCCGGAAGCTGGCGGTCCCGTCGCGGCCGACCACCAGGTGGTCGTGGACGGCGATGCGCAGGGCGCGGGCGGCTTCGACGACTTCCTTGGTCATGGCGATGTCGGCCTGGGACGGCGTCGGGTCGCCGGATGGATGGTTGTGCACCAGGATCACGGCGCTGGCCGACAGCTCCAGCGCCCGGCGCACGACTTCGCGCGGATAGACCGGGGCATGGTCGACGGTGCCGTGGTTCATCACCTCGTCGGCGATGAGCTGGTTCTTCTTGTCGAGGAACAGGACGCGGAACTGCTCGCGCGGGGCATGGGCGAGGCCGAGCTTCACGTAGTCGAGCAGTTGGCTCCACGAGGAGATCACCGGCCGCTTGCCGACCGCCGCGCGTCCGACGCGCAGGCCGACCTCGGCCAGCAGCTTGAGGTCGAAGGCGACGGCCTCGCCGACGCCGGGCACGCTGCGCAGCTCGGCCGGCGAGGCGGACAGCACCCCGGCGAGCGAGCCGAACCGGGTCAGCAGCGCCTTGGCCAGCGGCTTGACGTCGCCGCGCGGGATCGAGCGGAACAGCTGCAGCTCGAGCAGTTCGTAGTCGGGCAGGGCGGCGAGCTCGCGGCCGGCGCGCTTGCGCAGCCGCTCGCGGTGGCCGTGGAAATGCGGCCGCGGCGCTTTGACCGGGCGCGTCGGCGCGGCCGACCAGAGGTCAGGCTGCGGGGCCTCGGCAAGGTGGCGCGATCCGTCCATGCCGAACACTGTTCGTCATTTGTTCGAGCTTGGCAAGAGGCGTGCGGCGGCGGGTCTTCGCAACCCTGCCGCGCGCTCGTCAGTCCGCCTGGACCGGCGGCTTGAAGAGGCCGGCCGGCGAGGCCGTGAAGATCTCGTAGCCGTCCTGCGTGACCCCGATCGAGTGTTCGCACTGGGCCGAGAGCGACTTGTCGCGGGTGACCGCCGTCCAGCCGTCGGCGAGCAGCTTCACCTGGTACTTGCCGAGGTTCACCATCGGCTCGATCGTGAAGAACATGCCGGGCTCGAGGACCTCGCCCGTACCCTTCTGGCCGAAGTGCAGGATGTTCGGGGCGTCGTGGAACACCTTGCCCAGGCCGTGGCCGCAGAAGTCGCGGACCACCGAGCAGCGCATCGATTCCACATACTGCTGGATGGCGTAGCCGATGTCGCCGGTGCGGGCGCCCGGCTTGACCTGATCGAGGCCGCGCTGCAGCGCCTCGTAGGTGATGTCGATCAGGCGCTTGGAGCGGGGGGCGATTGGGCCGACACCGTACATGCGGCTGGTGTCGCCGTGCCAGCCGTCGACGATGACCGTGACGTCGATGTTGACGATGTCGCCGTCGCGCAGGACCCGCTCGCCCGGGATGCCGTGGCAGACGATGTGGTTGGGCGAGATGCAGGTGGTCTTGCCATAGCCGCGATAGAACAGGCAGGCCGGGATAGCGCCGTGATCGAGGATGAACTCGCGCGCCAGGTCGTCGAGCTTTTCAGTCACCGCGCCGGGAACCACGTGCGGGGTCAGCATGTCGAGGCACTCGGCGGCCAGCTTGCCGGCGGCGCGCATGCCCTCGAAGCCTTCAGGCCCATGGATGCGGATCTGGCCTGTGCGATGCGCTGCTTCGAGGACGTCGGTCATGGCAGTACTCTTTCGGCTTCCGTGAGCGCCGCGTCTCGCCAGCGAAGCGGGCGGGCGATGGCGATGGCGCTGGGGCTTATATCGCAATCATAGCACAGGACTTCCACCCCGGCCCGCGCCGCGTCGATCAGGCCGGCGGCGTACTTGGGGTCGAGGTCGGCGCAGGCGGCGAAGCCGTCGCAGTCGGTGCGCTGGACGACGAACAGCATCACCGCCCGATGGCCCTGGTCGACCATGGCCGTCAGCTCGGCCAGGTGCTTGAGCGAGCGGGCGGCGACACAGTCGGGAAACTCGGCCAGGGTTCCGGCCCGGCGCAGGTGGACGTTCTTGACCTCCAGCCAGCAGGGCGGACGGGCGTCATGCTCAAGCAGGAAGTCGACGCGCGAGGCCGCGCCGTACTTCACTTCGCGCCGATGGACGGCGTAGCCGGCGACCTCCGGGATCGCGTCGGCGGCGAGGGCCTCGGCGACCAGCCGGTTGGGATGCATGGTGTTGACCCCGACCAGGCCGCCGTCGGCCTCGACCAACTCCAGGGTGTGGGCGAGCTTGCGCTTCGGATCGTCCGACTTCGAGAGCCAGACCGGCAGACCCGGGACGTTCAGCCCGAGCATCGCCCCCGGATTGGGGCAATGGGCGGTCACTGGGGTTCCATCGTCGAGCAGCACGTCGGCGAAGAAGCGCTTGTAGCGGCTGACGAGCTGGCCGCGGACCAGGGGCTGGGCGAATTCCAATGGGCGTTCCTTGAACGAAGCGGGCAGGCGGTGGCTAGCATCGGGGCGGGGTGCTGCGCAAAGCGGCGGGCGCATGACAGGTTGTGCGCGCCTGCGCGGGCCTCTAGTCAGGTGCGACACAATGGCGGGCGTTGCGGAGGTGCGTATGGCGGGTTCGACGGACGGCCGGGTGACCGCCGCGGTGCTGATCATCGGCGACGAGATACTGTCGGGGCGCACGCAGGACACCAACCTGCGCGACATCGCCCGGTATCTGGGCGTGCTGGGCGTCGACCTGGCCGAGGCGCGGACCGTGCCCGACGTGCAGGACGAGATCGTTGCGGCGCTGAACGCCCTGCGCGAGCGCTACGACTATGTGGTGACGACCGGCGGCATCGGCCCGACCCATGACGACATCACCGCCGACGCGGTGGCCGCGGCCTTCGGCGTCGAGCTGATCGAACATCCCGAGATCATCGCCATGATGACTGCGCGCTGGGGCGTGGAGCTGAACGCCGCGCGCCGCCGGATGGCGCGGGTGCCGGTCGGCGGCGAGCTGGTCAAGAACCCGGTGCAGGGCCCGCCGGGCTTCACCATCGGCAACGTCTTCGTACTGGCCGGGGTGCCGACGATCATGCGCGGCATGCTGGAGGACGTGGGCTGGCGCCTGCGCGGCGGTGCGGTCACCGTGGCGCGCACGGTGCGGGTCGAGGGCTCGGGCGAGGGGGTGATCGCCGCGCCGCTGGAGGCGGTGGCCAAGGCCCATCCGGACATGTCGCTGGGCAGCTATCCGTTCTTCGGGGGCGGCGGCTATGGGTCGAACCTGGTGCTGCGCAGCCGCGACCCGGAAGAACTGGCGCGGGCGCTGGACGAACTGGTGGCGGCGTTGCGCGAGGCCGGCGTCACCGATGTGCGCGAGGTCGAGAACGCCTGATGACGACGGCGTACGTCCTGGCGCATTTCGACGACGAATATTTCGCGCTGCCGATGATCCTGGAAGAGCGCCGCGCCGGCGTGGCCCAGAAGTTCCTCTATGTCGCCGACTACGCGTCGGCGGACCTGGCGCAGCGGCGGCTGGGCGAGACGCGCGCTTTTCTCCTGAGCCTGGGCGTGGCGGAGGCCGACATCGTGCATGTCGGCGCAGGGACGGGCGTCCTGGACGGCGACGTGCGGGCCGGCGCGGCGGCGGCGCTGGCCGCCACCCGCGCGGCTCTGGCTGCGATCCCAGGGGTGGAGCGTCTGGTGGTCACCGCCTGGGAAGGCGGGCATCCCGATCACGACGCTTGCGCGTTGATCGCCGTGCGGCTGGCGCAGGAACTCGGCGCGGTGCGAGTCGACCAGTTCGCCCTCTACAGCGGCCGCGGCCTGCGCGGGCGCCTGTTCCGGGCCGGCAGTCCCCTGCCCGAGAACGGGCCTATCCGGCGCGTCCGCATGCCGCTCGCCGACTGGGCGCGCTTTGCGCTGGGCGTGCGGTTCTATCCCTCGCAGTGGAAGACCTGGCTGGGTCTCTGGCCGACGATGTTCCTGACCTACCTGCTGCGCGGGTTCGGCAGCCAGCAGCTGGCGGCCGGGCGGGTCGGCGAGCGCCCGCACGAGGGGGCGCTGCTGTATGAGCGCCAGTTCGGGGTTTCCTATGCGGCGCTGCAGGACTGTCGCGATCGGGTGCTCGGCGCGCCCTCCTAGGATTTGCCCTGCTTGGTGATGGCCGCGATCGCCCGCAGATAGGGGTGGATGGCGCGGTTGGGGACGTTAAGCACGTCGAAGTTCATCGCCTGAAGCAGCAGTTGGGCCCCCACGATGATCGGCAGGGCCGCGGCCATGACGACCCCGGCGGACGCATCTTCGCCCGGCACGCGGATCAGGAACCAGCGCAGCGCATAGGTGCTGCCGAAGCCGAGGAAGGCCAGGCCGAACAGGAACTCCAGCGTGGCCACGTTGAAGTCGCGCACGAAATACTGGCCGATGATCCGTTTCACCAGGTTCTTCAGGTGCTTGAGCGCGAACGGCCCGATGATCGAGGTGATCTTCAGGTTGCTGACTTCGTCGCCGTACTTGGCCGGGATGGGGATGTCGCGGGCGACCGCCCGCAGCGTCCCAAGATGGTACAGGACGTCGGTTTCGAAGAAGAACCGCTGGGCCACGCGCCGGGTCGCCAGCCGCGGGATCAGGCTGGCGTCGATCGCGGTGTAGCCGTTGGTCGGGTCGAAGATGTTCCAGTAGCCGGTCGAGAGCTTGGCGAGGAAGCTCAGCGCGGCGTTGCCGAAGATGCGGATGCGCGGCATCTCGGAAATGTGGCTGATCGAGGTGAAGCGGTTGCCCTTGGTGTAGTCGGCCTCGCCGAGAAGGATCGGAGCCACCAGTTGCGGCAGATAGGCCAGGTCCATCTGGTCGTCGCCGTCGACCTTCACCACCGTGCGGGCGCCGCGGCGCTCGGCCTCAAGGTAGCCGGCCATCACCGCGCCGCCGACGCCGCGGTTCTGAGGCAGACGCAGCACGACCACGCGGGGATCGGCGATCGTGCTTTCGATGAAGTCGGCGCTGCCGTCCGGGCACTTGTCGTCGACGCACACCACGCCCTCGACCCATTCCGGCACAGCATCGATCACGCGCGCGATGTGCGCCTTGACCTTGTAGCAGGGGATTACGATCCAGACCTTGCCGTTACTGAGGTCGAAATTGGAGGCCGCATAAAGGACAGCGTTACGGGCCTGTTTCTCAAGCGTGTCGCCGTGGAACATGAAAAAGCTCTATGCAACGCAAGTGGGTGACGGGACGGTGGCGACGCGCTGGGAGCGGCCGATCCGTTCGGCTGCAAGGCGCGGGCCAACGGCGGCGGGTCAGCTCAAGGCGTGGGCCGGCGCGGCGCGCGCTGCGCTTCCCTGACGGAGCTTTGAGATCACGCTGGCCGCAAAGATGATGGCGACCAGGGGAACCAGCCACATGACGCGGCTCTGATAGCGGTTGTGCACCTCGGACAGCGCGCCGACCGCCAGGGCGTTCTCGGCGATCCCGGCCAGGGCGAACAGTCCCAGAAGCCACAGCCGACGGTCGATCAGCTGGCGCTGGAACGCGGCGATGTAGCCGATCACCGCCAGCGAGGCGATGAGGCCGGCGTTGGCGAGGCCGCGGGCGATCTCCAACGGGAAGACGCCGCGCGACTGCAGCGAGTTCAGGTACTGATCGGCCAGGGCGGGCGAGACGCCGGCGATGGATTGGGTGACGAACGGGGCGGGCGGATTGTTGATGTCGTCGTCGATCTGGAAGGTCAGCAACTGGTCGATGGCGTTGCCGATCGCGTTCATCGTGATCTGGCCAGGATAGGCGCGGAGCGTTTCGCGGTTCAGTTCCGGAGCCTCGTCGACGAGGCGGGGGTTCGACAGGCGCGAGACCGTCCCGTCCTTGTCCCAGAGGAAGTAGTCGGAGACCGAGCCGTGGCGGTCGGCGT
This sequence comes from Phenylobacterium sp. 58.2.17, assembly GCF_026411515.1. NCBI lineage: Bacteria > Pseudomonadati > Pseudomonadota > Alphaproteobacteria > Caulobacterales > Caulobacteraceae > Phenylobacterium > Phenylobacterium sp. 58.2.17. Next base: position 71,377 of record NZ_JAPMTQ010000003.1, on the reverse strand, counting down.
CTTTCAGGCGGCCGAGTTCGGAGCAGAGGACGTAGTCCTTCTGCGGGCAAGCGGTGCGCAGGTACTGCTCGGTGACGCCGTCGCCGACGAACCGCGCGAGCAGGAAGAGGGAGGAACTCTCCGAGATCACCGGCTTTCCGGCCACCGCGACGTTCGAGGCGATCAGGATCAGCGGCGCGACGATCAGCGGGACGACGACGCCGCCGAGAATGTAGGGTGCGCGGAAGGCCCCGCGGAACACCGCGAGCGACAGCAAGAACATCACCGAGATCGCCAGAGTGATGGGGATGTGGCTCAGATGCACTGCGACCAGGAAGGTCATGAGGCCGGTGTCGAATAGCCGTCCCCAGGCCGAACGGCGCTCCCAGCCCTGGACCACGGCGAACGAGAACGCGATGAGCAGGCCGGTGAAGATGTCCGGCATCACGTAGGCCGCGGTGACCGGCAAGCTTGAGAAGCCGGTCAGCAGCAGGATGCAGGCGGCGAAGGCGGCGGTCGAGGCGAGGCCCACGGCGACCAGCAAGCGCCGGATCACATAGGCCGACAGCACGCCGTGCGCGAACGGGGTCAACAAGAAGGTCAGCGGGGTGGCGAACGGGATCAGGAAGGCGCTGTAGGTGAAGGGGCGCAGGAAGAAGGGGTTGCTATAGGTCTCACCCGTGGTCGCCTTTCCGGCGCCCGACATGGCGACCCCGATCTCCTGGGCGGCGGTGGAGCTTCCCAGCAGCAGCTTCATCACGGCGCTGGCGCGGTCGATGTAGTTGCTCGTGTCGAAGAAGATCACCGGAAAATGGTTGATCAGCGCCACGACCGAGAGCAGGAGGCCCGCCAAGCCGAGGTAGATGATCGCCTTCGCCGGGCCCCAGGATCCGGCGTCCGTCACATCGAGGCTCAAGGCGGCCTGGTTCCGCGTGGCGTTGGTATCGATCATGCAGGGAGTCCGCGGCAGCTTGAAAAATGTAACGACTAGGCGCTTAGCGCGATCTTCTTAACAGTCTAGCTTCAATTTCTGGTAGCGCCATGACGATTGTCAGCAGGAACGTCAAGCGTTGCTGCTGTTTGTGCGTCGATACGGCGGGCGAGGGGGTGTGCAATTAAGGCCAGTGGTGGATACGCCGTTGTAGTCGGCGAGTTTGTGAGGTTCACGACGATCGGCTTCTTCGGCCTGTTCGTCGATATGGGCGCGCTATGGTTTGCGCTGAACGCGTTGTCGCTCAACCTCTATGGCGGCCGCATCTTCTCGTTTCTGGTCGCCGCCACGTTCACTTGGGGTTGCAATCGCCTCTACACGTTTCGAGAGGCGCGCGGCGGCGGCCTGCTTGGCCAATGGCTGAAGTTCCTGAGCGTCAATGCGGTTGGCGGCCTGGTCAATTTCGCCGTCTATGTCGCCGTTCTGCATCAGGGCGCGGTGATGCTCGCGGGGCGCGCCGAGTTGCTGGCCTACCTTCCCTATGTCGGCGTTGCAGCGGGCTCGGCGGCCGGGCTGTTCCTGAATTTCGCCGCCTCGAAGCGGCTGATTTTCCGCTAGCCCGTCCATCCGGTGTCTGTGACGTCCCGCCGCCGGTGATCATCTCAGAGCTGGATCGGGGCGTCGTCCGGGTTCATCATCTGCAAGTTATTTTCGCGTAGCGACGTTCCGGATTCGGCTATCCTGCCGTAGCGAACTTCGGTCTGGCCCGAATTGTGCAGGGGCGTGGCTGCTCGAAATTAACAGTATTGCTTAGGGGCTGGTGTCTTGCAGACTATCTACGATTGGGTCACGGTCGCGATCTTCGGCGCTTTGATCGTCCTATTTCTGCACAGGTCGACAGCTCAGGAAGAGCCGAGGGATAACATCTATCAGTATCTGCCGGCGTGCATTGGCTGCGCGCTGGCCAACTATGTCGGCAACGAAGGATATGGGGCTGCGGCCTTCGCGATTATCGTCGCGGTTCTGGCCTATGTTGCTTATGTCCTGAAGCCGTTCAACTTGAAGTTCTGACCGGACCTCGCGGTCCGGCATATCCCCTTCGGTCGCGCAAGGCATGGGGCTGACGACGCGGCCAGACCAGACAGGCGGGGGCCGAACCGTTGACTGCGTCCGATATCGCCGCTCCGTCCATCCCGCTCACGGCCACGTTCGCCGGACGCCTTGAGGCGCATGGCCACGCGTTGGCGGTGGCCACCGACGCCGGCGAGCGTCTCAGTTACATCGAGCTCGCCGCCCGCGCCGACGAGTTCGCCGCCAGCCTGCCGCCGGGGCGGCACCTGCTGCTGATCGAGGCGGCCAATGAACTGGCCCCGTTGATCGCCTACATCGCGGCGCTGCGTCACGGGCATCCGGTGATCATGGCCGGCGACGGCGGGGCCGGACAGTTGCAGCGGACTATCGAGACCTATCGGCCAAGCGTCCGTTTCCGCAAGGATGGCGCGCGCTGGGTCGCCGAGCCCGGCCCGCCCGGCGCGCGGAACTTGCATCCCGACCTGGCGGTGCTGCTCTCGACCTCGGGCTCGACCGCTGCGGCCAAACTGGTGCGCCTGGATCGCAGCGCGGTCGACGCCAATGCGAAGTCGATCGGCGAGTATCTGGGCCTGACGTCGGACGACCGGGCGATCACCACCCTGCCGATCCACTATAGCTATGGTCTGTCGGTCGTGAATTCGCACCTGGCGGCGGGCGGCGCGATCCTGCTGACCGCTCGCTCCGTGGTCGATGACGCGTTCTGGGATTTCTTCGCGGCCGAGGAGGCGACCTCCCTGGCTGGGGTTCCCTATACCTACGAGCTTTTCGAGCGTATCGGCTTGCGGCTCCGTCGGCTGCCCTCGCTGCGGACGATGACCCAGGCGGGCGGGCGCCTGCCGCCCGAGACAGCGCGGACCTACGCCGTGTGGGCACGAGGCGCGGGCGTGCGCTTCTTCGTCATGTATGGGCAGACCGAGGCGACGGCCCGGATGGCCTATGTGCCGCCCGAGTTGCTGTTGGACAATCCGGGCTGCATCGGGATGGCGATCCCGGGGGGCGCCTTTCATCTTGTCGACGAGGCTGGCGGGGTCGTGGAAGGCCCGGATGCCCGGGGCGAGCTGGTGTACCGCGGCGCCAACGTGATGTCGGGCTATGCGCTGGTCGAGGCGGACCTAGCCAAGGGACGCGAGCTGTCTGAGCTTCCGACCGGCGACCTGGCGATGCGCGACGCGCAGGGCCTCTATCGGATCGTGGGACGCAAGACCCGGTTCTCCAAGCTGTTCGGGCTGCGCATCAGCTTCGATGAGGTCGAAGACCAACTGCGGCGGCAGGGCGTGAGCGCGATCGTCACCGGTGACGACGAACTGCTGGCGGTGGGCGTGGTCGCCGCCGAGCCGCAGGTCGTGGCCGAAGGTCTGTCACAGGCGTTGTCGCTACCCGTCTCCGGCATCGTAGCGATCGGCTATGACGAACTGCCGACCCTGAGTTCGGGCAAGATGGACTATCAGGCGCTGCTGGCCGCGGCGCGGGCCGCGCCGTCGCGCCGACCGCCGACACGGGGCGGCGGGGGCAGGGCCATCGAGAGCGCGTTTCGCCGCGCCTTCCCGCGGGCGGCCATCACCCCGGCGGACAGTTTCGTCAGCCTGGGCGGCGACTCCCTGGGCTATGTGGCGCTGTCGCTCGACATCGAGGGGCGTCTGGGCTTCCTGCCGGAGCGGTGGGAAGAGACGAGCATCGCCGACCTGCAGGCGCTGGCCGACAAAGCTGTCACCCACAACCGCGGGGTCTTCAGCCTGCGCGGCGTGGAGTCGGAGGTCGCCATTCGGGCGGCTGCGATCATCAGCGTGGTGATCTCGCACGCCTCGGCCTGGCCGATCGGCGGCAGCGCGCATGTGCTGCTGCTGCTGTCAGGCTACAATTTGTCCCGCTACCAGGGCTCACGCCTCAACGACGGCGGGGGGCGCTCGATGCTGGCTACCTTCTTCCAGAGGATCATCGCGCCCTACTACGTGATCCTCTGTCTCTACCTGGTCTCCGAAAAGACCTTCGACGTTCCGTCGTTGCTGTTGGTGAGCAACTTTTTCGGCCGCTTCGGCAGCTTCTTGGAGCCGTATTGGTTCCTGGAGGCGCTGCTCCAATGCATGCTGATCTTCGCGGCTTTGTTCGCCGTCGGGCCGGTGCGTCGGTTCGCGGTGCGACGACCTTGGGATTTTGGCCTTGCGCTGCTGGCCGCGGCGCTGGCCGTCCGGGTGATCGCCTCCCTGATGATGCCGCACGAGTACCTGCTGGAACGCACGCCCGACGCCGTGTTCTATCTGCTGGCGTTCGGGTGGTGCCTGCACCGGGCCACGACCGTCCCGCGCAAGCTGCTGCTGACCCTTGTGTGCCTGTTGATCGCAGCGCTGCAGGTCGCGGGCCCGCAGGAGATCTGGGAGCACTTCCAGTATCCGGCCAACGTGACCCACGCCCTGTGGTTGGTGTCCGCGGCCGGCCTGATCCTGTGGGCGCCGCGGGTTTTCCTGCCCAACCTGCTGCACGGCGTCGTTGGTCTGATCGCGGCGGCGAGCTTCTACATCTACCTGACCCACGGCGTGCCGGTGCACGGCTTCCTGCACGTCCTGCACGTGCAGAACGTGCCGCTGATCGTGGCCGTGTCGGTGGCGCTGGGGATTGGGGCCTACAAGGTTTCGGAGAAGGTGTCGGAGCGGCTCGCCCGCGGCCAGGAGGGGCGGCGGCGAGAAGTTGTTCCGTAGAGCTTGCCGAGCAGAGCCGGCGATTAACGTTGACTCAACTCGGATCGGTTTAAGATTTCGCCACAATCGGCGTGTTTACGGGTGGCGGGTTCGAACCTGCGGTCGTAGACCGTCGATATCGCAGATGCACCGCAGCATGCGTGCTTGGAGGCGCCGTGAGTTGGATCAATAGCGTGATGGCGCGCTCTTTCGGGCGTAAGCCGAAAGCCGCCACGAACCCCCAGCCGAACCTCGTCTTCGCCGCGCCGCCGACGCCGCGCGAGGGCGCGCCGGTCAAAAGGCAGACTGACTCGGCGTTCCCGCGCTTCCAGTCCATGGCCGGCGACCAGCTGAGCCCACGCCTCAACGACCGTTTCGCCAGTGCGCGGATCAAACTGCGCAGTGCGTTCACGCCATCGCAGCCGATCACCGACCGCCGGATGTTCGCCGGCCGCCTGGACGTGCTGACGACGCTCATCCGTTCGATCGAGGACCAGCGCGTCCACGTGATCATGTATGGCGAGCGCGGCATCGGTAAGACCTCGCTGGTGCACGTCCTGACCCAGGCGGCCGAAGAGGCTCGCTACATCGTGGTCTATTGCTCCTGCGGGGCCGGCTCGACCTTCGACGAGATTTTCCGCGCCGTTGCGGCCGACATCCCGCTGCTGTTCCACAGCGGCTTTGCGCCGACCACCAACGAGGCCGAGCGCGGGGGCACCCTGGCCGACCTGCTTCCGGCCACCACCTTGACGCCGCGCCTGGTCGCCGACCTGTTCGCCAAGCTGACCGGCACCCGCGTGCTGGTGGTGCTGGACGAGTTCGACGTCTGCGACTCGCCCGAGTTCCGCCGCAACATCGCCGAGCTGATCAAGAACCTGTCGGACCGCTCGATCCGCACCCAGCTGGTGATCGCCGGCGTGGCCGCCGACCTGACCGAGCTGGTCGAACACATTCCGTCGATCCGCCGCAACATCTTCGCCCTGCAGGTGCCGAAGATGAGCGCCACCGAAGTCAATCACCTGGTCGAGAACGGCGAGGAACTGAGCGGCCTGACCTATGACAAGTCGGCCACGGACTTCATTGTCTTCGTGGCCAATGGCTCGCCCTACTTCGCCAGCCTGCTGAGCCACCATTCGGGGCTGGCCGCGATCGACAAGGGGCGCACCAACGTCACGGTCGAGGATGTGTCGCAGGCCGTGGACCAGGCGCTGACCGAATTCCGCGGCCGGATCTCCAAGCATTCTCTGGTGCAGATCGACCAGGCGGCCAAGAGCGGCGTGCGCCATGTGCTGGGCGTGATGGCCGGCGCGGCGATCTTCAACAACGGCCGTTTCGACGACCGTGACGTCGACGCGCTCTATCCGAGCGTGGCCAACGCCTCGAGCTTCAAGGCGACGCTCGAAGACTTGGCCGCCAAGCACGTGCTGCTGGAAGCTCACGACGACGAGTTCGGCCGTGGCTATCGCTTCGCCGAAGAGGCCGTGCTGCCCTATCTGTGGATCCTGGCCGCGCAGCAGCGCTTTCTGGAAAACCGCAAGGCGGGCGCGCCGGCTGACAGGCCCGTGGTCCCGACCACCGACAAGGCGCCGGCTGCGGACAAGCCGGCCGAGAAGGCGACGTCGGCCGCCATCGTCACCCCCAGGGCCGCCGGTCGGCCCTGATCGGGAACCGAAAGGGCCGCTGGCCCTTTCGCCAAGGGCGGGTCAGGCGGTATGGAGTAGCCTTCGACGCCAGCGATCTCTGGGGGAGTAGGTTTTGCGCATTCTTGTCACCGGCGGCGCCGGCTTCATCGGCTCGGCCCTGATCCGGCACCTGATCGCCGAAACCGAGCACGAGGTGCTGAACCTCGACAAGCTGACCTATGCCGGGGACGAGCGGTCGCTGGACGGCGTGGCGGGGAACAACCGCTATTCGTTCCGTAAGGTCGATGTCGCCGACGGCGGCGCCGTGCGCGCGGCCCTGCGCGATTTCCGCCCGCATGTGGTGACCCATCTGGCCGCTGAGTCTCATGTCGACCGTTCGATCGACGGCCCGGCGGAGTTCATCCAGACCAACATCGTCGGCACCTTCGTGATGCTGTCCGAGGTGCTGGCCTATTGGCGCGGCCTGGACGAGTCGGCCCAGGACGCCTTCCGCTTCCACCATATCTCGACCGATGAGGTGTTCGGCTCGCTGGGCGACACCGGCTTCTTCACCGAGACGACGGCCTACGACCCTCGCTCGCCCTATTCGGCGTCGAAGGCCTCGTCGGACCACTTGGTGCGAGCCTGGCACCACACCTACGGCCTGCCGGTGCTGATCACCAACTGCTCGAACAACTACGGCCCGTATCACTTCCCCGAGAAGCTGATCCCGCTGATGATCGTCAAGTGCCTGGCGGGCGAGCCGCTGCCGGTCTACGGCGCCGGCGCCAATGTCCGCGACTGGCTCTATGTCGACGACCACGCGCGGGCCCTGACCCGGGTGTTCGAGGCCGGGACGCCGGGCGAAAGCTACATCATCGGCGGGCGTGCCGAGCGCACCAACCTGCAGGTGGTGCACGCGATCTGCGAGACGCTCGACCGCCTGCGGCCCCGCGGGGACGGCAAGTCCTACAAGGAGCAGGTCAGTTTCGTCGCCGACCGGCCGGGCCACGATCACCGCTACGCCATCGACCCGACCAAGCTCGACCGGGAGCTCGGCTGGCGGGCGGCCGAGAGCTTCGACACCGGCATCGAGAAGACAGTTCGTTGGTATCTCGAGAACGACGCCTGGTGGGGCCCGATCCTGGCGAGCAGCGACGTGGGCCAACGGCTGGGCCTGAAGACCGTCGGCGCATGACTTCTTCGACCGCCACGGCGGACGTGCTGCTGACTGGCGGCAGCGGTCAGGTCGGAACCGAGATTCGCCGTCAGGCTCCGGCGACGATGAACATTGTCGCGCCCTCGAGCGCGGCGATGAGCCTGGGCGATCCCGATGCGATCCTGGCGATGGTCGCCTCGCGGCCCTGGGCGGCGGTGATCAACTGCGGCGCATATACCGCGGTCGACCGCGCCGAGAGCGAGGTGGTCGAGGCCTGGCGGGCCAACGCCCTTGGCCCAGCGGCCCTGGCGCAGGCGACCGCCGCCGCGCAGATCCCGCTGATCCACGTCTCGACCGACTATGTGTTCGACGGCTCCAGGCCCGGCGCCTATCGCGAATCCGACCCGGTGGCGCCGCTGGGCGTCTATGGTGGTTCCAAGGAGGCCGGCGAGCAGGCCGTCCGAACCGGCAATCGCCGCCATCTCATCCTGCGTACGGCCTGGGTGGTCAGTCCGCATGGATCGAACTTTATCAAGACGATGCTGCGGCTGGCGCAGACGCGGCCCGAGGTGCGGGTGGTCGATGACCAGCGCGGCTGTCCGACCAGCGCCGCCGACATCGCCGCGACCCTGCTCAAGATCACCGGCCGGATGATCGCCGAGCCGTCGGCGCCGACCGGCACCTATCACTTCGTCAACGCCGGCGAGGCGACCTGGTGCGAACTGGCCCGGGCGGTGTTCGAAATGGCGCAGGCGCGCGGGGCCCCGGCGCCGCGGCTCGAAGCCATCACCACGGCTGAGTTTCCGACCCCGGCCCGTCGGCCGGCCAATTCACGCCTGGATACGGCCAAGTTGCAGGCGGACTACGGGATCGTACCGCGCCCCTGGCGGGCGGCGGTGGAAGACATTGTCGAGGCGCTGCTTCCCGCCACGCAGGAACAAGGACTTTAGATGAAGGGCATCATCCTGGCCGGCGGCTCGGGCACCCGGCTGCATCCGGCGACGCTGGCGGTGAACAAGCAACTGCTGCCGATCTACGACAAGCCGATGATCTATTATCCGCTGTCGGTGCTCATGCTGGCCGGCATCCGGGACATCCTGATCATCTCGTCGCCCGAGTACATCGACAACTACCGGCGGCTGTTCGAGGACGGCTCGAATTTCGGGCTCAATATCGAGTACGCGATCCAGCCGAAGCCCGAGGGGCTGGCCCAGGCCTTCCTGATCGGCGAGAGCTTCGTTGGCGATGACCGCGCCGCCCTGGTGCTGGGCGACAACATCTTCTTCGGCGCGGGCATGAGCCGGCTGCTGAAGAACGCGGCGGACCGCGAGGACGGGGCGACGATCTTTTCGTACGAGGTCGACCAACCCCAGGCCTACGGCGTGGTCGAGCTGGACGACACCGGCCGGGCGATCAGCCTGGAGGAAAAGCCCTCCGAGCCGAAGTCGCGCCAGGCGGTCACCGGCCTCTATTTCTACGACAACCGTGTCGTCGAATTCGCCAAGCGGGTGCGCCCGTCGGCCCGGGGCGAGCTGGAGATCACCGACCTCAACCGCATGTACATGGAAGCCGGCGACCTGTTCGTCGAGCAGCTGTCGCGCGGCTACGCCTGGCTCGACACCGGCACCCACGAGAGCCTGGTCGAGGCTTCGGAGTTCGTCCGCGCGGTCCAGAAGCGCCAAGGCGTGCACATCGCCTGCCTGGAAGAGATCGCTTACATCAACGGCTTCATCGACCGCGACCAGCTGCGCGTGCGCGGCAAGCTGTTCGAGAAGACCGCCTATGGGAAATACCTGCTCGACATCGCCGAGCAGGAAGCCCCGCCGAGCCGGCGGCTGATCTAGGGCGCGGTCGGCGGCCGGATCGGGTTGAGGCTCGGTCGGTCCTTGATGGCGAGGTCCTTGTTGTCGCTCTGGAGCAGCTTCCAGTAGCGGTTCTTGAACACCTGGCCGCGGGTGACGTAGGTGAGGCTGATGCGCGCGTTCATGCCCTCGTAGGGCTGGACGGTGTTGCCCGAGACCTCGACGTCCTCGGCATGCGCCACGGCGATGCCGTTGTACATCGAACCCTCGATGAGATTGTCGCGGATCACCACCCGGCGATAGGGCAGGGCTCCGGTCTGGTCGGTTATGAAGATGCCCTGCATGATGGCGCCCGACCCGCGGCGAATGCGGTTGTCGACGATAGTGATGTCTTCGGCCGAGGCCGTGGCGTTGCGGCTGAACAGCTGGATGGCGTCTGGGTGCGCGCCCGGCGTCGGGTCGAAGTCGGCGAAGTCGTTACCCTTGATCAGCAACCGCGAGGCGCCATTGCTGGTGACGCCGTCGGCCCCGAGCCCTCGGAAGGTGTTGCCCTCGATCGCCACGTCGGATCCGCCGGAGAGGACGATCCCGTTCCGGAAGCCTGAAAAGGACGACTTCTCTACGCGCACGTTGCGGGAGTTGGTGAAGACGAGGCCCTGGCCGGTCCGCAGCCCGCGCGCCGTCAGCTCGCTAAACTGGATGTCCTGGCTGTCGTTGACGGCGAGCCGGCCGGCGCCTGGCTGGTCGAGCGCCACGGTCAGGCCGACGATCCGCAGGCCTGCGGCGTTGGTCAGCAGGAAGCCGGTGGTCTGCGCATCCCGGGCGATCAGGGTGACGGGCGTGTCGAAGCTGAGGTCGCTGAGCGCGATCTGAGCGTAGTCGCCCGGGGCGAGTAGGATGGTCGCGCCGGGAGCGGCCGTCCTCATCGCCAAGGTCAGGGCAGGGGCGTCGCGGACCGTGATCGGCCCGCGCTGAGCAACGCGCTCAAGCGGCGGCGCGGCGGGCTGCGCTTGTCGAGGGGCGGCGTCCGCGCTCAGGGCCCAGAGCAGGATTTCCAGCATGGTGCGCTCCGTTCGCTGCGACGGAGCGCCACCCTATCAGACGTTGCGGCCTGAACGTCAGGCCGAGACGATCCACCCGTCGGACAACGACGACATCTGGACATTGGCGAGGACCATGCGTGCACCGCCCGCGAGGTCGATGACGACGTCGCCGCCAACCTGGCTCTCCGTGTAGCGGGCCCCGTCGCCGACGAAGACGCGGTCGCCTTCGGCGCGGTTGAAGTCGGTGACCAGGTCGAGGCCGGCCTGGCCGAAGGTGTGGAAGGTATCGGCTCCGGCGCCACCGGTGACGGTGTCGTCGCCGAGGTCCCCCGACAGCCAGTCGTCGCCGTCGCCGCCGATGACGACGTCATTGTTCTGGCCGCCGCGCAGGGTGTCGGCGCCGATTTCGCCGTAAATCGTGTCGTTGCCGAGATTGCCGAGCACCAGGTCGGAGCCCGCGCCGCCGAGCAGCAGGTCGTTGTGCTGGCCGCCCGCCACCCAGTCGTCGCCGCCGCCGCCATGGAGCGTGTCGTCGCCGGTGTTGCCGTTGATGTCGTCGAAGCCGCCGCCGCCCGAGATGCTGTCTGCGCCGTCGCCGCCGCGCAGGTAGTCGGCGTGTTCGCGGCCGGTGATGATGTCGTTGCCGGCCCCGCCCTCGATCCGGCTGCCGCCGTCGCTGCGCGCGCTGAGGTGGTCATCACCGTCGCCGCCCTTGATCCAGTGGGCGAGCGCGTTGGCGCCGTTGTCGGTCAGCGCCGCAATGATCGCGTTCCCCGACTGCGTCAGGTTGGTGTTGGCCTCGAGGACGTAGGTCTGCGCCTGATTGTTGCTGAGCTGGGTGTTGGTCGACTCGGTGACGCGGATCCAAGATTTCTGGTCGCCGTACGAGGCCACCAAGTTGCCATCAATGACCACGCTGTTGGCGCCTGCGACCATGATGCCGTTGTACATTCCGCCGACGATGACGTTGTCGGAGACGGTGACCCGATCGTAGCCGATGCCGATCTGGTCGGTGATGAACACCCCTTGGATGATGCCGCCCTCACCGCGGGTGATCAGGTTGCCGCTGACAAGGATGTCCTGGGCCTTGGCGGTCGTGCCTCGGGTCAGGAACTGGATGGCGTCCGGATGATCGCCATTCGACGGGAAGAAGTCGGTGAAGGCGTTGCCGATGACCTGGACCCGCGAGGTCCCGGCGCTCATCACCCCGTCGGAGCGCAGGTCGTGGAAGCTGTTGCTCTCGACGCGTACGTCGCTGCCGCCCATCATGCTGACGGCGTGGGCGAACTCCTGGAATTCGGAACCGCTCACCTTGACGCCGGTGCTGTTGCGGATCAGCAGCGCGTTCTGGTCGTCCGCGGGGTTGTTGTTCAGCGAGCCGTGGAAATTGAGCCCTGTCAGCGTGATGTTCTTGGAATCAACGATCTGCGCATTCCAGACTGTCCACGGCGAACTAAAGTCCATGTGCAGGTTGCTGAAGTTCAGCCCCTGACTGCTGGTCACGGTAAGTCCGGTTAGGGTCGCTGGATTGCCGGGATCTCTTGACGCGATCGTCACCTCGCCATCGAATACGAGGTTCCTCAGTTGAACGTTAGAGTAGTTTCCCGCCTCTAGGAGGATTCTGTCTCCGGACTTCGCCACGCCAAGTGCAGCGGTAAGTTCGGCGGCGCTGGCGCACAGGATATCGGCCATGAGGTTCGCGTCTTCTCTATTCTGGTCGCAGCCCCCGCTGAACTCATCCGACCATAGCGTGTGAAGTTCGACGGTCACTGAGGCTAAATTGACGCAGGAGGCGTATCGCCTCCGTCCGGACCTGATGGGGCCCTGGCATACCTAAGAAATGCTTAAATTCGGGGCGCAACTCGCCCTCATACCTGCGCCGGAAATCCGCCGTCGCGCACCGCCGCGACTTAGCGAGCGCTGATAGGAATGTTAATTCATGGACGTCAGGTTGTGAATGCCTAGCTTCGGCGCACCTGCGAGCCGGCGATTGAAAACGACTGGGAGAGGCCCGATGTGGGCGCGCAGCGACAATGACGGCCGGGGTTCGCGGCCGATAATCCTGAGGCCCTACACCCGTCCGGGCCCGGGGCGTCTGGTCCAGGCCGCGCTACTGCTCGCCTTCATGGGCTTTTGCCTGTTCTTCGGCTTCTTCTACGGGCTGACGACGCCGTTCCTGATCAAGCAACTGGTCATCCCGATCATTCTGCTTGCGCTGATCGCTGTCTGGGCTCTGCCCGACGTCAAGACTGCGCCGACGGGAGCGCTGTACGGGCTCAGCTTCGCCTTCCTCATCGTGCTGTTCCTATGGCCGAATTACCTGGCGGTGGCGCTGCCGGGCCTGCCTTGGATCACGTTGATGCGGCTGGTCGGCGTCCCGATGACGCTGGTGCTCATCATCAGCTACTCGATGTCGCCGGATTTCCGAGCGCAGATGAAGGACTCGCTGAACGCGACACCGCAGGTCTACAAGCTGCTGGCTGGCTTTGTGCTGATCCAGGTCGTCACGATCGCCTTCTCCAGTTCGAAGGACCTTTCGATCCAGCGGGTCCTGAACTCCCAACTGACCTGGACGGCGATCTACTTCGCCAGCGCCTTCGTGTTCCTCAAGCCGGGGCGCGTGCATCGCTGGGCCGTGATCCTCTGGGCGGTGACGATCATCGTCTGTCTGATGGGGCTTCTTGAGTTCAAGATCGGCCGCCCGTCCTGGGGCGCGTATGTGCCCAACTTCCTGAAGATCGAAGACGAAAGCGTGATCCGTTCGCTGACCGGGAGCACCCGCTCGGCGACCGGTCAGTACCGCGTACAAAGCACCTTCTCCACGCCGCTCGGCCTGGCGGAATTCCTGGCGTTGACCGCCCCGTTCATCCTCCACTTCGTGATGTTCGGGAAGAACCTCGCCACGCGTATCGCGGCGGGGGCGACCCTGCCGTTGATGCTCTACATCGTGATCGTCACCGATTCACGGCTGGGGATGGTCGGCTTCCTGCTGTCGTTCATGCTCTATCTGCTGCTGTGGAGCTGGCTGCGCTGGCGGGCCGACAAGGCCAGCCTGCTCGCGCCCGCCATCGTGCTGGCGTATCCGGCGATCTTCGTCCTGTTCATCGCCGCGACGCTGGTCGTCAGGCGGCTGCGCAACATGGTCTGGGGCGGCGGCGACAGCGCGGCGAGCACCGAAGCGCGCGGGACGCAGTGGGAAATGGGCATCCCCAAGATCCTCAAGGCGCCTTGGGGGCATGGCGCGGGGACGGGCGGGGACACTTTGGGTTTCTTGAGTCCGATCGGCATCCAGACCATCGACACCTACTATCTGACTATCGGCCTAGAGTACGGCGTGATCGGTTTTGTCGTCTATTACGGGATGTTGGTCGCCTCGACCTACTATGCCGCGAAATACGCGGTCCGATCCCCCAAGGGCGAACTTAGCTACTTTATGCCCGCCGCCATCGCGTTGGTGAACTTCATTGTCATCAAGTCGGTGTTCAGCCAGCAGGACAATCACCCGCTGATCTTCATGCTGATGGGTATTGTCACGGCGATGGTCTACCGCGCGACCCGCGAGAATCCCGACGTAGCGGCTCGGACCGGAGCCTAGGTGTTTAGTCCCGGTGTGTGGGGGACTCAGCTTAGCTGAGTGCTCACACCGGGAGGAGCTATGGGCCAGATACTCCACGGCAGCGCCACGACCACGTACGCCATCCGAGCGGCGATACAGCGATCGAAGGCTCCGCTCAAAGAGCTAGCCGCCAAGTACGGCCTCAACCGCAAGACCGTAGCCAAAGTGGAGGAAGCGGAGCTTCGTCCACGACGCGCCGATGGGACCGAAGGCGCCTCGCTCGACGGTGATGAGCGCAGAGGAGGAGGCGGTGGCGGTCGCCTTCCGCAAGCACACGCTGCTGCCGCTGGGCGACGATCCCGCACCTCACCCGCTCAGCCCTGCACCGCTGCTTCCAGCGGCACCGCATCAGCCGGCTGCCCGAGACCCTGGGCGATAAGGCTGCCAAGAAGACGTTCAAGCGCTACCCGCTCTGCCAAGTCTGGGTCGAGACGCCGGAGCGCTTCAGACTCGACCCGGTCCATTTGACCTCGGGACTAAACACCTAGCGCCGAGAGCGGCAGTAAAAGGCTGCGGGCCAGCCAACGTCCACGGCCGCGTGGGCGCCCGTGACGATGCCGAAGATTTCCGAATGGATTCGCCGCCAATTGGCGCCGGGCTTACTTGACCGCTGGCGCGTCTTTGCAGCGCGGGCCTGCGGTCGATGGCATGTCTGGCACGGTGTTGCCGCAGACCGAGACGCCCGCCTGGGCGCGGATCACCGCCTTCTTCGTTGAGCCCTTGGCGCGCTGAACGGTGTTCATGCGGATGGAACAAGACCTACAGTCGCCCAGGGTGATCTGATGATAGCCGTCGGTTTGTATGGTGTTGAACTCGATCCGGATGTTCTCAAGCGGCGCATCGCCGTCCTTGTCCATCTGGGTGAGGCCCTGGGTCTCGCCCTCGACCCGATTGTAGGCGATCACGGCGTCGGCGACGCCGTTGCGCATCTGCACGGCGTCGTTGTGGTAGCCGTCCACCCAGGCGCCGCCGAGCGCGACGCAGTCGCGCCGTTTGACCCCGAGGGTGATCTTGCCGGCCACATTGCACTGGGTGGGCTTGCCGATCTGATCGGCAAAGGTGTTGCGCAGGATCGTCAGACCCTTGGTGTTGGACGCGATGACCCCGTCCTCGCCGTAGTGCTGGAAGCGATTGTCGTTGAGCGTCACCTCCCTGGCGCCGTCCAGCACAACGCCTTTCTTGGCGCTGGTGATCAGCGCGCCGGTGATCGACACCTTGGCGGCGTCGCGGATGAGAACGCCGTAGCCGTCAGGCCCCACGGCGTGCGGGCCTTGCGGCGCCGATATGGTTCCGCCGCGCCAGGAGATGTTCCGGCCCCCGGTAATGGCCAGGCCGCGAACGCTTGCGCCGTCAGCTTGAATGGTCACCGGCCTCGAATAACTCCGCGTGATCGTGATCCGGGGGCAATCGCCTTTCAGCGTGATGGCCTCACCGCCTTTGGCGGCGGCGAGTACGCCGAGAATGGTCGCGCATGTGGCTGAAATGCTCATTTCGATCGCTCTTCGTCGGCAGAGTTCATGTTACGCGAGGCGCTACCGAAAGGGTAATCAAGCGCCAGGCATGTGGTTTCATCTACAGCCTGAGCGCGCGAGTGAGCTTGACGGTTAGAGCCGTAGCGCGCTGCGATCGAAGCGTACTTGAAGCTTGGCAGATCCTGCCCAAATCGGGATCCCGCGAGCTTCAGGCAGGCAGGATGCCGCTTTAGCCGTGCATTCGGATCAGGATCGGTTCCACAAGGCGGGCCGCCAGCCCGGGTCTCAGTTTCAGCTTGAGGGGGCGTGCGTCGGCGGCGAAGTCCAGCGGCTCAAGCGGCTTGAAGGTGGTCTCCAGGCGAGTGACCTTGCCTTCCCGCGCCGCCGAAATGGCGAGCGTCAGCTCGGTCACGTGCAGTACGAAATCGGCGCTCAGCCACGGCTCGCGCCCGGCCTCAATCGCCGCCGCCATTTCGGCGACGCCCACGCTCTTGTCCTGTTGGCCGAGCTGCATGCGCTTGAGCGCCGCGATCGGGTTCTTCCAGCGCCGGAGCCACGAGGGCCGCAGGCCGCTGGACAGCAATGGGACCGAACGTCCTCCGACGCCCAACAGCATTTGCAGGAGCGAATTCTCGCGCACCCAGCGCGCCTTGCGCGCGTTGAGGGAGAGGCCGGAATAGCGTTCCAGCCGCACTGGGCAGTAGTAGTCGCGATAGGTGTTCACCGACAGCTCGCCCTCGTCGCCGATGATACGCATCCGCTGGTCGAAGGTTGCGACGATGCTGATCGTCAGGCGGGCCACGACGCCCGAGCGGAACGTGATGCAGGCCACCGAGAAGTCCGGAGTATCCGGCGGATCGAGATGCACGCCCGGCGCCTTGTCCGGCACGAGGCAGGTGGAGAACGCCGAAACATGCTCGGCGGGCCCGAACATCGCGCAAAGCCAGCTGAGATAATAGCCGGCATGCTCGTAGGTGCATCCGGCCTCGTACTCGTGCTGGTAGGGCCAGGGGGCGCCGGTGCGGCTGCGCCAAGTCTCCGGATGCATCAGGTAGACGGGATTGTCGTCGAACTCGGCGTACACCACCCGGGCCTTGCCGACCGCGCCAGCTCGTAGCGCCCGCCACATGGTCTGAACCGTGTCGGACATGGCGTTGGACGGCGCGCCCGACACGTGGAGTCCTCGCTCCCGGGCCATGGCCACCAGCTCTCGAGAGCTCGCCAGGTCCGGTGTGAACGGCTTTTCGCTGTAGACATGCTTGCCGGCCATGAGCGCGGCCCGCGTCACTTCGTAATGGCTCTCGATACTGGTGAGGTTCAGAACCAGCTCGATGGAACTATCGGCGAGGAGCTCCTCGTTCGAAGCATAGACCTTCAGGCCGTAGGCTTGCCCGACGTGTTCGGCGCGCGGCCGATCGACGTCCGTGACGCCGGCCAGTTCGAGGCCGCGATGGTTGCGGAACGTCGACATGTAATGATCGAAGACGTAGCCGCAGCCGATGATCCCAACCCGCATCGTTAGCCCCCCTCTGAACGGCCAGTCGTGCGCCAGCTGCCTCGAATTTGATCCAGGAGTTCGGCCGTGGCGAGCGTATCGGCGTGCGACATGCCGGTGTGCTCCAATTCGCCTGCGCGCATCGCAGCCATAGCCGCCAGGGCTTCGTGCCCGTAGCCGTTGCCCAAGTAGGGGGCTGCGTAAACGTGAGGCCGAGCGAGCAGCGAAGCCAGGTGCGCCCGCATGGCTTGCGCCGCCGACGTTTCCTTGAGTCGGGCGATCAAGCCTTGGGAGAACCGCTCGGGACCGCGCGGAAGGGACCTAGTCAGCACGACGCCCGTGGGGCGGTAGATAGGGCCCTGAAACGCGAGGCGACCGTGGTCCCCCAGGATGACGAGGGTGTTGTCTGCTTGGCTGCGAAGCCCGGCATGAACGTGCGACACCGCCCCGGCCGCGTGGATCAACATTGCCGAGACATCCTCGTCGACGCCGGTCGCGCCGATCTGGACGGTGGCGCCGGCGAGGTGGGCAGGGCCCAGGAGGTCGAGTGCGAGGGACGTGGGATAGACGCCCCGATGCGCAAGCGCCCCGCCGCCGCTCGCCTGGCTGAAGAGGGAGGTGGCGGGCTCGACGCGTTGAGGCACGGCGAAGCTCGCCCAAAGGCTGCGCACTTCGCCGATCGCCCCGTCCGCCAGCAGCTGCCGGGCCTTGGCGACCGCTGGCAGGAAGCGGGTCCACATCGCCTCCATGCAAAAGACGCCTGCGGCGCGTGCGGCTTCAATAATGCGCGCCGCATCCGCCCGAGTGGCCGCGAAGGGCTTTTCGATCAGGACCGCTTTGCCGGCGGCGATCGCTGCAAGGGCGTGGGTGACGTGCTCGCTCGGCGGGGTGGCGATGTAGACGATGTCGACCGGATCGGTCGGCTCCAGGACGTATTGCGTGCGAACGATCGGGACCCGATGGCGTTCGGCGAACGCCTCGGCCTTGGTTGCGGTCCGCGATACTACGAGTTCAACGGACGCCCCAGGCAGGCTCTTGAGCGCCAGCACAAATTTCTCGGCGACTGGGCCGGTCCCGAATATTCCCCACCTAATCGACTGCAAAAGCAATTCCCCTGCTGGGCCCACCTTTGCAACTAGCACTCCAATTTTGTCAAATGATCCTACTTTGAGTTTGGTGGGCGCCCAAACCGTGGCGTCGCGGCCAGCCATGCACTAACATCGAACGCGGATCACCCAACGAGGTCAGGCCAGCTGGAGGGGGCGCGCTATGCGGGTCACTGACGAGCGTCTGGACGCCGACGCCAACAACTTCACTGCGGTGAGGCTGTTGCTGGCGACCTCGGTCATCTACACGCACTGCTACTTTACGGTCTTCGGTGTGAGGAACGCCGACGACCTGAGCGGAATTCTGGGGGCGCCGATTTCGGCCTACGCCGTCGACGGGTTCTTCTTCCTCAGCGGATTTCTCGTCTACCCAAGCCTGCTGCGGCTGCGCAGCTCGGTGCGCTTTCTGACCGCACGCTTCGTGCGGCTCTGGCCGGGGCTGGCCCTCTGCGTGCTGTTGACGGTCCTGGCCGGCGTCTTCTTTACGTCGGCGCCGCCGGGGGACTATCTCGGCGGCGAGACGGCGCGCTTCATTCTGAGCAATCTGACCTTCACGGTGGCCTCCTACCGCCTGACCGGCGTCGAGTGCGGCGGGGAGGCCTGCGTCCTTAACGGTTCGCTCTGGACCTTGCCCTGGGAGGTCCGTTGCTATGCGGTCCTGGCGCTGCTGGGCGTGCTGGGCCTGGCGCGACCTGCGATCATGAAGTGGGCGGTGCTGCCGCTCAGCCTGATCGGCGTACTGGTCTGGGACATTCCGCAGGTGCAGGAGCTCGCGCGCAGCCTGGCCGGCGACGGCGCGGTCTATCTGATCGATACCTTCGACCGGCTGTGGGCGGCCTTCGCCGTGGGGATCGCCGCCTACCTTTTCCGGGAGCGCATCCCGCTCTCCTGGTGGGCGCTGGGGGCGCTGTTTCTCGCTACGCTCGCCGCACAAGTCCTGGGCGTCGGTCTGCACATGCGGGCGCTCCTGATCGGCTATGCGGTGCTCTGCCTGGGGCTGCTGACCGCCCAACGCAGGGTCTTCTCGGCCAAGTGGCCGGACTACAGCTATGGCATGTACATCTACGGCTATCCGATTATGGTCCTGATCTACGCCTTCTGGCCGACGTCGTCGCACATGGCGTTGACCGCGGTCACCATGGCCGCGACGGTTCCGCTGGCGGCGCTGTCCTGGCATCTGGTCGAGCGTCCGGCCCTCGACGCCTATCGTCGCCATCGGCGCGCGGGCCGATTGGCCGCCCAGCAGACCTAAGTCGAAACCCGCCAACTCGGGCGCTACGCCGCGCGTCGAGGGCGGCGAGCCTGGGCGCGCCTGCCGCTTTCGGAAGACATGGTTTCGGGGCGTTTATGTTATACTTCAATTAACCCAACTGATTAAGGTCGGTTCAAGCCGACGTTTGTTACTCGTAAGTCCACAACGGGGCATCCCTTATGCGGCAATACATGGCCGTGTGCGGATCTGGTGGCGGAGAGATATCGTGATACTCACGGCGAATAGCGCTCAAACCCTCACGGCGGCGCTTAATTCAGCTAAGGCTGGGGATACGATCCTTCTTGAGGCTGGCAATTACTCGAACGTCCAGATCAAGAACTTCGTGTTCGACGGGACGGTGACCATCGCCTCGAAGGATCCGGGCAATCCGGCGACCTTCACCGGCCTGGTGGTGACGGGCAGCGAGAACCTGTCCTTCCAGAACCTGCACATGGACTTCAGTTCACCGTGGACGGTCTGGAACGCTCAGATCGTCAACTCGAAGAACATCGAGCTGAACAATCTCGATTTCCATGGTTCGCTGAACGGCAACCCGGCTGACGACCAGAACGCGCTGCTGATCCGCAACAGCGAAGGCGTCAAGATTACGGGCTCGGAGTTCCAGGAGTTCTCCCACGCCGTCAGCATGATGGGCGGCAGCGGCGTGCGCATCGAGGGCAACAGCTTCCATGACCTGCGCTCCGACGGGGTGATGGGGGCGGGAACGTCGAACGTCCAGATCGTCGACAACGTGTTCACCGATTTCTTCCCGTCGGACGGCGATCATCCTGACGCCATCCAGTTCCTGACCCGGGGCACGACCGAAAAGGCCCACGACATCCTGGTCAGCGGCAATCTGATCACCCGCGGTGAGGGCGGTGTCATCCAGGGCGTGTTCGTCACCGACCAGATCGGCATCGGCTACGAGCGCGTCACTATCACCGACAACGTCGTCACTGGCGGGATGTACAACGGCATCATGGTCGCGCTGGCCAACAACGTGGTCATCGACGGGAATGTCGTGGCCTCGTACGGCGACCAGAAGTCCTGGATCCGCGTGGTCGACTCGACGAACGCTCAGTTGAGCAACAATCAGGCGGGGTCCTATGTCCTGCAGAACAACACCAACCTGACGCAGACGGGCGACATCGTCCTTCCCGCGATCACCGACCAGCAGGTCGCGAACCTGAAAACCTGGTTGGCTGCGAACACCGACATTTCCAGCACGCTGGTGAGCATGCTGGACGGTGCGGCCGTGCCGGTCGAGCCGACCACGCCGACGGTCCCGACCACGCCGACGGCGCCCACGACTCCGACCACGCCGACGGTCCCGACCACGCCGACCGCGCCGGTCGTTACCAATCCGGACCCGATCAAGGTCGACGTGATCGTGCTGACCGGCACGGCTGGCGACGATCGCCTGACCGTCAGCGGCAAGGCCAACATGCAGCTTGAGGGCGGCGCGGGCAACGACACGCTGACCGGCGGGGCGGGCGTCAACACGCTGATCGGCGGCGCCGGCGACGACGTCTATATTATCCGCGACAGCGACGACAGGATCGTTGAGGCCTCGGGCGGCGGGGCCGATGTCGTCTATGCCTACGTCAATCACACGCTGGCCGCCAACGTCGAGACGCTGAGGCTGCAGGAAGGCGCCACCGTCGGCGTCGGCAACGATCTGGCCAACAGCATCGTCGGCACGGGCCAGGCCGACAGTCTGTCGGGCCTGGGCGGCGACGACGATTTGCGTGGTCGCGACGGCGACGACACGCTCGTCGGCGGCGACGGCGCGGACAAGCTCTTCGGCGAAGCGGGCGGCGACCGCCTGGACGGCGGCGCCGGCAACGACAGCCTGTACGGTGGGGAAGGCAATGACGTCCTGATCGGCGGCGCCGGCAGCAACCGATTTGAAGGCGGGCCCGGAGCCGACACCATGGTTGGCGGCTCGGGGACCGACAGCTTCGTCTACCGTCCGTGGGACCTGGTCGATGTGGACAGGATCGAGGGCTTCTCCTCCGCGCAGGGCGACCGCATCCTGCTTGCGGAGCTGGACGCCAACCTCAAGACCTCCGCCAACGACAAATTCTCGTTCATCGGGACCAGCGCGTTCAGCGGCAAGGGCGGCGAGTTGCGGTTCCAGGTCATCAACGGCGACGCACACGTCTATGGCGACATGAACGGCGACCGCGTCGCCGACTTCGAGATAAACGTCGTGGGTGTCACCAAGCTCACGAGCGCCGACTTCATGCTCTGACCGAGCTGAAAACCGAGTTCGAACACCATCCCGCCGCTGCGTCCCCCGCAGCGGCGGGTTTTCTTTTGGTCGTCGCCAAAGTGAACTGAAGACTAGTTGGAGATTGCCCCGTTTCCGCCCCATTCAGGACATGTCCTGGTCGCGAATCGACAGGCAACATCCAATTATATGACAGTCTAAATTCGCGACATTTCAGGATTGTTGCGACGTTCCGTCACCTGGATGGGTGCAATCTGAGTATGTAGATAGACGCTCACATTCAGTGGCTTTGGTGCACGCAAGTGTATCGGACTTTGGCCACCAATAGTGAGGGTCTCCCTACGTGACTAATATTACTGTTAATAGTGCAGATTCGCTGCGTGCCGCTCTTACGACTGCTAAGTCGGGCGACACGATCCTGCTTTCGGCCGGGAATTACGGCAATGTTTCGTTGAAAGACATTGTCTTCAACGGCGAGGTGACGATCACCTCGAAGGATGCGGGTAATCCAGCGACCTTGACCGGTCTGACCGTGGCCAACAGCCAGGGCCTCTCGTTCGAGAACCTGCACATGGATTACAGCAATCCGTGGACCGTGTGGAACACTCAGGTCAACAATTCCAAGAACATCTCGTTCGACAACATGAACTTCCACGGGTCGTTGAACAACAACCCGGCCGATGATGAAAACGCCATGCTCATTCGTGGCAGCACGAATGTCACGGTGACCAATTCGGAGTTCTACGAACTCTCGCACGGCGTCAGCATGATGAACAGCTCCGGCGTGCGCATCGAAGGCAACAACATGCACGACATGCGCGCTGACGGCGTGATGTCGCTCGGCACCTCGAACGTGCAGGTGCTCAACAACTCCTTCCACGACTTTGCGCCGGCCACCGGCGACCACCCGGACGCCATCCAGTTCCTGACCCGCGGCGCCACCTCGTCGGCGGAGAACATCGTGGTCAGCGGTAACGTGATTGCACGCGGCGAAGGCGGCATCATCCAGGGCATCTTCATCACCGACCAGGCCGGCTACGCCTATAAGAACGTGACCGTGACCGACAACGTGGTCGCCGGCGGCATGTACAACGGCATCATGGTCTCCAACGCCAACGGCCTGGTTGTCGATGGCAACACCATTTCGCCCTACGGCGACATGACCTCCTGGATCCGGATCGCCGACTCGACCAACGCCAAGATCACCAACAACGAAGCCGGCAGCTTCATCCTTTCGGGTACGACGACGACCGCCAATAGCGGCAACGTCAAGATCAGCGCCCTGACGGCCTCCGACATCGCCAAGATCAATGCGTGGATCAAGGCGCACGAAGGTGAAGCTGGCGACATCTCGACCTTCCCGCTGCCGGGCGGCGCTCCGACTCCGGACCCGAAGCCTGAGCCGACCCCGGACCCCACCCCGGATCCGACCCCGACGCCGGATCCCACGCCGGATCCGACTCCGGATCCGACTCCCGACCCGACGCCGGATCCCGGTCCGGGCGAGGGCAATGGTTCGCTGACGGTGGTTAAGGGCACCTCGGGCGCCGACCGTCTGACGGTCAACGGCAAGGAGAACATGCAACTGGAAGGCGGCGCCGGTAACGACGTGCTGACCGGCGGCAAGGGCGCCAACGTCCTGATCGGCGGGGCCGGCAACGACACCTACGTGATCAAGGACGACGACGACAAGATCGTGGAATCCGCGAACGGCGGCGTCGACCAAGTCTATGCCTACGTCAATCACACGCTGGCCGACAACGTCGAGAACCTGAGGCTCTGGGAGGGCGCCACGTCGGGCACCGGCAACGCGCTGGCCAACGACATCTCCGGCACCACCAAGGCCGACAATCTGTCGGGTCTCGGCGGGAATGACGTCCTGCGCGGCCGAGAAGGTAACGACACCCTGTCGGGCGGCGACGGCAACGACCGCCTGCTGGGCGACGCCGGCGCTGACCGTCTCGAAGGCGGCAATGGCAATGACACGCTCAACGGCCTCGACGGCGACGACGTCCTGATCGGTGGAGCCGGCAACGACCGCCTGGACGGCGGCTCCGGCGCCGACACCCTGACCGGCGGCGCTGGTGCTGACAGCTTCGCGTTCCGCCCGACCGACCTGGCGGCGACCGATACGATCACGGACTTCTCGAAGGCGCAGGGCGACAAGATCCTGCTCAGCGAGCTGGACGCCAACACCAATACGGCGGCGAACGACAAGTTCGCCTTCATCGGGGCCAAGGCGTTCAGCGGCCAGGCCGGCCAACTTCGCTACGAGGTCACCAAGGGCGAAACTCACGTCTACGGCGATATGAATGGCGACAAGGTGGCTGACCTGCACATCAAGCTGACGGGCGTTCACAGCCTCGATGGCTCGGAGTTCGCACTCTAAGCAGTCTGCCTGGATCCCCCGAACCTGTCCTTAGGGCTCAGGTTCGGGGTGGTTCATCAAAGCGCCAAAGGGCGTGACGATCCTCGCGGTCGTCAC
Source organism: Phenylobacterium sp. 58.2.17 (assembly GCF_026411515.1). NCBI lineage: Bacteria > Pseudomonadati > Pseudomonadota > Alphaproteobacteria > Caulobacterales > Caulobacteraceae > Phenylobacterium > Phenylobacterium sp. 58.2.17. The sequence goes on along the minus strand of NZ_JAPMTQ010000003.1, from coordinate 47,418 downwards.
GCCCTTTGCGTTTTGAACCTGCGTTTGCGGCGCTCCTTCTCGAGCAGGCCGTCGAGGAATTCCATCAGTTCGCTGGGATCGGTGGTCGCCAGAACTGGCGGCCGAGCCTTGATGCGAGCGATTGCGGCCGCCAGCTCGTCGACGTCGTTGGCCACCTCGATCAGGCCGCGGGCGGCGAACGCGCCAGTGATCTCGGCCTGGTGATTGTCGTAGTGCTCGCCTTTTTCTGGGAGGCGGGGGAAGGCGACCACGCGGCAACCCTTGCGTAGGGCGGTGATTAGCGAGCCGGTTCCGCCATGGCAGACAACGATGTCCGCGTCGGTGAGCAGGTCCTGAATTTTGTCGAATGGAAGCGTTTCAACCGCGGTGACCCCGTCTGGCCGGGCGGCGCCGACACCAGTCTGGATGACGACGTCTTCGGTCAGCCCACCTCGCGCCTTCAGTTCGGCGACCGAAGAGACCAGGCGCTCGAAGGGCAGGGTGGCGCCTACCGTGGCGAACAGAAGCGGCTTCTTTGGCGGCGGCGGGGTGTCGAGCATCCTGAACGGATCAAAGACCTTGGCGTTCGGGAAGTGCGTCGCCAGGGCCTTTGACTGCACGACCATGTCGTCTGCGATCGGCGCTGCGATGCGCGCGAACAGCGATGGGCGATCGAAGCGCGCGAAGGAGTCGATGACGACGGCGCGTGCGCCGCGCAGGCGGGCCCATGCGACGGCGAAGAACACGGCGCCGGCGCCCGTCGAGATCACCACATCAGGCCGTTCCCGCGCGATGATCGACGCCGAGCGGAAGAAGTTGCTGATTGCCGCGCGAACCATCCGCCAGGGCGCGCCCAGCCGCGCCTGGCCGATGGCCACGTGCGGGACGAAATGCGTGCGATGGCTCTGGGCGAGGGTCGCGCCTAGCGCAGTATCCTCCGTCACGAAGAAGTAGTCGTGCTTGGACCAGACGCTCTCTAGATCGAGCAGTTGGCGAACGTGCCCGCCCCCGGACGCGGCGAGGCATAGCCGGAGGCGACGGCCATCCGGCTTGGCTCCGTTCGCAGGCGCCGCATCCGAAATCACGACGTCTGAAACCGCCACCGTCTTGCCATCACTTTCCACGCGTGAAATCTCTCACTACCAGGCAGACATCTAAAGACGGGTTACTACGTGGCTCGATATTTGTCGGCCAGTCGCCGCTAAAACGCCGCGAAACTTTTCTTGTCGTAGGGAGACCACGCGCGGTCGGCGCAGTTCAGGGAAAGCAGTATGGCCTTGCCGGCGCCAGGTTGGCGAAGACCTCCTCGTTCAAGCACTCGTCGCGCAGCTTGCCGTTGAAGCTCTCGACGAAGCCGTTCTGCTGCGGCTGGCCCGGCGCGATGTAATGCCAGTCGACGCCGGTGCGGTTGGTCCATTCCAGCATGGCCCGGCTGGTCATCTCCGTGCCGTTGTCGCTGACGATCGGGCCTGCCGCGCCGGGCGATCAGGGCGTCGAGCTCGCGGGCCATGCGATGGCCGCCAATCGAGGTGCCCACGACCACCGCCAGGGCCTCGCGGGTGAAGTCGTCGACGATGCAGAGGGTCCGGAAGCGCCGGCCCCAGCTCAGCGTGTCGGCGACGAAGTCCAGGCTCTGCCAGGTCCTCCTCGCGGTAGAGCCGGAAGAGCTTATTCTTGTTCATGCTGACGCCTTCACGCTGCAGCAAGATGCCGAGCCGCCGGTAGCCGAAGCCGCGTTGCTCCGCCGCCAGCCCTCGAGCCGCTCGCGCACGTCCGCGTCACCCGGCTGGGTCACGCGACGCACGGTCTTCGGATCGACCTGGACCAGCCCGCAGGCGCGCCTCTGCGAGAAGCCGCGCTCCGCCATCAGGCGAAGCACGGCCTCACGGCGCGCTGCAGGCCCGATCAGTTTTTCCCAGAAGGTCCTTCAGCGCCGACACGTCCAGCATCGACTCCACCAGCAGCTTCTTCAGCCGCCGGTTCTCGTCCTCCAGCGTCTTCAGCTTCTGCGCGTCCGACATGCTCATCCCGCTGTACTTGGCCTTCCAGCGGTAGAAGGTCTGCTCGCTGATCCCGTGCCGCCGGCACACATCCGCAGTCGGGCCCCCGGCCTCCTGCTCACGCAACACGCCGATGATCTGCGCCTCGTTGAACCTGCTCTACTTCACGTCCGTCTCCTCTAGGTGACGGACTCTCACCCAGAACGCGGGATCAGGAAGGGGGCAGGTCAATATCGGCTCTGCCTACAGATCCAGACTTAGGTTCTCTGCAAAAAGGGCGGAACGCCGCGCGCATTTGCTAACCCGGCGCCCCAACCAGCCAGTCCATAACCGACCTGACGCCAAGCAGCACGCCGACCAAAGCGTAGGAAAATGAGCGCCAACGAGAAAATCGCGGCGACCGGCAATAATAACGGATACACGTCGCGCGTTGTTAGCATCTTGTTGCGTTCGTTTAGGTATATTGGCGTTCTAGGCCTCTTCCGAATCTGCTCATATGAACCTGTAGTAGATCCCGCATGATGAAGAACCATGGCGCCCTCCGCATATCCAAGACGAAGGCCGCGCCTTACAGCGCGTAAGCACCACTCCACTTCTTCGCAGTATAGAAAATACTCCTCGCGCATGCGGCCAGCGACTTCAAGGAACCGCCTACTAACAAGCATCGACGCGCCGTTCAGATAGTTTTGTTCATCCTCGATTCGGCGTGGATCTGGCTTGGCGGATGTTGGGCTGCCGTGGCCGATGGATTCGGCTCGCGCCATCCATCCTCGCCATCTGCCGCCGAACGACTGCACCCGCCCATCGGGAAGATAGACTGTCCCCCCGACGGCATCGCAGTCGCCGCGCCCAAGCCGCTCCACCGTGAGCTCAAGGGCTGTGGGATCCGGTTGAGTATCCGGGTTTAGGATCCACCATGCGTCGGCATCGGGCGTCGCTGAGATGCAGATGTTCACGCCACCTGCAAAACCCAAATTTCGTTCTGCCAAAATCACCTCGACCGGCTGCCCGCCCCGCAGCTTTTCCGGGAGTGAGGCCTTGAGCTGCTCAAAAGCTATGGGCCCGCCGTTCTCGCAAATTATCACCTCGAATGCAGTATGCGAGGATTGCTCTACCGCCCGGAGGCATCTCCTTATGTCCTCCGCGTTCTGAAAGGCGACAATGCAAATTGCTACGTGCGTGTTCATGAACGTGTGCCAGCCAATAGAGATATGGCATGCCAAGCGCGCCAGCTCCGGAGCTTGAACAACGTGCCGACTGCACGGCCGCGCTGTTCAAAGGAAGTCAACTGATCGCTTAAGAATATCCTTGGTGTGTGCACGACGGCTGAGAGCGGTAGCGCCAAGCTCCGGAGGAGCCACAGCAACTCACCAAACTGCCGCTCGCGATAAAGACCATAGGTTTCTAGATTCACGCGCTGCCACTTTACCCAGAGCGCGCTCCAATTATGGCGCGCTGGATGGCCGACTACGGCTCGCGGAGCGTACGCCAAGCGGTAACCCATACTCCGCGCGCGATGAGACCACTCGATATCTTCCGAAACGCCCACGCTAAAGCCGCCGACACGGTCAAACATCTCGCGCCTGCAGAACAGATTTCCCGCGCCAGCGAACCCTTTGCGCGTGACGTAAGACTTGAAGTCGAATGCGAAAACTCTTTCGAAGGCTTCGCTCCCTGTCATGCGCTGAAGGTCCTCAACCAGCACACACACGCGCCCCCCCACGAAATCGCAGCGTTCGAGCGCCTCGAGGCCCGCTTCGAGCCATCCTGGCTCGGGAACACAATCAGAATCGGTAAAGGCGAGAATGGGAGCAGTTGACACTCCCACTCCGCCGTTTCGGGCAGGTCCGGCCCCCTTCTCACTCACCACAACAAGTCTCGCGCGCTCGCATATGACTGCGCGAACGGCGTCGGGACCTTCTGGCGAGCCGTTGTCCGCAACAATGATCTCGAAGTCACTTGAAAGAGTCTGGTGTCGAAGCGCATCCAGACAAATATCCAACCGTTCTAGGTCGCTGTAGTGTGGTATAATCACACTGACCTTGGGGGCGCTGCTCATTAGCCGCATACTCATTGTACCGGGCCGCCCCCCTTAACCCAAAGCGCGGTGGTCATTCTGCCAAGCACCGACGTTGGCCGCCGTTGGGGCGAACGCAATCTCCAAACATCGTCCTCTATCAAGAGAGGCGCATTCTGAGGAAGCTCATTCATCGCGCTTCTCCACTAAGGCCGGAGCAGCTCCGTGCTGGACACCGGATTCAGACTAAGCAATTGATGTGGCACGACACACAGCACCGCTATTAAAATTTGCTTACGTGAGCAACCTCGACCTCGAGTGAGCGTCCGGTGACGTGACCCCTGAAACTCAGCCAGAAATAGCTAGAGTCCGCCCGACCAAAGGACGGACGAATGAAGCGATCAAGGTTCACGGAAGAGCAGATCATCGGGATCCTGCGCGAACGGGAGGCGGGCGTGGGTTGGCATTACATCGCCCCGGGCAAGCCCCAGCAGAACGGCTTCAACGAGAGCTTCAACGGTCGGCTGCGCGACGAGCTGCTGAACGAGACGCTCTTCCGCTCGCTGCCCCATGCCCGTGCTGTGCTGGAAGCCTGGCGGCGGGACTAAAACGAAGCCCGGCCGCACTCGAAGCTCGGCTGGCTGACGCCCAGGGACTACGCCAGAGCCATATCCGGAGAGTCCGGCCGGCACGCTGCGAACCCTGACCTCTCCGCGTGCCGGCCTCTTGCAACACCAGCCGAGCAAGGCTCAGATCAACCCAGGACCCTCGTTGTCGCTGGATGAGAAATGGGGGTCACGTCAACCGCTATCCAAGCATGGTCGCGGCGCCAGTGACGGCTCACAAGGTGGGGTTCACCGGACGCTCACTGGGAGGCGCTAGTTAACCGAACTGCTCATCAGCAGATTGTTCACAAACTCTAGCCTACTTTGTTAGTGCACGCGCAAATCGCGGGCGCTATCTCTCTGATGGGTTTTGGGCCTGTCAGAAGGCGTTACGAATTGGGGGGCACGCGCATGCATTACGGAAAGATCGTCTGTGGTAGTTTGCTTGGTGTTGCGGCGCTGACCACGCCCGCGCTCGCGCAGGAGACGCGAAGCGTTCGGTTCGGGGTGCAGGCGACGGTCATTCACGATAGCAACGTCGCGCGCTCGGACGCCGCGACCGCGGCCATTCGCGGCATTCAGCGCGAAGACACGATCTTCAGCCCAGCGGTCACCGCCGACGTACTGCTGCCGCTCAGCCGCCAGTCGCTCTTTCTTCGTGGCAGCGCCGGCTACGACTTCCACGACAAAAACACCCAACTCGACAGTGAGAACTTGGATTTGGAAGGCGGGATCAATCTTCGCTTCGGTCCGTGTGAAGGCCAGCTCGCCGCCGCCTTCCATCATGGTCAGGCCAATGTGCAGACCGTGACCCTGGTGGAATCCGAAAATGCGATCGAAACCAGCACGATCGGCGGAACGGTCGGCTGTACGCGGGGTACGGGCCTCGGTGTGACGGCCGCTGCTCACAAGACCTGGTCCGAAAACGGCAACGCCGTGGTGTTCCAAAATGACTCAGAGACCTGGGACGCCACCGTCGGCGTGACCTATTCGCGTCCCGCGCTGGGAACGTTCACGGTCTATGCCGGCTACTCCGACACCGACTATCCAAACCGGATCCTGCCGACCGCGTCCGGCGGCTACGAGAGCACGACCCTCGGCGTGTCCTTCGAGCGCCGGATCAGCAGTCGCCTGCAAGGCGTGATCAGCTACGGGTATACGACCGTCGAGACGGACAGCCTGGTCCCCGAGAGCGACTTCGAAGGATCAACCTGGAACGTCGCGCTGACCTATCGTCCCACCGAGCGGATGCGCGCGGAGATCAGCATGGGCCGGGCGGTGACGCCCGCGAACAGCATCGGCGGTCTCTACAGCATCTCCACGTCCTACCGTATCGCCGGCGATTATGCTCTTGGCTCGCGAATTGCAGTGTCGCTCGGGACGGAGTTTGTGGACGACGAAACGGACGGCTCTTTCGCCTCTGTGTTCCCGGTGCTGACGGATTCCCAGAGCTACGCCGTGTTCGGGGGCATCACGTTTGCGCAGAGCGAGCGGATCCGTTGGTCCCTGAATGCGCGTTACGAGGATCGGGACGCCAACGCCCCGCAATATACCTATGATCGGACTGTCGTCGCGCTTGCGGCGGGGGTCGCGTTTTAATCGGACTGAGGCCTGACCATGCGCAATAGCCTGCCCAAACTGATCGTCACTATCGGCGCCGCCCTCGCCGTGCCGCTGAGCGTGCAGGCGCAGACGAACAGCCCCGCGGCAGGCCCGGCCATGGCTCCAGCCGTCGCTCCGTCCGTGGCGGCGCCCGACGCGCAGCCGGCGCCGTCGCCTGACTACATCCTGGGGCCAGATGACGTCGTCGACGTCGAGGTCCTGGGCCGGGCTGACTTCAAGACCCGGGCGCGGATCGGCGCCGACGGCACCATCCAGCTGCCGCTGATCGGCCGCATCGCGGCCGGCGACCGCACGGCCCGTGCGCTGAGCGAGCAGGTGCGGGCGGCGCTGCAGGCGGGCGGCTACTTCGCCAGCCCGATCGTCAATGTCGAAGTAGTTTCGTACTCGAGCCGCTACGTGACGGTGCTGGGCGCGGTCACGTCGCCGGGCCTTGTCACGGTCAACCGTTCGTACCGCTTGTCTGAAATCCTGGCGCGGGTCGGCGGGGTCAACTCGTCCGGCGCCGACTATATCATCCTGCGTCCGGCCGACGGCAGCGCTGAGAAGCGCCTGCTGATCAAGGATCTGGCGACGGGCGATCCCTCGCAGGATCCGGTGGTCGCGGCCGGGGATAAGATCTTCGCCCCGCAAGCCGAGCTTTTCTACATCAGCGGCCAGGTCAATTCGCCGGGTTCCTATGCGGTGGCCACGGGCCTGACCTATCGGCTGGCGATCGCCAAGGCCGGCGGCCTCGGCCCGGCGGGCTCCGACCGGCGGCTTAAGGTCACCCGCGCTGGCGAGAAGCTGAAGGTCAATCTCGACGACAAGGTCGAGCCGGGCGACGTAATCGTCATCGGCGAGCGTTTGTTCTAAGGCGGCTTTGGGGGCCGGAGACAGGCTATGAGCATAATCCAGTTCCTGCGGATCCTCTGGGCCCGGCGGTGGGTGACCATCGCCGCGACGGTGAGCTGCGTCCTCGGCGCGTTCATCGTCACTCTGATCGTCCCGCCGCGGTACTCGGCCTATTCGCGGGTCATGATGGACCTGGTGAAGCCGGACCCGGTGACCGGTCAGGTCACCGCCGCGCCGAGCTTCGCGCGCGCCTATACCAAGACCCAGATCGAGCTGATCAAGGACTATCGGGTCGCCGGCCAGGTCGTCGAAGACCTCGGCTGGTTGCAGGACCCCAATCTGATCACCCAGTACGACATGCGCGGACCGGGCGACGACCGCGACTTCCGCCGCTGGGCCGCCCAGCGCGTGATCGACGGCACCTCGGCCTCGCTGATCGAGGGCAGCAACATCCTCGAGATCAGCTACACCTCGAATTCTCCGGAATCGGCGCGCACCGTCGCCGACGCCCTGCGTAAGGCCTATATCGACACGAGCCTGGCGTTCCGCCGCGAGGGCGCGCGACGCACGGCTGAGTGGTACGATGAGCAGACGGTGAAGGCCAAAAACGTGCTGGTCGCGGCCGAAGCTGCCAAGACCGCCTACGAAAAGCAGACCGGCATCGTGCTGCAGGACGGCGGTCCCGACATCGAAAGCGCGAAGCTGAGCGCGCTGGCCCAGGCTTCGGCCGCGTCGGCCGCTCCGGTGATCACCGGCCCGTCGGCCGCATCGCTGCAACTGGCCCAGATCGACGCCTCGATCGCTCAGGCCTCGCGCGTGCTGGGCCCGAACCACCCCGATCTGATCGCCATGCGCCAGCAGCGCAACGTGATGGCCCAGCAGGTCGCGCAGGAGCGGTCCGCCGCCTCCGGCATGGCTGGGGCCAACGCGGTCAGCGCCGGCGCCCTGGAGCGCCAGAAGAGCAAAGTCATCGGTCAGCGTGACCAGGTCGAGCGTCTGCGCCAGCTGCAGGCCGAGGTCGATCTGCGCCGCGCCCAGTTCGAGAAGGCCGCCGCCCGCACCGCCGAGTTGCGCCAGGAAGCCGAGGTCGGCGAAACCAACCTGGTTCCGCTTGGCAGCGCGGTGACGCCGCAGAGCCCCAGCTTCCCCAACATGCCGCTGATCATGTTCGGCGCCCTTGGCTTCGGCCTTGGCTTCGGGGTGCTGGTGTCCCTGCTGATCGAACTGTTCGGCCGCCGCGTCCGCGGCGCCGAGGATGTCACCGCCATCATCGACGCACCGCTGCTGGCGGTGATCGCCGGCCCGCGTAAGCCGCGGACCTTTATGGGCTTCTCGCTGCCCTCCGGCGGCGGCGCCCGGGGACCGGCGCGTCGCAAGCTCGCGAACGCATGAGCAAGGAAACGCAAGTGCCTCGGACCCATGAAGCCGCCCCTGTCGGCGGCGCCTCGATCGGCGAGACGAGCCTTCCCAGGAGCGGGGAGGGCGCCTTCGCCTTCGCGCCCTCGGTCGTCAGCCTGTCCGCGCCGCACGGCGAGCAGGCCGAGGCCATTCGCACCCTGCGCACGCATATCATGGCCCAGCACGTCGACGACGGCCGTCGAGGCTTGGCGATCTGCGGCCCGAGCGTCGGCGTGGGCTGCACCTTTACGGCCGTCAATCTGGCGGTGGCGCTGTCGCAGATTGGCGTCAACACTCTGCTGATCGACGGCGACCTGCGCCATCCGACCGTTCAGGACCTTATTCGCCCGGCCAAGCCGGTCATCGGCCTGCGACAGGCGCTGAGTTCGGAAGAACCGCTGGACGGCGTCATCCAGTCGTCGGTCCTGCCGGACCTGTCGATCATGTTTTCGGGGGGCGCAGCCCCTGACGCGCAGGAACTGCTCGCCAGCGACCGGTTCAAGGACCTCGTCGACCAGCAGCTGCGCGACTTCGACATGACGATCATCGATACCCCGGCCGCCAACAGCTGCGCCGACGCGCGGCGGATCAGCACTGTGGTCGGCTATAGTCTGATCGTGGTTCGGCGAAATCGCAGCTTCATCGGCGACATGCAGGCCCTGGCCGCCCAACTGAACGAAGACCGCGCCCGCATTGTCGGCACGGTGATGAACGAAGGCTGATCAGTGGCCTCCGCAGTATCAGATAACGCGCCGCGTTCCGGCCTGGCGGTCACCGGCGCTTGGGTGATCGCGCTGGGTATGGCGCTGCTGGCGATCCCGACGATCGCCACACTGGGTGAGCAGGTTTGGTCGCAGGAGTCCGGCGCGCACGGCCCAATCGTGCTGGTCACCGGCCTGTGGCTGCTTTGGCGCAAGCGTGACGAGATGCGGGCGGCCGCGGTCCCGGGCAGCGACTGGCTGACCATTCCGGCGATGACCGCCTCGTTGGCGCTCTACGTCTTCGGCCGGGCCTATGACTTCATCAGCCTCGAGGTGGTGGGGCTCTACGGCGTCGGCCTGTCGCTGCTCTACGCCTGCTTTGGCCTGCGGGTCCTACTGACCAACTGGTTCCCGCTGTTCTATCTGGCCTTCCTGGTTCCGCCGCCCGGCTGGTTCATGGACAGCATCACCGCGCCGCTGAAGCTGTTCGTTTCGTTCGCGGCCACCGAAGGCCTGCAGGCCGTGGGCATTCCGGTGTTCCGGGAGGGCGTCACGCTGATGATCGGCCACTATCAGCTGCTGGTGGAGGACGCCTGCTCGGGCATGAACTCCATCACCGGACTGGTGGCGATCAGCCTGTTTTACATCTACCTGCTGCGCAATGCGTCCTGGCGCTACTCGCTGTTCCTGGTCGCTCTGGTGATCCCGATCGCCATCGTGGCCAACATCATCCGGATCGTCGTGCTGGTGCTGCTGACCTACTTCTTCGGGGACGCCGTGGCCCAGGGTTTCCTCCACATGGCCGCCGGCATCTTCCTGTTCGTCACGGCCCTGCTGCTGGTCTTCGCGGTCGACAACCTGATGTCGCGACTGCTGAAGTTGAAGGGAGCGGGGGCATGATCGGGCGGCGCGAACTGCTGTTCCTCGGCGCCTGCGTGGGCGCCGCAGGGATCTCGTACGGGCTCAAGCCGCGCCGGCGCCTCAGCCTGGTGAAATCGGGCGAAAAGATCGAGGCGATCGTCCCGGTGCGCTTTGGCCAATGGTCGTCCGAGGACAGCGACGGTCTGGTGCAGCCGAACACCGAGGGGCTCGCCGCCACGCTCTACAGCGAGATGGTCAGCCGCATTTATCGCGACCTGGAAACCGGTGAGCAGGTCATGATGCTGATCGCTTACGGCGATACCCAGAGCGACCTTCTGCAACTGCACCGGCCGGAGTCCTGCTATCCGGCGTTGGGCTTCGAACTGCAGTCGGTGCGCGCCGGCGAAATGGCGCTGCCGGGCGGAGCGGAGCTGCCGGTGCGCCGCATCGTCGCCAAGGGCGCCGACCGGGTCGAGTACGTCACCTACTGGACGCGGATGGGCGAGTACTTGCCCAAGAGCGCGGGCGACCAGCGCTCCGTTCGCCTGAAGACGGCGATGGAAGGCTACGTCCCCGATGGCGTGCTGGTGAGGTTTTCCGCGCTTGGCTCGGATCCGCAGACGGCGTTCGCGCTGATCGACAGGTTCGTGCCCGCGCTGCTGGCCGCCACGCCGGCTTCGCGTCGCAATGCGCTGATCGGGACGCAACTAGCGAGCGCCATCAAGGCCTGACGGCCCCGACGGGGACGCCCTGGACGGGGGCCATCGAATGACGGGCGGGGACGCCCGGGCGGCGCCCGCTCACGCTGCGGAGGTACTGGAGTTGAGAGTAGACGCGATGGGGAACAAGGCGATCAAGATTGGCCTGCTGTGGCATTCGCCGAACTCCGGAAATCTGGGCGTCGGCGCCTTGACCGTGGCGAACATGGCCATCGCGCGCACGGTCGCGACGGAAATGGGTCTGGCGCCGCGTTTCACCATCATCGGCATGCGCGATGATGGGGCGGCGTACGTGTCGCCGACTGAGGCTGAACGCTTCGTCGTCAACACCAGCACTTTGCTGAACCCCAGCGGGGCGTTGCGAGTCATCGCCGATCAGGACTGCATCCTGGACATCGGGGCGGGGGACAGTTTCGCCGACATCTACGGCCTGCGTCGCTTCATGTTCCTGTGGCTGACCAAGATGCAGGCGGTGGCCGCGCGAACGCCGCTCGTGCTGTCTCCGCAGACGATCGGCCCGTTCACGCGCTCGCCCTATCGCCAATTAGCGTCGGTGGCTCTGAAGCGGGCCGACAGCGTTCTGACCCGTGATCAGCCCTCGCTCGATGTGCTCCGTCACCTGGCTCCGGCGGTCAGGGGGAACTTGTCTGTGGATGTGGCGTTCGCCTTGCCCTACGTCGATCGCAGCAGCGAGCGCGGGGGGGCACGCCTGCGCGTAGGCGTCAATGTGTCGGGCCTGTTGTTCAATGAGGCTGAAAGCGGCCGCAACCGCTTCGGTCTCAGCATCGACTATGCGCTCTTCATGCGCCGGTTCCTCGGCCGACTGGCGACACGTGACGACGTCGAGGTGCATCTCGTCCCCCACGCGACCGCCGAGGCCTATGCCTGGGACGACGATGGTCGGATCGCGGACAAACTTGCGACGGAATTCCCCAGCACGCTTCGAGTCGGGAACTTCACAAATCCTTCCGACGCTAAATCGTATATTTCGAGCCTGGACTTCCTTGTCGCGGGCCGGATGCATGCCTGTATCGCAGCCTTTTCCACGGGCACGCCGGTGGTGCCCGTGGCCTACAGCCGAAAGTTCAGCGGGCTATTCGGTTTGCTGGAGTACAACTGGATGATCCCCACCTCGGGTGTCGAATTGGAGGCGGCGCTTGGGTACCTGGAGGACTGCCTAGATCGGCGGCAGGAAATGGCGGCGGATATCAAGGGCGGAATGCGTGAGGTGGATAATCTGCTCGGCGTTTACAGGACGGAGTTGCGTCGGATTTTCGAGGCGGCCACGGCCTGACTGAGGCGCGAGCCGGGGCGCTGGGTGAACCCCGGCGTGAGTGCAGATGAGACGTCAGTCGCAGTGGCGGTTGGCTTGATCGAAGGTTGAGGGCGCAGTCATTCGCCAAGGCACCAGAGCATATGTCGCCGCGTCGGTCCTCGCGCAGGTGTGCTCGTTGGCGCGCTACACCATCATGGTGCGGCTGCTCGGCCCCGAACAACTCGGCCTCGCGGCGCTGTTGATTTTGACGTCGTCGTTCTTTGAGTCGATCAGCGACAACGGCAGTGATCGGTTTCTGATTCAAGATCGCGACGGCGACAAGCCGACCGTGCAGAGACTCGTGCAGCTGGTCTTCGTCGGCCGCGGCATATTCATCTCGCTGGGGCTGCTCATCGCCGCCTATCCGACGGCGCTGATCTATGATGAGCCGGCGCTTGCCTCCGGACTGATGATCTTGGCGATCGCCCCGTTGATCGGCGGCTGGATGCACCTGGACTTCCGGCGAGCGCAAAGGGCGCATGATTTCCGGCCCGAGGCGCTTGGCATCGCGCTCGCTGAGCTGGCCAGCACTGCGGCGATCATCATCGCGGCTTACTACACGCGCGATTTCACGGCGATCCTGTACGGACTCATCACGCGTCCCGTGGTGCAGGTGATCGTCTCGCATCTCACGGCCAAGCGGCCCTACGCCATCGGCTACTCGAAGGAATATGCGAGGCGGCTGGCGATGTTCGCCGGTCCGCTGGTCGTCAACGGCTTGCTTCTGTTCATCGGATCGCAAGGCGACCGCGTGTTGATCGGCCACCAACTGGGGGTCACCGCGCTTGGCCATTACACGGCGGTTCTGCTGCTCGTCAGTTCGCCCGCAGCGATGGTCATTCGCATTCTTGGGGCCACCAATCTGCCTGTGATCTCGGCCGCTCGGGGCGACCCGATCTTGCTCAAGCAGGCGGCGGACCGGCTAGCGGGCCGGGCGGTGCTATTGGGGCTCGGCATCGCGGCTGGCTTCGCACTTGTGGCGCCCACCGCGGTCGACTTGCTCTATGGTCAGGCCTTCCACCTTCCGGCGACCGTGATCGCCTTGATCGGCATGCTGCAGGCCGCGCGGTTCATCCGACTGTGGCCGACCAATGTGGCGCTCGGTGTCGGGGCAAGCCGCATCGTCATGACCAACAACATCGCGCGACTTGTGGCGATGCCCGCGGCGATCCTCGGCTTCATGACGCTAGGCGGTCTGCCTGGCGTGCTGGCCGGCTTCATCTTGGGCGAGTTCACCGCCATGATCGTCGCCTTGGCGCTGCTCAACCGTCAGGTCGGCTTCCCGGCCTGGGACGGCTGGGATCGCGTGGCGGCCTTCGCCGTGGCCTTTGCGGCGATCTATGCTGCTGCGTCGGCGGTCGACGCCGGCCACTACCCGGCCGCCGCCATGCTCGCCGCCTTGCTGGGCGGCCTCGCCATCCTGGTGGTGCTGCGCGAACGGGAAACGATCGGCGAAGTGGTCGGCCTGCTGCGGACCCTAAAGCCCGCTAGCCGCTGACCGGCTGGCTCCGGCGCCAGGCCTCGAGGGCCGCGACGCTAGGATTGTTGACCATGTCGCCTTGGCGCTGCACCAGCCGGCGCAGTTCGGAGTGTCGAGCTCCCACCAGCGGGTGGCGTCGATGGCCGCGGCCAGCTCTGGGTCGAAGCGATCGCGGATTTTGCGCGCCGGATTGCCGACCATCACCGCATAGCGCTCGACGGTTTTGGTCAGGATGGCGCCGGCCCCGATCACCGCCCCACGGCCAATGAACTTGCAGCTCGGCAGGATCACCACGTTATGCGCCACCCAGACATCGTCCTCGACGATCAACGGTTCGTCCCAGGTGATATCGGCGTCGACCACGCCGAACTTCTTCTCGTAGAGCGCCGGGTGGGTGGTCAGGGCCTCCAGCGGGTGGTTGATCGGCGCGGAGCGCACGGTGTTGGCGAACGAGCAGTAGCGCCCGATGCGGGGATCGGGCCTGGCATGCGCCACTGGTCGAAGCAGCCGTAGGAGTACATCCCGATGTCGATGTCGTAGCGCTCGCGGAACAGCTTGCGCAGGGCCAGATTGTCGAACTGGCGCCGCTTCATCAGGTAGAGCCTGAGCTGGAAGACGGCGGCGTTTAACAGTCCGAGCATATCGAGCCATCTATGGTGTCAGACGGCGTCCACGAGGACGTCCAATCTAGTCTAGCTCCCTCGCCCTGAGGAATGGATTCCGGCCTCGCGGAGGCACGCGCGCGCGCTCCCGCAATTTCGCCCCAAGCTGCCCATATCCGGCGTCGGCGCAATCGCGATGACGCGTAGGCCCCGACGCGCTATCGAGGGGCGTGTGAGGACAAGGTTGGAAGTGTTGAAAGTCGATTCGCCGCCGCGACGGGACGAGAGCGTGGATCCTCGGGATGAAACCCCCTTCGAGAGCCTCGATGCTGCTGGGGCATGGTTCGACCGCTGGGTGCGGGAAGCTGCGCTGCCGCTGTGGTGGGAGCGGGGAGCCGATCGCGAGCGCGGCGGCTACTATGAAGCGCTGAGCATCGCCGGCGAGCCGCGGCCAGGGCCGCGCCGCGCGCGTGTGCAGGGTCGCCAGACCTACGTCTTCGCCACCGCTGGCGCGATGGGTTGGGACGGCCCTTGGCGCGAGGCGGCCTGGCATGGGATGGACTTTTTCCTGGAGCGCTATCTGCGGCCGGACGGGCTGTTCCGCACCCTGGTGGGGCTGGACGGCGAGCCGCTCGACGACACGCCGATGCTCTACGACCAGGCATTCGCTCTGCTGGGCACGGCGACCCTGCACCGGGTCGATCCGGAACGGATGGATCTGCGCCAAATCGCGCTCGGCGTGCTGAACGGCCTCGATGCGATGCGCAATCGAGCCGGCGGCTTCGTCGAGAACATTGCGTATCCCTATCAGGCCAACGCCCACATGCACCTGCTGGAAGGTGCGCTGGCCTGGGCCGAGAACGACGGTGGCGTTTGGGACGCCATGGCCGACGAGATCGTAGAGATGGCGCTGCGGGTCTTCATCGACCCGAAGGGCGGCTTCCTGCGCGAGTTTTTCGACGCCGTCTGGCGGCTGGTGGATGGCGACGACGGTCGCCTGGTCGAGCCGGGGCACCAGTTCGAGTGGGCTTGGCTGCTGGAAAAATGGGGACGCCTGCGCGGCCGCGAGGACGCCCTGGCCGCGGCCCGCGGCCTCTATGACGCCGGCCGGCGGGGGATCGACCCGGGCCGCCAGGTGGTCATGAACGAGCTGTGGGACGACTTCTCGGTGCGCGAGGCGACTGCTCGCCTCTGGCCGCAGACCGAGCACCTGAAGGCTGAGCTGCTGTTCGGCGACGAGGCCGGCAAGATCGCGGCGGCCGAGGTGCTGCGCCGCTATCTGCAGACGCCTGCGGCTGGCGCCTGGCGCGACAAGCTGCGGCCCGACGGAACCTTTGTCGACGAGCCGGCGCCGGCCACGTCATTCTACCATATCCTCTGCGCCTGCACGGAGCTGTTCCGGGCGACCGGACGCTAGGAGACCTATCGGCGATGCTGCAGAACCCCTTCACCCGCACGCCGGCCGCGATCGGCGTGATCGGTCTTGGCTATGTCGGGCTGCCGCTGGCGGTGGCGCTGGCCGAAAAGTATCCGGTGGTCGGGTTCGACATCGACGCCGAGCGGATCGCCGAGCTGCAGGCAGGGCACGACCGCACGCTGGAGACGTCGGCTGAGGAGCTGGCTGCGGCGGCTGGCCTGGCCTTCGCCGACGACGAGGCGGCGCTGAAAGACTGCAACGTCTTCATCGTCACGGTCCCGACCCCGATCGACCGCTACAAGCGCCCGGACCTCACGGCGCTGTTGTCGGCCAGCCGCACGGTAGGCCGGGCGATCGCCAAGGGCGCGGTGGTGATCTTCGAATCCACCGTCTACCCGGGTGCGACCGAAGAAGACTGCGTGCCGGTGATCGAGGCCGTCTCGGGACTGAAGTTTAATTCGGACTTCTTCGCCGGCTACAGCCCGGAGCGGGCCAATCCGGGCGACCGTCAGCATCGGCTGTCGACCATCATCAAGGTGACCGCAGGCTCGACCCCGCAGGCCGCGCAGTTCGTCGACGCGCTGTACGCCGCGGTGGTTCAGGCCGGCACCCATCTGGCCAGCTCGATCCGCGTGGCCGAGGCCGCGAAGGTGATCGAAAACACCCAGCGCGACCTGAACATCGCGCTGATCAACGAGTTCGCGCTGATCTTCAATCGACTGGGCATCGACACCCAGGAAGTTCTGGCCGCGGCCGGCACCAAGTGGAACTTCCTGAAGTTCACCCCCGGCCTGGTCGGGGGCCACTGCATCGGGGTCGACCCGTACTACCTGACCTCCAAGGCCGAGGACGCCGGCTACCACCCGCAGGTCATCCTGGCCGGACGCCGGATCAACGACGGCATGGGCGGCTACATCGCCCAGGAGCTGGTCAAGACCATGATCCGCCGCGAGATCCAGGTGCGCGGGGCGCGGGTGCTGGTGATGGGGCTGACCTTCAAGGAGAACTGCCCGGATCTGCGCAACACCCGGGTCATCGACATCGTCCGCGAGCTTGGCGAGTACGAAATCGCAGTCGACGTCCACGAGCCTTGGGCCGATCCGGCCGAGGCCGAGGCTGAATACGGTGTCGCGCCGGTCGCGACGCTGGAGCAAGGCGCCTACGACGCTATCGTGGTCGCCGTGGCTCATAACGAGTTCAAGGCGATGGGCGTCGAGGCGATCCGCGCCTTGGGCAAGCCCGGCGCGGTGCTCTACGACGTCAAGGCGATGTTCCCGCAGGGGGCGGCGGACCTGCGGCTCTAGCGGGCCGCTTGCCAGGGCGCGGAACCCTGTTATCGACTAAGCCATCGACGCGGCGGTGAGGGACCCTTCCGGATGGAACGACTTGGCCAGTTTTCCCTGCCGTTCCTGGCGGCCTGCATCATCGGCCTGATCGTCTGGTCGGTGCTCGACGAGCGTCGCGCAACGCGCGAGGCCGCCCGACGCGAGAAGGAAGAAGCGGCGGCCGCCCGCGACCGAGCCCGCGGCCGCTGATTCTCAGTTCGATCCGACGCGGTAGTAGTCGAGATACCAGTCGACGAAGTTCGACACCCCGACTTCGATCGGCGTGGAGGGGGCGTAGTCCAGCGCGGCCTTGGTGTCGGTGACGTCGGCTTCCGTGCGCGTCACGTCGCCGGGCTGCATCGGCAGCAGGTTCAGCTTGGCCTTACGGCCCAACTTCTCTTCCAGAACCTCGATGTAGCGCATCAGCTCGACCCGCTGGCTGTTGCCGAGGTTGAGGATGCGGTACGGCGCGACGCCGCTGGTGGCGGGATCGGGGGCCATCGCGTCCCAGTTCGGATCGATCTGCGCCGGGCGGTCGAGCGCGGCGACCACGCCGGAGACGATGTCGTCCACATAGGTGAAGTCGCGCTGCATCCTGCCCTGGCCGAAAACGTCGATGGGCTGGTCGTCCAGGATCGCCTTGGTGAACTTGAACAGGGCCATGTCCGGCCGGCCCCACGGACCGTAGACAGTGAAGAACCGGAAACCGGTCGACGGGATCCCGAACAGATGGGCGTAGGAGTGGGCCATGGCCTCGTTGGCCAGCTTGGTCGCCGCATAGAGGGTGATCGGGTGGACGGCGCTGTCGTGCACCGAAAACGGCAGTTTGCCGTTGGCGCCGTACACCGAGCTGGTCGAGGCGAACACCAGATGCTGGGCCTGCACCGCGCGGCAGCCTTCCAGGATGTTCCCGAAGCCGACGAGGTTGGCGTCCACATAGGCCGCGGGCTGTTCGAGGCTGTAGCGAACCCCGGCCTGGGCGGCCAGGTGGATCACCCGGTCGGGCTTGGCCTCGGCGAACAGCCGCGCCATGGCCTCGCGGTCGGCGAGGTCGATGGCGGCGTGACGGTAGCCTTCGCGGGCCTCCAGCCGCGCCAGCCGCGCCTGCTTCAGCGTCGGGTCGTAGTAGGCGTTGAGGTTGTCCAGGCCCACCACAGTGTCGCCGCGGTCGAGCAGACGATGCGCGACATGGGAGCCGATGAAGCCGGCCGAGCCGGTGACCAGAATTATCGCCATATGGCCGAATTATACGTTCGGCGCGGCCACGTCACGTCCGCACCGCGCCGCAGGGGGCGTCAGGCGCTCGACACCACCCGCAGGGCCGGGGTCGAGGGCTTTTCGCCGCGCACCTGGGCCACGATGTCGAACAGCTTGCTGCGCACCTGGTCGACGTCGCCGCCCTGGGCCATGGCCTCCAGCTCGATCAGGTGGTTGGCGGTGATCCGCAGCGCAGAGGAGGAGACGACCTCCATGACCTTCGGTGCGCAGGGCAGGGAGCGCTCGGTCTCGTCGAGCAGCAACTCGGTGAGCTTTTCGCCGGGACGCAGGCCGGTCACCTCGATTTCGATGTCCTTGCCCGGCACGTGGCCGGACAGCGCGATCATCTGACGGGCCAGGTCCATGATTCGCACCGGCTCGCCCATCTCCAGCAGGAACAGGCGAGCGTGCTGAGTCTCTTCGCCCTCAGCCGAGTGCGCGGTGGCGTGCAGCACCAGCTGGGCGGCCTCCGGGATGGTCATGAAGAAGCGTTCGATGTTCTCGTGCGTCACCCGAACCGGCCCGCCGCGCTCGATCTGCGAGCGGAAGATCGGCACCACCGAGCCGGCTGAGCCGAGCACGTTGCCGAACCGGACCGCCGAAAAGCGGGTGCCTTGCCCCGACTGCTGGGCCTGGATGACCGCCTCGGCTAGGCGCTTGGTGGCGCCCATGACGTTCGACGGATCGACGGCCTTGTCGGTCGAGATCAGGATCATCTGCGCCGCGCCGCAGGCGCGCGCCGCTTCGGTCACGTTCCAGGTGCCGACGACGTTGGTCAGCACGCCTTCGCAGGGGTGCTGTTCGACCATCGAGACGTGTTTCAGCGCCGCGGCGTGGAACACCAGGTCCGGCTTCTCGCGCTGGAACGCCTGGTGCAGGCGATGAGCGTTGCGCACGTCGCAAAGCACGGCGGTGCGCGACAGCTGCGGCCAGGTCTCGGACATCTCGCGGTCGATCTCGAACAGCGAGGTCTCGGAGAAATCCATCAACGTCACGTGGGCGGCCCGGAACTGGGCGACCTGGCGCACCAGCTCGGCGCCGATCGAGCCTCCGGCCCCGGTGATCAGTACGCGGCGGCCCTGGATCAGCGCGCCGACCGCGGCGCGATCGAGCTCGATCGGGTCGCGGGCCAGCAGTTCCTCCACGCTGATCTCGCGCATCGGCAGCAGCGGCATGCCCTCGTGATGCGCCAGTTCGACGATCGAAGGGCGGCGCAGCAGGCGGATGCCGTCGTTCTTGAGCTGGCCCAACTGGTCTGCGGTCAGGCCCTTCAGGCGGCCCGGTTCGTCGAGGAACAGGATGGCGCGCGGATAGCGGTTCCACCGGCGCAGGTCGGCCAGGGCGTCGTCCAGGTTGGCGAGGCTCTCGATGACGCAGACTCCGCGGACTTGTTGGCCGAGGTCGCGGGCGTCGGGGCTGACGATGCCGACCGGGGTCCAGGCTTGGTCATGCCGGCGCGCGGCGTCGCGCAGATAGGAGTCGGCCAGCGCCGGCGAGCCGATCAGCAGCAGCGACGGCGTGTTCGGCGCGCGGTCCTTGATGGTCTTGAGCGGCGAGAAGCTGTCGAGCGCGTGCTCGTGCATGGCGCGGCGCATCAGGCGCGCGCCCATCGAACCGCCCATCTGGAAGATCACGGCCATGGCCAGGGCCGAGCGCGGCAGGCCTTCGGCGCGATTGAGCACGAACACCAGCAGCAGGAAGACGCCAGCGGTGAGAAAGGCCGTGCGGGCCAGGACCAGGGCGTCCGGGATCGAGACGTATCGCCAGGGCGACAGCTCGCGGCGGAACAGCGTCGAAAACAGCGCGGCCAGACCGGTATAGATTCCGATCAGTTGAAGTAGCTTCAAGGCAGGAAGAGCAGGATCGACAGTATCCAGGAACTGACCAGAGGCCAGCAGGTACGCCAGGAAGAAACCGCCAGCTGCAATCAAGGCGTCAGCGACGATGGTCTGAGCCCGATTGGCCATCTGCTCCATGAATCGCGCTCCGCGTCCTGTCCGAAGGTTGGCAACATAGACGCGTCAACGCGACCGTCCAATGAAACTCCAAGGCGAGGTTTTCGCTCCGCAGGAGAACGATGTTTTTTTACCCTGTGGCCGAATTCCCGCAGTAGTCGCCGGGAATAAAGCAAGAGAGCCGCCCCGTCGCCGAGGCGGCTCTCCATTTCCTCAAATCTCGCGGCCTTTAGAAGGCGGCCTTGAGACCCAGAACGACGCGGCTCTCATAGAGGTCGCCGAAGTCGTGCTCGTTGGTGTCGTGGTAGCGCAGGTCCACGCCCAGGAAGTCGGTCAGCGCATAGCCGACGCCGAGGTTCCAGGTGGTGTAGTCGCCGTCATAGTCGACGTCCTGATGGCCGACGGCGCCCGAGACGCTGAACTTCTCGCCGATCGGGCTCGAACCGTTCAGCTCGACATAGGTCGCGTTGCCGGTGCCGCCGTAGAAGTTGTCCGACCAGAACACGGTCGCGCCGACCGTGGCCGGGCCGACCGGAACCGAGCCGGCCAGCTTGAATTCGACGAAGTCCTGGTCCGAGCCGGCCGGGGCGTTGATGTAGCCGTAGTATTGGATGCCCAGGTCGAGGGCCACCGGGCCGAGCTGCGGACGGATGCCGGCGTACAGGTCGAGTTCGAAGTCGGTGTCGTTGCCGGTGCCGAAGTCGACGTTGGACAGCCAGGTGCCGGCGTAGACCATGCCCACGGTGGCGTCGACGCCGCCGTAGATCTGCGGGCTTTCATCGGTTTGGCTGACGCCGCGCCAGACATAATCGGTGGCCGCGCCGACGTTGAACGAGAGGTCCAGCGGGCTTTCGTCCTGGGCGAAGGCGGCGCCGCTCATGGCGGCGGTGGCTGCGGCGGCCAGAAGCGCGGTGGTGAGAGTCTTCATTTGCGTTGTATCCCCATTATTCGATCAGGCTCCAGCTGACCGTCGAGCCGAGATCGCCATGCGGCCGACCGGCAGATCAACGTGAGCGGAGCTGATCACCTACGCTGGGTATTCGCTGTTTGATTTTTGAGCGTTAACAAACCCTGGCGCCGCGCTTTTGGGCGAATGACTGTGCCTTCGGCGCCACGGCTTCCCTGTGCGTCAGGGTTTCACCCCAGATTGCGTCAGCCTGCTGCTCAGCGCATGGCCATCGGCGCGTAGCCGAGGTGCGTGCCCGCATCGACCAGCAGAGTCTCGCCGGTGACGTGACGTGAGCCGGGCGAGGCCAGGAACACCGCGGCGGCGGCGACGTCCTCGGCGGTCGAGGCGGCCTTCAGCGGGGTGCTGGCGGCCGCGCCCTCGCGCATCTTCTGGGCGCGTTCGGCGCCGACGCCCTTGTCGAACCAGGGCGTGTCGATGAAGCCGGGACAGATCGCGTTGACGCGGATCTTCGGCGCCAGGGCGCGGGCCAGCGACAGGGTCATGGTGTTCATGGCGCCCTTCGAGGCGGCGTAGGGCACCGAGGAACCGATGCCGGCGACGCCGGCGATCGACGAGGTGTTGACCACCGCGCCCGGACGCTCGGCGGCCTCAAGCAGGGCGCGGGCGGCGCGGGTCATCTGGAAGGCGCCCACGACATTGACGCCGTAGAGGTTCAGGAAGTCCTCCGCGGACACCGCGTCGAGGTCGGCGTGGTTGGGCGCGAACTTGGTGACGCCGGCATTATTGAACAGCGCGTCGATGCGGCCGAACGGCTCGGCCGCCGCGGCGATCTTGCGGCAGTCGGCGTCATTGGCGACATCGCCCTGCACGAGCACCGCCTGAGCGCCGTGCGCTTCGACCAGGCGAGCGGTTTCCTTGGCCTCGTCGGCGCTGCGCGCGTAGTTGATGACCACGGCCCGGGCGCCCCGGCTGGCCGTCTCCACGGCGATGGCCCGACCGAGCCCCGTCGATGCGCCGGTGATCACCACTATGAAGCCTTCGAAATCGCCGCCGGACATGGCGTTCTCCCCATATGTCTATTTGCTTGTTTGATAGCGGGTCGCTCGGTTGCCGCAAACCGTCCGTCGGGATAAATCCCGGCGATGGAAGAACTGCATCTGACCCAGCTGGGACGGGACGTCCGGGGCTTCGACAGCCCGGAGACCGCGGTCCTTGAGCGCGTCCCCAATCCGCAGAGCGACACGCTCTATCTGGCGCGGTTCACGGCGCCTGAGTTCACCTCGCTCTGCCCGGTGACCGGCCAGCCTGATTTCGCGCACTTGGTCATTGACTATGCGCCTGGCGACTGGCTGATCGAATCGAAGTCCTTGAAGCTGTACCTCGGTTCGTTCCGCAACCATGGCGCGTTTCACGAGGACTGCACGGTCGCTATCGGACGCAAGATCGTCGAGATCGCCGCGCCGCGCTGGCTGCGCATCGGCGGCTATTGGTTTCCGCGCGGAGGGATTCCGATCGACGTTTTCTGGCAAAGCGGCCCGGCGCCGGAGGGTCTTTGGGTTCCCGATCAGGGTGTCGCCACGTATCGCGGGCGCGGCTGACCAGCATCCTTGGATGCTCCGGGCCGGTAATCCTGGTCCGGACGGTTGACGGATATGGGTCGGTCCGCCGCCTGACAGTATTCATTCCGCCGAATACATCGCAATGGTTGTAGTTCTGGCGGCTCTTGAACCTGCAGCCGCCTCCGGCCGCGTGACCGAGAGGCGCGATTGACTAGCGGGTCGGTCCGCCGCGTGATATAAGGACCGTGCCCATCTCTCCTCGGGCGTGTCACATCAGGCCGGGCAGCGGGCCATCGCTGTCCGGCCGCCGTGATTCTTGGGCCCGAGTCTCTGGCGCAGCGCCGTCGGGCTACGGTTTCCAGACCGAGGTCAACACCGCGCTGTCGGGGCGTTCGCGTTCCATCGGCGGTTCCTTCGCCGTCCCGATGAAGATGAAGCCGGCGACGTTTTCACCCGCATTAAGCCCCAGGACGGACTTGGCCTCGGCGTCATAGGCGTACCAGTCGGTGATCCAGTTGGCCCCGTAGCCCAGCGCCTGGGCGGCGTAGAGCAGTCCAGTGCAGACCGCGCCGGCCGACAGCACCTGCTCCCATTCCGGAATCTCGTGGGCGCGCGGGGCCGACACCACCGCGATCCCCAGCGGCGGCGTCTTCAGCTTGGCCAGTTTGGCCGCGGCCCGCACGTCGCCGCGCCCTTGGGCCAACGCCTCCAGGCGAGCGGCGTAGGCGGCCTTGTTCTCGCCGCGCAGCACGATGAAGCGCCACGGCGCCAGCTTGCCGTGGTCGGGCGCACGGGCCGCCAGCCGAATCAGCGCGGCGACGTCGTCGTCGCCCGGCGCAGGCTCGGCCAGGGTGACTGCCGAGGCCGAGCGGCGGGTGGCCAGGAAGTTCAGCAGTTCGGGGCAGGGATGCTGGTCGACCGGGGCGCCGAAGGACGGGGCGTCGGGAAGTGCGATGGACAAGACGGGCTTCTCGCTGGGATGAGTGATCGTCAGGCGCCTTTATTGGGGGCCGCGGGCGTGAACTGCAAGGTTAGTTGAGAATATGTCGCAAAAACCGGCGTGGCTGACCGAGCATGGAAAGCCCTGGCTTCGTGGCGAATCCAAGGTCGCCTACGAGAATCCATGGATCAGGATCACCGAGCACGACGCCACGGCGCCGACTGGTGCGGCCGCATTCTACGGCGTGGTCGGATTTAAGAACTACGCCCTGGCGGTGTTGCCGATCGACGAGGACGGCGCGGTGGTGCTGGTCGGGCAGCACCGGTTCCCATTCGCCGACTACAGCTGGGAGATTCCGGAAGGCGGAGGCCCGAAGGACGAGGACCCGCTGGCGGGCGCGCAGCGCGAGCTGGCCGAGGAGGCCGATCTGGCGGCGGGCGACTGGCGTGAGATCCTTCGCGTGCAGCTGTCGAACTCGGTTACGGACGAACTGGCGATCGGCTACCTGGCGACCGACCTGCGTCCGGCCTCCGGGACAGTCCATGCCGACGACACCGAGGACATCGCCATGGTCCGGGTTCCGTTTCGCGAGGCGCTGCAGGCGGCGATCGACGGCCACATCCGCGACGCCTTAACGGTTGCCATGCTGCTTCGGGCATACCACATGGCCCAAGAAGGACTTTTGTCGGCGCCGCTCGCGCGCGCCATGCTAGGATAGGGGACCGCCTTTGGGACGGGAGGAGCCTTTGAGCCAGCGCCTGGAAGTGATCGACCCCTCGGCTGCGCCGCCGGTATGGGCCGCGTTGCGCATGGAATCCGAACGGGCCGCCAAGGCCGAGCCGGCGCTCGCCTCGCTGCTGAACGCCGTGGTGCTCAGCCACGACGACCTGGGCGCGGCGCTGTCGTATCAACTGGCGCGCAAGCTGGGCGATCAGGAGCTGCGGGCCATGAGCCTGCGCGAACTGGCCGACGCGGCCTATCGCGCCGATCCGCGGCTGGTCGAGATCGCCGAATTGGATCTCAAGGCCGTGTTCGAACGCGACCCGGCCTGCAAGGGCTACGTCCAGCCGTTCCTGTTCTTCAAGGGCTTCCAGGCCCTGCAGACCCAGCGCGTGGCCCACTGGCTGTGGCATCAGGGCCGCGAGACCATCGCGCACTATCTGCAGAGCCGGATGTCCGAGATCTTCCAGGTCGACATCCACCCGGCGACCAAGATCGGCTCGGGGGTGTTCATCGACCACGGCACCGGCATCGTCATCGGCGAGACCGCAGTGATCGGCGACGACGTCTCGCTGCTGCAGGGCGTGACGCTGGGCGGCACCGGCGCCGAACGCGGCGACCGCCATCCGAAGATCGGCAAGGGCGTTCTGCTGGGCGCCGGCGCCAAGGTCCTCGGCAACATCACCATCGGCGACTACGCCAAGGTCGCCTCCGGCTCGGTGGTGCTCAAGCCCGTGCCGCCGCATTGCACGGCGGCCGGCGTGCCGGCCCGGCTGGTCAACTGCCCGACCTGCGAGGAGCCGGCGCGCAGCATGGACCACACCTTGGCCGAGGCGGTCTACGACTACGTCATCTGAGGCGCGGGCTGCTCGGCGCCGTAGGCCCGGCGCAGCAGGACGAACGCCGCGACCGTGCCCAACAACGAAACGGCGATCGCCGCCGACAGCGGCGCGCCGGCCCAGATGAGGCCGGCGGCCAGCAGGCAGGCGCTAGCCCCGCCGGCGTCCCAGCCGCCCTCGGCGGCGATGTGGAAGCGCAGCACGCACGGCGAGCGCTTCGAGAGGTTGTAGACCGCGGTCATCATGGTCGGCGTGTAGAGCCCGACGACGACCGCGCCGGCGGCGTTGGCCAGGATCGCGGTGGCCGGATGCAGATAGGCTCCGGTCCGCGCCAGGATCGTCGCCGCCATCACACCGCAGGCCAACCACACGGCGCGCCGGCCATGTCCGGCGTCGATGAACCGCCCGAGCACCAGGCCGCTGGTCACCCCGACGATTGCGGCGAAGGCCATGGCCCCGCCGAAGGCCGTGAAGCTCTCCTTCAGGGCGCTGAACAGCGCGATCTGCCAGACGAAGACATAGCCCATGGCGGTCCAGCCGTCGGCGGCGAACAGCAGCACCCCGGGGATGGCTGCGCGCAGGGCGTTCGGGGCCTCGTCGGCGATCGCCACATTGGGCGTCCACAGCAGCGGCGCGGCCGAGAGGATCAGGACCAGGCAGGTCGCCCCGAATGCGAAGCGCGGCCCTAGCGTCACCAGGGCCCAGCCCGTCAGCAGGGGCGCGGCGATGCCGACCAGCGCCGAGGCGGCCTCGCGGGCGCTGATCTGGTGGCCGCGATGCTCGGCGTCGCCCAGCGAGGCGAAGTAGGCGTGATAGGCGGTCCAGTAGAACGTGTCGCCGACCGACGAGAACGCGCAGAGCGCGAATAGCGGCCAGCCAACGCCGTGCACCTCGGCCAGCAAGGGGTACTGCATCGCGTTGATGATCGTCCCGACGATCACCAGCGGCTTCAGGCCGAAGCGGCGGCCCAGCGGCAGGATCGCCGGCCGGATCAGGAAGCGGCCGATCAGGATGGCGGCCATCGCCGTCAGCACCCCATGCGCCGGGACGCCGGCCTTCAGCAGGAAGGCGGCGAAGAACGCGCCGCCGCCGCTGAGCGCGAGGGCGTGGATTCCATAGTGCAGATTGAGCAGATTGACGGTGGTGTTGCGGAAGAAGGCCATGGGTCTGTCCGGAAGGCGCGCGTCGAGCGGCGCAGGTCAGGACCTGCGCGGGCGGATGGCGGTTCAGGACGGAATCAGACGGCCACTGGGCGGTTCTCTCGGCTCTCCCGCGAACGCGGTTATTCAGTCTAGGCCTCTGGCGGAGCAGGGCTCAAGTCGCTTCGATCTCGGCGAGGCTGATGCGATAGGCGCCGTCCAGCCAGGCTACGATCTCGCGGGCGGCCGGATGGTCGAAGCCGGCATAGCGCGGCCGCATGCGGCTCATGTTCTCTTGCGTCAGCCGGTCGAGGCCGAAGCCCTGGAACTGGGTGATGTTGCGCTCCACCGCCGCGGCGAGGTCGGCGCCCAGCACCTGGCAGGCGGCGTCCTGGAAGGCGCGGACATATTCGTAGGCCTCGCCCTGGGCATAGCTCCGCGCCAGGGTGATCGCCGGGATCAGCGACAGCGTCGGTTGCAGGGCGGGGTTGACGGCGTGGCCGGCGATCTGGGCCCCGATGCTGGCCGGCCGCCCGGTGAAGCCGCGCAGATGCAGGAACGGCGACATCAACGGCCCGTCGTTGACCGGATAGTTGTCCCACAGCAGCGGCTTGCGGCGCAGCTGGCGGCCGACCCGTTCCAGGTGCCCGGGGCTGAACTCGCGCGCGCAGACCTCCTCGCCGGTCCAGAACACTTCGATGGCGGAGTCGAGGCCTGCGCCGAGGTCCTCGAGATAGTTCTCCGGCCGCTGGCCGAACACGCGGTCGAGGATCGAGTCGTCAGTGTAGTAGGACGGGCAGACGATCACCCGGCGCGCCGTGGTCCGCTCGGCGATCCAGTGGACGATGTCGACCTGGCTGGCGGCCAGGTTCGGCAGATCGCCGCGCATGTCGTCGAACAGGATGGCCAGGTCGTCGAGGCCGAGCGCGTCGAGCTGGGCGAGCTTGGCGGCCAGCGCGTCCTTCGCGGCAGGGCCGAAGTCGCGATAGATCTCGTAGGGGCTGAGGCCGACGCCGAACCGCACCCCGGCGGCGCGGCAGAAGGCGGAAAAGGCCCGCAACTCGGCGGCGGCCTCCTGCGGATGCGGTTCCTGCCAGCGGCGGCGCAGAAAGGCGTCGGCCTTCGGCGCATAGAGGAAGAAGCGGTAGCCGTGCGGGACCAGCGCCTCGACCACCGCGCGCCGCTCGGCCCACGACCACGGCTTGCCGTAATAACCCTCGACCAGTCCCAGCTCGACGTTCGCCACGCGGTCCTCCCCCTCGTTCGGCGGCCAGACTAGCGGGCGCCGGCGCCGCGTCCCCAGCTTTTTCGGACGCAGGCGCTTTGCGGCTCGGCGCAAAACCCTTAGGTTCCCGGCGAAATCTACGAAGGAGCCCAGCGTGCTGGACGAAAAAACTATCCGCCGAGTCGAAGGCCACCTGCGCGGCACCTTCGCCAATGCGCGGATTACGCTGGTCCCCCGCCCCAAGCAGAAGGACTCGGCCGAGGTCTATATCGGCGAAGAGTTCATCGGCGTCGTCTTCGAGGACGAGGACGGCGACGGTTCGTTCATGTTCGAAATGGCCATCCTGGCCGAAGACCTGCCTTAAACGCAGGTCGAGCGCCGGCCCCGGGCTCCGGGGCCGGGCTCTATGACGGCGTCAGAGCACGCCCAGCATCTCGGCCACCAGCGGGTGGCGCACGATGTCGACGTCCTTCAGCCGCACGACCGCGATGTTCGAGATTTCCTCGAAGCGGTCGGCGACCGGGCCCAGGCCCGAGAGCTCCGGCAGCAGGTCCGACTGGGCCGGGTCGCCGGTCACCACCATGGTCGAATGCCAGCCCAGCCGGGTCAGCAGCATCTTCAGCTGCCCGTAGGTGCAGTTCTGCGCCTCGTCGATGACCACGAAGGCGTTGTTCAGCGTGCGGCCGCGCATGAACCCGACCGGCGCGATCTCGATGGCGCCCTCGGCCATCAGCGCCCGCACCCGCTTCATCGACAGCCGGTCCGACAGCGCGTCGTAGAGCGGGCGCAGATAGGGGGCGAGCTTGTCTTCGGCGTCGCCGGGCAGGAAGCCGATCGATTCGCCGGCCTCGACCGCGGGGCGTGACAGGACGATGCGCCCGACGCGCCCGGCCTCCAGCGCCTCCACCGCCTTGGCGATCGCCAGATAGGTCTTGCCGGTGCCGGCCGGGCCGAGCGCCATGACCAGGTTCTTGGCGTCGATCGCGTCCATCAGCGCCTGCTGGCCCGGCGACTTGGCCTTTATCGTCTTGAGATAGGCCTGGTCGCGGTCGTCGTTGTGATGAGCCAAGGGGGACCATGCGCGGTCCACCGGCAGGCGGCGGACTTTCGCGTCATCCTCGAACTGGGCGGCGTCGAACGCGCCTTCGCGCAGTTGTCGCTTCAGAGCTCGCTTGGTCATCTAGGCCTCCATAGGGGCAAGAAAAAAGGGCGACGCCGAAACGGCTCGCCCTCGAGGATCGATGAAGTTCGCAGTGGTGCGGCGGGGCCGCGCGCAACGGCCCGGAGGTCCGTCTTCGGTTCGTGATCCAGGCGGGAAGCCCCGCCGTAGCAAACGCGACACCTTAGTACCCCGCCCCATAACGCAGGCCGCGAACCGGACGCCGACTCGCGGCGTGATGCGGAAGGGCTCTCGCCCCTCTCGAATCGCATCACTAGAATGATGCTAACGCGGTTTCTGAATCCTTAAATGGCTCATTTGATTAAATAAACGGGGTGTACGGATGAGTGTCTACAACTTGGGCGAAGTCGCCCCGCAACTGCCTAAAGAAGATGAATACTGGATCGCGCCGAACGCGGCGGTGATCGGCCGGGTGATTCTCAAGAAGAACGCGTCGGTCTGGTTCGGCGCGACGATCCGCGGCGATAACGACCCGATCACCATCGGCGAGAACTCGAACGTCCAGGACGGCAGCGTCCTGCACACCGACACCGGCTATCCGCTGACCATCGGCGCCAACGTCACCGTGGGCCACAAGGTCATGCTGCATGGCTGCACCATCGGCGACGGCTCGCTGATCGGCATCGGCTCGATCGTGCTCAACGGCGCCAAGATCGGGAAGAACTGCCTGATCGGCGCCAACTGCCTGATCACCGAGGGCAAGGAGATCCCGGACAATTCGCTGGTCATGGGCGCGCCGGGCAAGGTCGTGCGCGAGATTTCCGAAGACCAGGCCAAAGCGCTGGCCGGCGGAGCCATGCACTATGTCGAGAACTGGAAACGGTATCGCGCCGGCCTGCGTCCCGTCGGCTGACGCTTGACCGACGTAGCGGCGCCCACTGAACCCTGGGCGCCGCAGACCGCAAAGGGAAGGGATCCTCGATGGCCTATGAGTTCATCCGCGTGGACCGCGAGGGTCCGATCACCATCGTCACGCTCAACCGGCCGGAGGTGATGAACGCCCTCCATTCGCCGGCCCATTTTGAGCTGGACGACGCCTTCAACGCCTTCGCCGCCGATCCGGACCAGTGGGTCGGCATCGTCACCGGCGCGGGCGATCGGGCCTTCTCGGCGGGCAACGACCTCAAGCACCAGGCCACCGGCGGCGAGATGAAGTCCCCGCCGTCGGGCTTCGCCGGCCTGACCTCGCGCTTCGACCTGACCAAGCCGCTGATCGCCGCGGTCAACGGCGTGGCGATGGGCGGCGGGTTCGAGATCGCCCTGGCCTGCGACCTGATCGTGGCCGCGGACACCGCGACCTTCGCCCTGCCGGAGCCGCGGGTCGGCCTGGCCGCGCTGGCTGGAGGCCTGCACCGCCTGCCGCGGATGATCGGCCAGAAGCAGGCGCTGGGCATGATCCTCACCGGCCGCCGGGTCAGCGCCGCCGAGGGGCAGGTGCTCGGCTTCGTCAACGAGGTCACGCCGCCCAAGGAACTGATGGCCGCCGCCCGCCGCTGGGCCGGCCAGATCTGCGAGCTGTCGCCGATGTCGATCCGCGCCTCGAAGGAGGCCGTCTACAAGGGGCTGGACGAGCCGACCCTGGAAGCGGCGATCAAGGGCCAGAACCGCTATCCGGCGGTCAGCGCGCTGTTCAAGTCAGAGGACTTCGTCGAGGGGCCGATGGCCTTCGCCCAGAAGCGCGCGCCGGCCTGGAAGGGACGCTGAGGCCGCGCCGGCCGTCTCATTGGCGCCTTACGCTGCGACAAGATTTCGCCGTCCTCGCCCTGCCTGGGAGAGTATGGAGGAGTGAGTTTCAGTGGAGGCGTCCCCATGGCAGGCAACACCCGGATCGGCTGCGAGAGACTTCGCGCCAAGGTGACGGACGCAGCTCACGCCGCCTCGCTCATCGCGTCGGGATCGACCGTTGCGATGAGCGGCTTCACCGGCTCGGGCTATCCGAAGGCCGTGCCGATGGCCCTCGCCAGCCGCATCGAGGCCGAGCACGCCGCCGGCCGCAAGTTCCAGGTCCGGGTCTGGACCGGCGCCTCGACCGGGCCTGAACTGGACGGCGCCCTGGCCAAGGCCGACGGCATCGAGTTCCGGCTGCCCTACAATTCCGACCCGATCGCCCGCGAGAAGATCAACCGCGGTGAGATGGAATATTTCGACATGCACCTCAGCCAGGTCGCCCCCATGGCCTGGCAGGGGTTCCTCGGCCCGCTCGACACCGCGGTGATCGAAGTCTCCGGCATCCGTCCTGACGGCTCGTTGATTCCGTCGTCCTCGGTCGGCAACAACAAGACCTGGCTGGACCGCGCCAAGCAGGTGATCCTCGAGGTCAACAGCTGGCAGAATCCGGCGCTGGAGGGGATGCACGACATCTACTACGGCACCGCCCTGCCGCCCGACCGTGTCCCGATCCCGCTGGTGCGGGCCGACGACCGCATCGGCGAGGCCTACTTCCGCTGCGACCCGGACAAGGTCGTGGCCATTGTCGAGACGCAGGCGCCGGATCGCAACCTGCCGTTCGCCGCGCCGGACGGCGTCGCCTCGGCCATCGCCGGCCACGTTCTCGAGTTCTTCGCCCACGAGGTCGCCAAGGGCCGGCTGCCCGCCAACCTGCTGCCGTTGCAGTCGGGGGTCGGCAACATCGCCAACGCCGTGCTGACCGGCCTGGTCGACGGCCCGTTCGAGAACATGACCGCCTATACCGAGGTCATCCAGGACGGCATGCTGGACCTGATCACCGCCGGCAAGCTGCGCATGGCCTCGGCCACCGCCTTCTCGCTGAGCCCCGAAGCGGCCGCTGCGCTCAACGACAACATGGCCTTCTACCGGGACAAGCTGATCCTGCGTCCACAGGAGATCAGCAATCACCCCGAACTGATCCGCCGCCTCGGCTGCCTGGCGATGAACGGCATGATCGAGGCCGACATCTACGGCAACGTGAACTCGACCCACATCATGGGCTCGCGGATCCAGAACGGGATCGGCGGCTCGGGCGATTTCGCGCGCAACGCCTATGTCTCGATGTTCGTCACGCCCTCGACGGCCAAGGGCGGCAAGATCTCGGCGATCGTGCCGCAGGCCAGCCACGTCGATCACATCAACCAGGACGTCCAGGTGATCGTCACCGAGCAGGGCCTGGCCGATTTGCGCGGCCTCTCGCCCAAGCAGAAGGCGGAAGTGATCATCGCCAACTGCGCCCACCCCGACTATCGCCCGGCCCTGGCCGACTACTACGCCCGCGCGCGCCAGCACGCCTACGGCCAGCAGTCGCCGTCGTTGTTGAACGAGGCGCTGTCCTGGCACCAGCGGTTCGTCGAGACCGGTTCGATGCGCCCCTGACCTGTGTCCTGACACGCTGCTGACAGACCCCTGTCAGCAGCCCCTCGCTAGACCGGCGATCCATGACAGGAGGACCGGTGATGAGCGCGGCTCACGACTTCGATTTCAATCACGGCGACTGGGACGTGACGAACCGCCGGCTCAAGGTCCGCGGCGTCGGCTCGGACGATTGGGAGGTGTTTCCCTCCTTCGAGACCGCCCAGCTGCTGATGGACGGCGCGGTTTCGATCGACGAGAGCGACTTTCCGACCAAGGGCTTCAGGGGCATGACCCTGCGGCTCTACGACCCCGGCCAGGATCGCTGGGCCATCTACTGGATCAACTCGAAGGACGGTCAGCTGCAGCCGCCGGTCTACGGTCGCTTCGAGAACGGCCGGGGCGTCTTCGCCGGCGACGATTTCGATGACGGCAATCCGGTGAAGGTGCTGTTCGACTGGAGCGGGACCGACACCGAAACCCCGCGCTGGAGCCAGGCCTTCTCGTACGACGACGGGGCGACCTGGGAGACCAACTGGATCATGGAGTTTCGCCGCCCGGCGCGTTGAAGCTTGGCCGCATGGCGCCGAAACTGCGGCGGGATCAGGCCGCAAGAAAGCCCCACGAATCTAGAACTTACGACGCAGGGAGCGCCCGGAGCGGGATCCCAGTCCCCCCAATCCGGACGGAGGCGTCATGGCTGCGCATATCGACAATTCGCATCGGATCGCCGGGCGCGCGACGTGAACGCCGACACGTTCTCCCTGCCTAAGATCCGGGTGCGCGGGCGCAGCATCATGGCGCTGATCCTGGCGCCGGAAGCCCCGTTCGCGCAGTGGTTTGCGGCGCTGGACCAGCAGCTTCACGCCTCGGCCGGGTTGTTCGATAACCGCCCGATCGTCGTCGATCTTGGCCCGGCCCTGGAGAGCGTCGGGCCCGAGTCGGTGCTGGTCGCGCTCGATGGGATCAGCGCCCGCGGCCTCAAGCTGATCGGCGTCGAGGGGCTGCGCCCGGCCGGGCTCAATGGAACGCCATGGGCGCACCTGCCGACCAATCTGCACGGCAACGTCGCCCGCAAGGCCCGCAGCGACGTGGCGGCCGCGGTCGCGCCCGAGGCCGTCGACGTCCCCGCCGCCTCGCCGGTTTCTCCGTCGCTGCTGATCGACCGGCCGGTGCGCTCCGGCCAGTCGGTGATCTTCGAGGAGGGCGACGTGACCATCGTCGGCGCGGTCGCCTCGGGGGCCGAGGTGCTCGCCGGCGGTTCGATCCACGTCTACGGCGCGCTGCGGGGCAGGGCGATCGCCGGCCTGCGGACCGGCGCCGAGGCCCGCATCTTCTGCCGCCGGCTCGAGGCCGAGCTGGTCGGGGTCGATCACTTGTATCGGACGGCCGAGCACTGGGGGCCCGACCTCCATGGCCATGCCGTCCAGGTCCGCTGCGATCGTGGGGCCTTGCGCCTCTCGGCGCTCGGCTAGTTGCGTTGCTCGTCGTGGGGCGAGGGGAAGGAACGGTGAGACATGTCCAAGGTAGTCGTCGTCACGTCGGGCAAGGGGGGCGTCGGCAAGACCACGTCCTCGGCGTCGCTGGGCGCGGCGCTCGCCCAGGCGGGCCAGAAGGTGGTGGTGGTCGACTTCGACGTCGGCCTGCGTAACCTCGATCTGGTCATGGGGGCCGAGCGGCGGGTGGTGTTCGACCTCGTCAATGTCGTCCAGGGCGACGCCAAGCTGGCCCAGGCCCTGATCCGCGACAAGCGGGTCGAGACGCTCAGCCTGCTGCCGGCCTCGCAGACCCGCGACAAGGACGCCCTGACCGAGGAAGGTGTCGGGCGGGTCATCGAAGATCTGCGCGAACAGTTCGACTGGGTGATCTGCGACAGCCCCGCCGGAATCGAGAAGGGCGCCACGCTGGCCATGCGGTTCGCCGACCTGGCGGTGGTGGTCACCAATCCGGAAGTCTCGTCGGTGCGGGACTCCGACCGCATCATCGGCCTGCTGGACTCCAAGACCCAGCGCGCCGAGAGCGGCGAGCGGATGGAAAAACAGCTGCTGCTGACGCGCTACGACCCGGCCCGCGCGGCCAAGGGCGAGATGATGAGCGTCGAGGACGTGCTGGAGATCCTGGCGATCCCGCTGCTGGGCATCGTCTCGGAAAGCCCGGACGTGCTCAGCGCCTCCAACGTCGGCTGTCCGGTGACCTTGCACAACCCGGTGTCGCCGGCCGCCCAGGCCTATAGCGAGGCCGCGCGGCGGCTGATGGGCGACAATGTCGCCGTCAGCGTGCCCAAGGAACGTCAGAGCTTCATGAGCCGGCTGTTCGGCCGCAAGGCGGTCGCATGAGCCTCCTGAATTTCTTCGGCAAAGGGCGGCGTTCGGCGCCCGTGGCGCGCGACCGCCTGCAGCTGCTCCTGGCCCATGAGCGGGGGCTGGGAGGCGGCGAGGACCTGGCGGCCATCCTTCAGCAGGAGATCCTGGCCGTGATCGCCAAGCACATCCCGATCGACCGCGACCGCGTGGTGGTCAAGCTCGATCGCGGCGATCAGGTCTCGACCCTGGAGATCGACATCGAGATGCCGGAAACCGCGCTGCCGCGGGGCTAGCGGGACTAGCGGGCCGAGCCGGCGGTCATGGCTTCCGGCTCGGCGTCGGCCAGCGGCAGGTCGAAACATGCGCGGGTGCCTGCGCCGAGCTTGCTGTCCAGTTCCAGGCGCCCGCCGTGCCGCTCGATCAGGTCGTGCGACAGCGCCAGGCCCAGGCCCCAGCCCTCGGCGCGGGTCACCCGATCTCCCATCTGGACATAGGGGCGGCCGAGGACGGCCAGGTCCTCCTCACGGATTCCCTGGCCGAAGTCGCGGACGCAGATCACCAGGCGTTCGTTCCTGACCTCGGAGGAGACTTCGATCAGGCCGGTGGGGGGCGAGAACTTCACCGCGTTGGCCAGCAGGTTGATCAGGATCTGCTTTACGGCCCGGTGGTCGGCGTGGACCTCCGGCCAGTCGCCGGGCTCCATCACCACCGTGACTCCGGCGTCGATCGACAGGCCCCGGACCAGCCGCAACGCCTGCTCGACGATCTCGCGGCTGGAGGCCGGCGTCGGCGACAGTTCGATCTGCCCGGCCTCGATCTTGGCGGTGTCGAGCAGGTCGGTGACCAGTTCGCTGAGGTGCGAGCCGGCGATTTCGATCGACTGGGCGTAGTCGAGGTACTTCGGATGACCGACCGGCCCGTAGGCCTGGCGCGCCATCATGCCTGAGAAGCCGACCACGGCGGTCAGCGGCGAGCGCAGTTCGTGGGTCATGGTCGCCAGCAGCAGCGTGCGGGCGCTCATCGCCTCCTCGGCCGCGCGGCGGGCGACCTCGGCTTCGCGAAGCAAGGCGTTGCGGCTGGCCATGACGCCGGCCACCGTGATCGGGGCCAGCGCCACCAGCATCACGCCCAGGCGCAGCGACATCAGGTCGAAACCCATCACCGAGACGAAGCCCATCGAGGCCGACGCCGTCGACAGGAACAGCAGGCTCCAGACCGCAAAGGACAGCGTCAGCAGCGTCGTGGCCGCCAGGCTGTAGGTGAGGGCGCACCAAAGCAGGGTCGGGACCGGGAACGCCAGGGCCCCGGGGCCGCCTACCGATGGCACCATCGCCAGGCTGATCAGGTAGAGAAGCAGCGGCGCGGCCGTGCGCAGCTGCGGACGGGTCGTGAAGGTGCGCGTCAGCCAGCACCTGAGGTCCGACGGGCGCGGGAAGGTCAGCGCCACCGGCAGCACGACGATGTAGTTGGCCAGTTCCGTCGCCAGCCAGATGAAGAAGCCGCTGATCGGGTCGCGGTGGAAGAGCAGGGCGTTGACCGCCGCCCCCAGCACGCTGGTCGCCGCCGAGGCGGCCAGTGCGATCAGGGTGACCGAGAGCAGGGACGCCGGCCGCTGCAGCAGCCGGTCCTCGGGCGATAGGCGCTTGAACAGCAGATAGCCGGTCAGCACGCCGGCCAGATTGCCGGCGGTCAGCAGCAGCGTACGCGCCCAGCCGCTGCCGGTGAGGGTGTCGGCCGCGATCAGGCTGGCTGCGGCGGCCAGCCAGCCGGCCGGGGTCGCCAGGTCGGGGCGCCGCACCAGCAGGCCGAGCAGGATCGCGTTGGCCGCCCAGAATGTGCTGAGGTGTCCGCTGGGGCGCAGCAGGATGCCTGCGATCGCCGCGAGAAAGACGATCGCGCCGACGGTCAGGCCGGCGGTCACCTGATGGTTCAGGCCTCGAAGGAGGCGGTGTCCGCCTCCCGCCGAGGCCGTCTGCTGGGCGCTCATGGACTGCCGTTAGGACCGGATTGCCGCCTAAGTCCATTGGCGCATGAAACTCAATCGCGCTCAAGGCGTCATGCCGTCCGGCCGATTCCTGACGGGCGTCCGGGGAAACCTGCCGCTGGGGCGCCCAAAAACAGAGTTCTGCGGCCCTTGTCTCGCGCTCGGGGTTCGGCCAGTGTGCGGCTAACTTAACAGTGTTTAGGGACGGAACAGATGGATCGCTTCGACTACGTCATCATTGGCGCGGGGTCCGCAGGATGCGTGCTCGCCAATCGGTTGACGGAGGATCCGCAGGTCAAGGTGCTGCTGCTGGAAGCGGGCGGCAAAGACAGCTCGATTCTGGTGAAGATGCCGGCCGGCGTCGGCGCGCTGATCAGCAAGCAAGGGACCTACAACTGGGGGTTCTGGACTGAGGCCGAGCCGAATCTGGAAGACCGCAAGCTCTGGTGGCCGCGCGGCAAGGGCTGGGGCGGATCGTCGTCGATCAACGGCATGATCTACATCCGCGGCCATGCCCGCGACTACGACCAGTGGCGGCAGATGGGCCTTCAGGGCTGGTCGTATCGGGACGTGCTGCCCTACTTCAAGCGCTCGGAGAGCCTTGAGGGCGGCGGCGACGCTTGGCACGGCGGCGATGGTCCGCTGAAGGTCTCCAAGGCCTCGACCCCGAACCCGATCTACTCGGCCACGGTTGAGGCCGGCCGCCAGGCGGGCTTTAAGGTCACCAGCGATTTCAATGGCTTCCAGCAGGAGGGCTGGGGGCCGTACCAGCTGACCATTCACGACGGCCAGCGCTGGAGCGCCGCCCGCGGCTATCTGCACCCGGCCCTGTCGCGGTCCAACCTGACCTGCATCACCGGCGCGCGGACCAGCAAGATCGTCATCGAGAACGGCCGCGCCACGGGCGTGGAGTACATCGACGCCAAGAGCGGCGAAAAGCGCGTCGTACACGCCGACAAGGAAGTGCTGCTCTCGGCTGGCGCCGTGCAATCGCCGCAGATCCTGCAACTGTCGGGGATTGGCGACCCCGAGGAGCTCGGCAAGTTCGGCATCCCGGTGGTCAAGGCGTTGAAGGGCGTCGGCGCCAACCTCCAGGACCACCTGGACGTCTGCATGTCCTGGGAGTGCCCGCAGCCGATCACCGCCCACTCGCTGCGCAAGGGCCTGATCAAGACCCTGGCCATCGGCATGAACTACATGTTCTTCGGCAAGGGGCTGGGCCGCCAGCAGTTCCTGGAATCGGGCGCCTTCCTGAAGTCGCGTCCGGATCTCGACCGTCCCGACCTGCAGGTCCATACCGTCGCGGCGATCATGCAGGACCACGGCAAGGTCGCGGTTCCCAAGGACGGCTTCACCTTCCACATCTGCCAGCTGCGGCCGGAGAGCCGCGGCCGCGTCGGCCTGCGGTCGGCCAATCCGTCGGACGATCCGGCGATCTTCGCGAACTATCTGGCCACCGAGGAAGACCGCCGCGCCCTGCGCGAGGGCGTGCGGATGATGCGCAAGGTCGCCGCCCAGTCGGCGCTGGATCCCTACCGCACCCAGGAGCTGTTCCCGGGCAAGGACGTCGAGACCGACGAGCAGATCGACGCCTGGATCCGCAAACACGCCGAGACGATCTATCACCCCGTCGGCACCTGCAAGATGGGCGCGGACGGCGACGAGATGGCGGTCGTCGACGGCGAACTGAAGGTGCGCGGGATCGAGGGGCTGCGGGTGGTCGACGCCTCGGTCATGCCGACCCTGGTCGGGGGCAACACCAACGCCCCGACCATCATGATCGCCGAAAAGATCTCAGACATCATCCGCGGGCGGGCCGCGCTGCCGGCGGAGGACGCGCCGGTCTACGAGGACGACCAGAAGGCCGCTTAGCGCTATGATTTGGCCCTCTCCGATTGGAGGGGGCCTTTTTCTTTTAGCAATTTTCATGGGAGGCGACGATGGAACTGCGCAGGCTGGGCAAGTCCGATTTGAAGGTCGCGCCGCTGGTGCTCGGCGGCAATGTGTTCGGGTGGACAGCGGACGAGGCCACCTCGTTCAAGTTGCTGGACGCCTTTGTGGCCGGCGGCTTCAACATGGTCGACACGGCCGACGTCTATTCGCGCTGGGCGCCGGCCGGCGGCGGGGCCTCCGAAACGGTGATCGGCAAGTGGCTGGCCCAAGGCGGCAAGCGCGACAAGATCGTGCTGGCGACCAAGTTCGGCTCCGAAATGGGCGAGGGCATGAAGGGCCTCTCGGCCAAGTACATGGTCGAGGCGGTGGAGGCCTCGCTCAAGCGTCTGCAGACGGACTACATCGACCTCTACCAGTCACACCGCGACGACCCTGACACCCCGCAGGAGGAGACCGCCGAGGCCTTCGACCGGCTGGTCAAGGCCGGCAAGGTGCGCGCCATCGGCTCATCGAACTTCACGCCGGAGCGCTTGAAGTCCGCCATTGAGATCAGCCAGGCCAAGGGCCTGGCCCGCTACAACAGCGAGCAGCCGCTCTACAACCTCTATGCCCGCCAAGGCTTCGAAAGCGGGCTACAGCAGGTCTGCATCGAGAACGAGGTGGGGGTGATCCCATACTACGGCCTCGCCTCGGGCTTCCTGACCGGCAAGTACCGCACCGAGGCCGACCTTTCGAAGAGCCCGCGCGGCCAGGGCGTCAAGCGGATGATGGACGCCCGCGGCATGCGTATCCTGGACGCGCTCGACGAGGTCTCGGCCGCCCGGACGGCGTCACAGGCGCAGGTCGCCTTGGCCTGGGTCATGGCCCAGCCGGGCCTGACCGGCCCGATCGCCTCGGCGACCAGCCTCGAGCAGCTCGACGAACTGATGGGCTCGGCCCGCCTGACGCTGACCGCCGAGGACCTGGCGACGCTGGACAAGGCGTCCGCTATCGATTCTTGAAAAAACGACCGATCGTGCTAATGTGCGGCGCATGAAAAAAGGCGCCGCGACACGAGAGGCTATCGTCGGGCGGGCCCTCCAGCAGGCCGTTGCGGTCGGACTGGAGGGACTGTCGCTCGGCCCGCTGGCCGACAGCCTGGAACTGTCCAAGAGCGGGTTGTTCGCTCACTTCCGCTCGAAGGAAGCGCTGCAGCTGGCGGTGCTTGAGGAGGCGATCGCGCGGTTCAGCAGCCGTGTGATCGAGCCCAGCCTGGCCATGCCGCGCGGCCGGGCGCGCATGGACGCCTTGCTCAGCCGCTGGTTCGATTGGTTGGAGGGCGAGCCCGACATGCGCGGCTGCATCTTCGCGGTCTCGGCTCAAGAGTACGACGACCGGCCCGGCGCCATCCGCGACCGGCTGGTCGAGTCGCAACGCGAGTGGCACGAAACCCTGGTCCGGGTGGCCGCGGACCTGCCCAAGGCGGGCAAGGCGCCGCCCGACTACTGTCGGCAGGTCGTCTTCGAGTTGGTGGGCGTCAGCCTGGCGTTCCAGCAGCAGGCCAAGCTGTTCCACGCCCCCAACGCCCGCGCGCGGGCCGAAGAGGCCGTATCCCGGATCTTGGACGACGCCGGCGAAGCACTCTGAGCCTCAGGCGACCCAGCGGCCGTCGAGGGTCGCCAGGCGCAGACGATGGGTTTCCTCGTTGGCGTGGCCCACGCCGTGGACCTCGCGCACGAACAGTTGGCGGATCGGCTCGTCGCGCAGAGCGGCGACCAGCGAAATCGGCTGATAGAGGCCGAGGTAGCGCTCCGGCGAACCACGACCTCCGGCGATCGGCGCGAACAGCAGCTCCAATTCGAGCGTGGCGGTGTCGCTGAGCGCGTCGATACGGGCGACCACCGGCTCGGGACGGCGGCGGCCGGTCTCAAGGGCGGTCTGCACTTCGTGGCGGCCGAGCGGATCGAGCAGGGTCAGGAAGTTGCGCCCGCGCAAGTCGCGCTGGTGCAGTTCGGACACCAGGGCCCCCGACAGCCGCACCGGATAGATCCCCGCGCTTTCGCGGCCCAGCATGAAGGCCTGGGGCGCCAGCTTGGCGAACTCCGTCGGATCAATGTCGGCGCGCACGGGCAGCCCCGAAACGCCGCTTTTGCTGCGCCAGTAGTCGATCATCTGCTGCGTGTTCGAATGGAACATCTCGACGCCTCCGAGGCGGCCCTTGGCGACCGCATGGGGCTTGCAAGCAGATTCAGGGCCACGCTGCGGACGTGCCAGAACGAGACGCGTCGAACCTGCAGATCGGAGATCGACCGAGGGCGCTAGCTCTCGAAGAACAGGAACCCGCAGCCGAGCGGGGAGGGCGGCGTCACATGCAGCCGCCCTTTTGATTCCACCACCGCCAGGCTGGGGCTCAGCGACGCCCGCGCAGCGGCCAGCGAACTGACGCGGACGCGGACCGCGCAGTCGACGCCCTCGCCGAACGCATCGCTGAATTCCGCTTGCTCCCAGTACTCAAAGCCCGACAGGTCCAGGGCTTCGGCCGCCGCCTGGGCGAAGGGCCCAGGCTCGGCGCCTGCGAAAGCCACGCCGGCGACTTCCTTCGCGCTGTTGGGATGGACGAACCAGGCAGGCGAGGCGTCCAGGCAGGGATAGTGGTGCTGGATGACCGCCAGGCCGAGCGGGCTGATACGTTCACGCACGGCGAACATCGCGAAATCCTCCTGGCCGCGACCCGGCGCGTCGTCCCAGCCGCGGATGAGCCGATAGGGCGGGAGCTGCCGCATCGAGGAAAGGCGCGCGCTCGCCGCGTCCAGGTCGCCGGTCAGGAACAGCGCTCCGCCCGGCCGAACAGGTTGCGGGGCGCCGTGCGCCTGCAGCAGGTCGAACCAACCCTTGTCCAGAAAGACGCAGTGATTGTCCCAGCGGGCGCCCGGCTCGTCGGGGGAGGTATAGGCGCACCGGGGGGAGACGTTGAAGCCCAATGCGGCGAACGCCACGGCCGTCGCCGCCAGGTCAGGGCCGGGAAATGGAATGTGGTCTAACGGCAGCATGGGCCGGCCCCCTCGGCTGGGGAACGATCATCGGCCAATCCCGAACATGTGCAAGCCTGCGCGATGGGGTCGCTGATACGGGCGAGGCCCCCCAACTGCCGTTCCAGCCCCGCGACAGCGCCGCGGATTCGCTTGAGCCATAGAGCCAGAGCGGCCACAGCTTGACCATATGACGCTATGCCGCGCGGGGCGCGACGATCGGCGCCGTTCCCTATTTCTTGGCCGGAACGACCTCTAGCATCCACATGGCGTCGTCCTTCAGCACCGCCTGGGCGGCGCGCTGAACGTCGGCCGCGGTCACCCGTTCGGTGCCGGGGATCAGGGCGCGGGTCGCGTCCAGGCGGCGTGGGTCGGTCTGCGCGCCGGACAGTTCGGACAGCCAATAGCCGTTGGTTTCCCGGATCTTTTCGATCTGGTCGATCCTGGG
Organism: Phenylobacterium sp. 58.2.17; assembly: GCF_026411515.1. Classification (NCBI taxonomy): domain Bacteria; kingdom Pseudomonadati; phylum Pseudomonadota; class Alphaproteobacteria; order Caulobacterales; family Caulobacteraceae; genus Phenylobacterium; species Phenylobacterium sp. 58.2.17. The sequence continues at coordinate 5,882 of NZ_JAPMTQ010000003.1, read as the reverse complement.
CTTCTTGGCGCGGGCCAGCTCGTCCGCGGTCACCGGCTTGTCGCGCAGGTCGGCGGCGATCTTCTTCACGTCGGCGAAGAAGTTCGGGAGCTTGGCCGGAGGGATCTCGACGCTGGCCGAGACATAGCCCCAGCGCGGCCAGATCATGCTGTGGCTGTAGACAACGCTGGGCGAATAGGTCGCCCCCTGCGCTTCGCGCAGTTCTTCGACCAGCCGCAGCTCCAGGATCTCGCCCAGCACGGCGGTGTCCCGCGCTTTCTGCGGGTCGGCGAAGAAGTCGTTGGTGCGCCAGGCGATATAGCCGATCGACTGGTCGGCGCGGCCCTTGTGGGTCAGGACCACCGGCTGCTGCACGCCGGCCGGGAAGCCGACCTCGCGCTGTGCAGCGGGGACCTGGGTTCCGGGACGGGGCGGCAGCGCGCCCAGGGTGCGGGCGACGGCTTCGGTGGCCTTTTCGACCGTGGTGTCGCCGACGATGACGACCTCGACCGGGCCGTCGGCCAGGGCTGGGGCGACCATCTTGCGGAAGTCGTCCAGCTTGGCGTCGGCGATCTGCTCGCGGCTGGGGAACGCCCAGCGTTTGTCGCCCTCGCGCAGCAAGAGCGACAGGTCGCGACTGAGCACGCCGGAGTCGGTGGACTCGTACTGGTCGTTGGCGGTCTTGTATGCGCTCTGCAGCCGCGTGAAGGCTTCGCCGCGCCAGCCGGGTTCGGCCGCATAGGCGGTCAGCACCTGGAGCTGGATATCCAGGTCTTCGGGCCGGGTGGAGCCGCTCAGCACGAAGGCGTCATCGGCGACGCTGAACTGCGCGCCATAGACGCGGCTGGCGAGCACCTGCTCCATGTCCTCGGCGCTGATCTGCTTGAGGCCGCCTTCGATATAGGCTCCGGAGGCCCATCCCTGGCTCTGCGCGTCCTTGGGCAGGTCGAGCCGACCGTCGCCGATGTTCACCCGCACCAGGATTTCGTCGTCCTTGAAACGCGTCGGTTTGACGGTCAGGCGCACCCCGCTCTCGAAGCGGATGAAGGTGGTGTCGAAGTCCGGCGCCTCCTTGGTCTCCACGACCTGGCCCGCGCCGCCGAACGACGTGTAGGGCCAGGCGACCTCGGCCGCGGCCGACGGCTCGGCCACCGCCACCTTGCGCGAAGCGTCCAGTTCGGCCAGCACGCTCGCCTCACCGCCTTCGATCGGTCGGGGCGAGGCCATGAACAGCAGCGGGCCTTCACCTGCGAAGCTGGCTTTCAGCGCCGCGGACACTTTCTCGGCCTTCAGATCCTTCACGGTCTGTTCGAACAGCGCCAGATCCTGGGCCGGGTCGGTGACGACCTCGCGCTCGCCCAGCGAGGCGACGATCTCGCCAGCCAGCTGGGCCGGCGTGCGGGTGGCGGCGCCGGCGGCGTCGGCCTTCAGGTTGGCGCGGTACTCGGCGATCTCGCGGTCCAGCTCGTCCTGGCGCACGCCATACTGTACGGCGCGGCGCTGCTCCTGCTCGGCGGCGGCCAGCGCCTCGCGCCAGCGGCCCGGCTCGGCATTGACGATCAGCAGGGTGGACTCGGCCGCATCGTACTCGTTGTTCTTGAAGACCCCGGCCGCGAGGAACGGGGGCTGGCCGGCGCGCGCCAGGCGCTGCAGCCGCCGGTTGACCACCGAGAAGCCCAGTTGCTCGATGAGGTCGGCCTTGCGCTTGGCGACCGTGTCGGCGGCCAGGTCCGGCTTGCGCATCCAGGCGAATTGCATCGACAGCGGCGCACCGGCCTCGATGACCAGCTTGGCCTCGGTCTTGCGCGGCTGCAACTGCCCGAGGTTCGGGGATTCGCCGGCCGGACCGGTCGGCGTCCAGTCGCCGAACTTGGCCTTGATCTTGGCCTCCATCGCATCGAGGTCGAAGTCGCCGACAGCGACGAGCACTGCGCGTTCGGGGCGATAGTAGCGGTTGTAGAAATCGGTGAACTCGGCGGCCGGCGCGGCCTCCAGCACCTGGACCTGGCCGATCGGATAGCGGGTCGGCGGACGCTGGCCTTTCAGGAAGAAGCCGAGCCGCTCCTTGTAGATGCGATAGGGCGGGGTGTCGCGGGCGCGCTCCTCGGACAGCACCACGCCGCGTTCACGGTCGATGGCGCCCTGGTCGAGGGTCAGATTTCCGGCCGCCTCGCGCATCAGCATCAGGGCGGTGTCGACCGTCTCGTCGTTGGTGCGCGGCAGGTCGAGCTTGTAGACCGTCTCGTCGAAGTTGGTGGAGGCGTTGGTGTCGGCGCCGAAGGCCAGGCCCAGCCGCTCCAGGATCTTGATCATCTCGCCTTCTGGAACCGCCTTGGATCCGTTGAAGGCCATATGCTCGAGGAAGTGGGCCAGGCCCTGCTGGGCGTCCGTCTCCATCAGCGAGCCAGCGCCGATGCGCAGCCGGATCGCCGCCTGCCCCGGGGGAATCGTCTGCTTGCGGATCGCATAGCGCATGCCGTTGGGCAGGGCGCCGAAGCGGATGGTCGGGTCAGGGGCGACGTCGGAGCGCGCTTGCGCCCACTCGCCGGGCTTCAGCGCCGCCGGCGCCGTGTCGGCCGCCGCCTTGTCGCGTCCCAGTTTCGGGAGGGGGAAGCTGGAGGCGTCCACGGGCAGGGACAGGGCGATAGCGAGCACGGAGGCCGCGCCGAAGAGACGTCGCATCAGGTGTTACGGATCCGAGACCAGTTGAGCCATGGAACCATGCGCAGGCGAGCGTGGCCTTCGCAAGGCGCGGTTGCGGCGCAGGATGGCCCGAAGAGCGACCGGGCGGCCGAGCGGCCTTGGGGGCAGGCGCTCCCCGAAAAAGACGACGGCCGGTCGCACATTGCGCTCAGACTGGCCGAACTTGAGTGTATCTAGGGACCAACCCCTCGCGATTTGGCCCTGGCGATTTGGCTCGGCGGTCAACCAGGGTGAAGGGCCGGTCATTTCTCTCCGGCCGGATGCGGAGTGCGGATCTTGAGCGACGACGAGCGGCAGCCGATCTTCAACGCCCCGTGGCCGGCGGTCGTGGCCACGCTGGTCATCGTCGGCGGTTACTTCGTGCAGACCCTGCTGCCGCAGAACTGGCTGCTGGCGAACTTCGCCTTTTCCTCGGCGGCCTTCGAGCAGGGCCGCTGGCCGTTGCTGTTCACCGCCATCTTCCTGCACGGCAGCTGGGCGCACGCCCTCATGAACGCTGGTGCGGCCCTGGCGTTCGGGACGCCGGTCGCGCGCTACTTCGGGGCCAGCCTCCGCGGCGCGCTGATCTTTCTCATTTTCTATCTGCTGTGCGGCGGGCTCGCGAGCCTGGGCTACGGCCTGGTCAATCCGGGCAGCACGACGCTGATGATCGGCGCCTCGGGCGCGGTGGCCGGGCTGGTGGGCGCGGCCGCGCGCCTGATTGGACGCCCGACCCCCGGTCCCTTCCTCAGCCCGCCGGTGATCAGCATGACGCTCGGCTGGATCGCGGTGAACCTGATGCTGGCCCTGGTCGGCTTCGCGCCGGGGCTGGGCGGGGCCGGGGTGGCCTGGGAAGCGCATATCTTCGGCTACATCGCCGGGTTGCTGCTGATCGGCGCGTTCGGCCGCGTGGCGGGCGCCCAGCAAGCTTGACGTTTTCGCGAGAACGTTGATTTCGCTGGCGTCCTGCGCGACGCTTCCCTGACGGTGTCAGGGAGAACGTGCAGATGCTTGTGTCTCAGATCCTCAAGGCCAAGGGCGACCTGGTGTTCACGGTCGGCCCGGCGGAAACCGTCGGCGCGATCTGCGCCCTGCTTCATTCCCGCAGGGTGGGCGCGATGGTGGTGCTGGACGCCGACCGGGTGGTCGGGATCGTCTCTGAACGCGATCTGGTGCGCGCCATGGCCAAGGAAGGCGCGGCCGCGCTCGACAAGCCGGTGTCGGCTTTCATGACCCACGACGTGATCTTCGCCGAGCCCGGAGAGACGGTGGATTCGTTGCTGGGTCGAATGACCGACCGCCGCGTCCGTCACTTGCCGGTGTGCGTCGAGGAGCGCCTAGTCGGAATCATCTCCATCGGCGACCTGGTGAAGTGGAAAATCTCCGAGGTCGAGGCTGAGGCCGACGGCTTGAAGGCCTATATCGCCACGGGCTGAGGGACGCTCGTCGGCCTGGCGGGGCATGGTGTCGGCAAGGTCATGGGCAAGAACCCACGTATCAGGGTCCGTGATAACGCCATTCAGTTCACGAACAACCCGGTCGGCGGCGTGAGCGCGATCACGCTGGGCAATACCGTCATCTGGAATGGGGATCCATATGATCCGAAGAATTCCAAGGGACCTCTCTGGCCGGATCCGCAGAATGCGATCGAGCACGAGAAGCAGCACACCTATCAGGGGGAGCAACTGGGGCCATTTTATCTGCCGTCAAATGTGCTTGGCGGACTGAATTCGGTTGTGCGCGGTAAGGGCTGGCATGGGGGCGGGGCAACTGGAACGAGACGGGCCCGTTGCAGAATCCTCCACGCCCCTGGCCGGTGACGAAGCCATGATGCGAGGGAGAATTGTTGCTGTGGCTGGCCTTTTGTCGATGGCCGCATGCATGCCGCCCGCAGGGGTGCTGGTGGTCAACGAGACTGGCGCGCCGATCAGCTTTCAAGCCGTGAAGAACAATTGGCGGTCTGGGACCAAGGCGCCTCTCGAAATCGACGTCGCACCCGGCGGAAAGCGCTTCATTTACTGGCACGAATTTCCTGAGCGTCTCGTCGTGTCGACGGGACGTTGCAGCCATGACTATGGCGACGCTGAAAAATTGGGGCGCCTGGGCGTGCGCTATCGTGTGGGGGTTCGGCTGGAGCCCGATTTCTCGGCGCATCTGATCTCTCTCGATGCGATTGACGGCTTCGAGATCGGGCAGGCGTTGCCGCGCGAGGCGATCAGGCCGGTGAAGACCTGCCGTTGACCGTCACGGCGCGGTGAACACCTCGGCGCCGCCGGATTTGGCGGCGTCGGCCAGGCTGTACCCCTCGAGCACGTCGGACGTGGCGTCGCGGGCCTTGAGCAGGGCCTCGCGCAGCGCGCAGGTGGCTAGGTCCGGACAGTCCTCGCATTTGCGGAAGGAAAGGCGGCTGACGCAGGGGGCCAGGGCCAAGGGGCCGTCGATGACCCGGATCACTTCGGCGAAGCTCACCTCCGCCGGCGGCCGGGCGAGGGTGTAGCCGCCGAACTTTCCTCGCCGGCTGACCACGATGCGGTTGCGGGCGAGCTCCAGCAGAATCGCCTCGAGGAACTTGCGCGGCGCGTCGGCGCGGACGGCGAGTTCTCCGGACGTGACCTGGGCGCCGTCGGCGCGCGCCAGCTCGACGAGGGCGCGAAGCGCGTAGCGGGCCTTTTGCGAGAGCATTGCTTCAATAAGTCTCCTAGTTCGTCTCTTAGATGCCGACGCGAGGCTTTCTACAAGGTGTGCGGCCGCTCTCCGACCCTGCGCGGGGGCCAGATCGGGCGGTTCCCACAGAGTTCTCCCCACCCGTTTCATCGAAGCGTCATGCGCGCTGTTGACTCCCTCAGGGGAGGGGCCTAGACAGCCGCCTCCTCGGACGGGTCGCCGCCGGGACGGACTGAAGAGATCCCTTGGATCACTTGGGTTTGCCGATGGCGAAGCGGTCGAGAGTCGATCCGTTTTCGGATGTTTTCCGGTTCTTCCGGAGGCCTTCGAAAAGAAGCTGAAAAAGCCGGGTTGACGAGGACGGGGCGGCCCTCTAGATAGCCGCCTCCCTGGACGGGGACGCCGCCGGGACGAACTTCGGAAGACCTTGGTTTTCTTGGGTTTGCAGGCGTCGGAACGGTCTGGGCGTCGACCATTTCGAGGGTTTCGAGTTGATCTCGGAGTTCTCGAAAAAAGACTGAAAAGTCTGGTTGACGGGAACGGGGCGGTCCCGTAGA
>NZ_JAPMTQ010000039.1:15764-38310 GCF_026411515.1 Phenylobacterium sp. 58.2.17 | reverse complement strand
CGGCGCCTGGGCGGTCGGTCGTTCCCGCGCGTCGACCGCCGTGCGCATCGGCGCTTCTTCGGCAGGAACCGGCGGCCCGGCCGGCGGCGGATCGGGCGCGAGCTCGGCGACCTTCGCCGGCGCGCCCTTGGCGGGTTTGGCGGCGGGTTTGGACGGGACAGCCTTGGCCGGCGTCGCCTTCACGGGCTTGGCGGGTTCGGGCGTCGGCGCAGCCTCGACCTGCTGGGCCGGACCACAGACCGCCCGCAGCACTCGGCCCAGATAGGCGTCAGGCGAAGGCTGCACCCAGCCGCCCGGCACCTGGCGATTGATCGCCACGCCCTTGGCCTGCGGCTCGGAGAATACGGTCATCTTGACCACCAGATCCCGCCGCCGGACGCAGTCGACATTCACAGTCGAGCGCATCGAACGGTAGCCGATCACCCGCTCGGCCTCGTCGGAGATCACCTCTCCCTGCAGGACCACGCCCTCGATCACCCCGCCGCCGGCCACAGGCGTGCCGCGGTTCCGTATCGCCACCACCAGGTCCGACTTCACGTACACCACCGCGGCGGCAGGCAAACCGCTTGCCGACACGGCGCGGCGTTCACGGGCGTTTTGCGCTCCGTCGGCGTGCGCGCTTTGGGCCAGCGCCAGCACGGCCAGCATTCCTCCCCATCCGAACCGCGCGCGCACCGATCCGCCCCCTTGCTTCGCGACCACACCTGCAGGAGGTCGCATGGTTCGTGCCGGGGCGCCAAGGTCAGCGCCACGTCGCCCAGATTCCGGGCGCCTGCGACATACAGTCCCTTCGCCGTCTCCTTAAGCGTTTGGTGTCCAACCCGAGCGCAGCATCGTGCGGACCTGCGGGAACCCCATGACGGCTCGGACCTGGTATTACAATCTGGCGCTTAGCAGCGGCGTGGCTGTGGCCTACGGCGTCTGCATGGCGTTCAGCCTGAGCCTGACCCGTGAAGGCGCCGGCATCGCCACCATCTGGCTGGCTGGCGGCATCCTGGCGGCCGGTTTCCTGCTCCTGCCCAGGCGTTGGGGGCTCGCCACCGGCGCGGCCTGTTTCACCGCCCAGTTCGCCTACAACCTGTTGGTCGGAAATCCGCTCGCCGCCGCGGCGACCTTCCCGGCGCTGACCATCGGCGAGGCCGTCGCCGCCGCGTGGTTGGCGCGCAAGGTCTGCGGCGAAACCATGCGCCTGACCAGCATGAACCGGGTCGCTCGTCTGCTGCTGCTGGTCATCGCTCCGGCCACCGCACTGACCGCGATCCTGGCCGCCGACGTCTTCACCCTCTACGGGCGCAGCTTCAACACGGTGCTGACGGGGTGGTTCTATGGTCACGCCCTGGGCATGGCGATCATGCTGCCGGCCAGCCTGATGGTCGTCCGCCCGGACATGGTCCGCGACTTCCGCCGCACGCCGTTCGAGCAGTTATGCCTCTACGGTCTGGTCGCGGCGATGAGCTTCGTCAGCGTCCTGCCGATCCGCTTTCCCATGCCGTTGCTGCTGTTCCCGCTCATGGCCCTGCTCGCCTTCCGGCTGGGGCCGCGCGGGGCGGCGGTCGGGGCGATGATCATGGCCGTGGTGCTGTCGAGCCTCGTCGTCAGCCTGCCCTCGCCGCCCAGCGGCGCGACCTGGAGCCTGGCCGAGCGGACCCGCAGCCTCCAGTTCCTGATCGCCATCAATTTCTTCACGAGCCTGGCCACCGCCATGGTCATCGCCGACCAGAAGCGCATGAAGCGCCTATGGGCCCGGCGCACGCGCATCGCCCGCGCCGCCCAGGCCCGTGCGATGGCCGCTGGCCAGGCGAAGACCGAATTCCTGGCCACGATGAGCCACGAGATCCGCACGCCGATGAGCTCGATCGTCGGCTTCACCGAGGTGCTGCTCAAGCGCGAGGACCTGCCCGAGCCCGCGCGGCGGCAGCTGGCGCTGATCGACCGCGCCGGCGCCTCGCTGCTGACCGTGGTCAACGACATCCTGGACTTCTCGAAGGTCGAGGCCGGCGAGGTCGAGCTTTCGCCTGCGCCGATCAATCCGCGCAACGTCGCGCAAGACGCCATGGCCATCGTCGCCGAGGCCGCCCGCCGCAAGGGCCTGGACCTGCAACTCGGCTTCATCGGCCCGGTCGAGGCGCCGGTGATGCTGGACGACCTGCGGGTGCGGCAGATCCTGCTCAACCTGCTTTCCAACGCCATCAAGTTCACCGACCAGGGTCGGGTGCGCCTCGACCTGCAGGCCATCGAGGAGCCGGACGGCGTGCTGTTGCGCTTCCGGGTCACCGACACGGGGCCGGGCGTCCCCTCCGAGCAGGCTGCGCGGCTGTTCAAGCGGTTCAGCCAGGGCGACTCCTCGGTCAGCCGGACCCATGGCGGCACTGGACTGGGCCTGGCCATCTGCCGGGGTCTGACCGAGCTGATGGGCGGCAAGATCGGGGTCGAGAGCAAGCCGGGCGCGGGGGCGACCTTCTGGTTTGAGATCCCGGCCCGCCGCGCTGCTGGGCCGGTTCGCGAGGCCGTCTCGCCGGAAGCCGCCGCCCCGCTGGCGGCCCGCGTGCTGCTGGTGGACGACCATCCAATGAATCGTGAGCTCGGCGCGACCGTGTTGGCCCTGCTGGGTTGCGAGGTGATTCTGGCGGAAAACGGCGTAGAGGCCGTGGCCGCCGCCCAGACCAGCAGCTGCGACCTGATCCTGATGGACGTCCATATGCCGCGCATGGACGGGCTGGAGGCGACGCGGGCCATCCGCGCTCTGGGCGGCGTCTGCGCCGCGGTGCCGATCATCGCCATGAGCGCCGACGTCATGCCGGAGATGGAGGCCGCCTGCCTGCGCGCCGGCATGAATGCTGCGGTCGGCAAGCCGATCCAGATCCAGGCGCTGCACGACGTCCTGACCCTCTGGCTCGGGGAGCCCGGGGGCGTGGCCGCGGCCTGATTTTCACCTCCGCCGGCCTTGGAACGGCGCGCGCCTGCGCTTAGGCTCGCCGCGCTGAAAGTTGGGGAACTCGATGAAACTCCTGCGTCTCGCCGCCGTCGCGCTCGCGGCCCTCGCCTGCGCCTGCTCTCCGAGCCAGAAGGACGAGGCCGCCAAGGCCCCCGACGGACGCACCACCATCCGCTTCGCCACCGACTGGCGCGCCCAGGCCGAACAGGGTGGCTTCTACCAGGCGCTGGCCACCGGGGAGTACGCCAAGCGCGGCCTGGACGTGCAGATCGTGCAGGGCGGCCCAGGCGTGAACGTGCCGCAATTGCTGGCCTCCGGCGCGGTCGAGGCGGGCATGGGCTCCAACAGCTTCATCGTCATGAACCTCGCCAAGGAGAAGATCCCGGTGAAGGCGGTGGCGGCGATGATGCAGAAGGACCCGCAGGTCCTGATCGCGCACCCCGACCAGGGCCTGGAGAAGATCGCCGACCTGAAGGGCCGCCCGATCCTGCTGTCCGACGCCTCGGTCACCGCCTTCTGGGTGTGGCTGAAGTCGAAGTACGGGTTCACCGACGACCAGGTGCGCAAATACACCTTCAACGCCGCGCCGTTCCTCGCCGACAAGCGCGTCGTCCAGCAGGGCTATGTGACGTCCGAGCCCTACACCATCGAGAAACAAGCCGGCCTGAAACCCAAGGTGTTCCTGCTCGCCGACGAGGGCTATCCCGGCTACGCCACCATGGTCCTGGTTCCCGACAGCCTGATCGCCAAGAACCCGGCCGCTGTGAAGGCCTTCGTCGAGGCCTCGGCCGCCGGCTGGAAGAGCTACCTCCACGGCGACGCCGCGCCCGGCGACGCGCTGATCCGCAAGGACAACCCGGAAATGACCCAGGACGTCCTCGACCAGGCCCGCGAGAAGCTGAAGTCGTACGGCATCGTCGACTCGGGCGACGCCCAGACCGCCGGCGTCGGCGTGATGACCGACGCCCGCTGGGCCGAATTCTTCAACGTCGCCGCGAGCCAAGGGGTCTACCCCAAGGATATGGACTACAAGAGCGCCTACACGCTGCAGTTCGTGACGCCGGCGGCGAAGTGACCCTCGCGGCGCTGAATGACGTCGAGGTCGACTATCCGGGGCGCGGCCGCGCGCTGGGGCCGATCGACCTGGGCGTCGAGGCCGGTGAGATCCTGGCGCTGGTCGGGCCGTCGGGCTGCGGCAAGTCCACGGCCCTGAGGCTGCTGGCCGGGCTGGAGGCCCCGACCCGCGGAATCCTGGAGCGCAAGCCCGGCCGCGGCGAGACCGCGGTCGTGTTCCAGGCCCCGACCCTCGCCCCCTGGCTGACGGCGCAGGCCAACGTCGCCCTACCGCTTGAGCTCAGCGGGACGCCGACCGAGGAAGCCCGGCGGCGCGCCCGCGAGGCGCTGGTCCGCGTCGGCCTGGCCGGCGCCGAGAACGCGCGCCCCGCGACGCTGTCGGGGGGCATGGCCATGCGCGCCTCCCTGGCCCGCGCCATGGTCACCGAGCCGCGCCTGCTGCTGCTGGATGAACCCTTCGCGGCGCTGGACGAAATCACCCGCCGCACCCTGGCCGACGACGTGCTGACTTTGTGGGACGCCTCGCGCCCAGCCATCGTCTTCGTGACCCACAATGTCGAGGAGGCGGTCTACATGGCCGACCGCGTCGCGGTGCTGACCCGCGGCCCCGGACGCCTGGCCGGCGTCGCCCGTATCGATGCGCCCTTGCCCCGCTCGCCGGGGTTCCGCACCTCGGAAGTCTTCCGCGCGGCGGTCGAGCAGGTGTCGAGCCTGCTGGCCCAGGGGATGGAGGCCGCTCGATGAGCCGCATCCTCGCGCCGCTGGCGCTGGTCGCCCTGCTGCTGGCCGCCTGGGAGATCGCCGTCCGCGCCCTGGGCGTCCCCGCCTATTTCCTGCCGCCGCCGTCCGGCGTGGCGGTCGCCTTGGTCGAGAACCTGCCCAGCCTGGCCGCGGCGGCCTGGATCACGCTCTCGACCGCGCTGATCGCCCTGGTCGTGGCCAGCCTGATCGCCGTCGGACTGGCGGTGATCGTCGGCCTCAACCCGCTGCTGGAGGCCGCCGTGCGCCCGCTGGCCTCGGTGCTGCAAGTCACGCCGGTCGTGGCCATCGCGCCGCTGGTGCTGATCTGGGCCGGCATCGACCATCCGCAGCGCGCCATCGTCGCCCTGGCGGTGCTGGTGGCCTTTTTCCCAATCTTCTCAGGCGCTGTGACCGGCCTGCGGGCGGCCGATCCGGACCTGGAGCGCTTGTTCGACCTCTATGGCGCCGGGCGCTGGCAGCGGGTCATGCGGCTGCGCCTGCCGTCGGCCGTGCCGTTCCTGCTCGAGGGCCACAAGGTCGGCGCCGGCCTGGCGATCATCGGGGCGGTGGTCGCCGAGTTCGGGGCCGGGTCCGGCGGGGTTCGGGGCCTGGCATGGCAGATCCTCGACGCCGGCAACAAGCTGCAGACCGCTCGGATGATCGCGGCCCTGGTGGTGCTGGGGCTGATGGGGGTGGCGCTGCACGCGTTGCTGGACCGGGCCGAGCGCATCGGCCTGACATGGTGGCGGGGGCGTTAAGCTCAGCCGTTAGGCGAGCTTTAAGCGGCTCGCGGTTAACGATGGCGACATGCGCGCCGTTCTCGCCATCGTCGTCGGCCTCACCCGTCCGCTGACCGCTGCGGACCGGACCGCCGGCGCGCGCGAACAGCCCGATGCGCCGCCGAGCGCCAAGACCGTCGCACCGGACGCCCGTCCGGGCGCCTTCTGAAGAAGACGCTTACATGGCCCGCAGCAAGCTTCACGACCTGATCGAGATGGCCAAGGAGCCGTCCAGCGAGCGCCGGCGCGAGCTGCTGCGCGGGGTCACCGACCTGTTCTTCTCCAGCGACGATGTGCGCGGCGGCGAGGAGATGGAGCTGTTCGACGACGTGCTCAGCCAGCTGGCCGGCGAGATGGAGGAAGCTGTGCGCGGGGAACTGGCCCTGCGGATGTCGACCGCCGCGGCCCCGCCGCGGAGCCTGCTGCGCGACCTGGCCCGCGACGTCTCCATCGACGTCGCCCGCCCCGTCCTGGCGAACTCCCGGGCGCTGACCGACGATGACCTGCTCTCCGTGGCCCGCACCCGCGGCCAGGACCATCTGCGCGCCATCTCCCAGCGACCGATCGTCTCCGAGGCGGTGTCCGAGGCCATCGTCGAGCGCGGCGACGACGCCACCCTGGGCGTGCTGCTGGCCAACGAGGGCGCGGCGATGTCGCGCGAGGTGCAGGAGATGGTCGTCGACCGCGCGGTCGAAAACCCGGCGCTGCACGAGGCGGTGGTCACCCGCAAGTCGCTGCCCGTCGATCTGCTGAACGAGATGTACTTCGTGGTCGAGGCGCGGCTGCGCGGCGAGATCCTGGCCCGCAACGAGGCGGTCGACCCGGCCGAGTTGGACGCCGCCCTGGCCGCCGGCCGCAAGCAGCTGGCGTTCCGCGACGGCGCCCTGCCCTCCGACTACGCCGAGGCCGAAAAGCAGATCCGCGTGCTGCGCCTGCGCGGCGCGATCACGCCCCAGGTGCTGGCCGGCTTCCTGCGCGCGCGCGAGACCACCAAGTTCCTGGTCGCGCTGAGCGAACTGGCCGACATCGACTTCCACACCGCGCGCCGGATCCTGGAGCGGCGCGAACTCGACGCCCTGTCGATCGTCTGCAAGGCCGCCGGGTTCGAGCGCTCGCTCTACCTGACCTTCGCGGTGCTGATCCTCGACCGCGACGCCAACGCCATGGGCCGGGCGCGCGAGTACGGCGAGCTCTACGAGAACCTGCCTCGCGAGGCCGCCCAGCGCACGATCCGCTTCTGGCGCATGCGCCGCAAAGCCGGCGACATGGCCGCCGCCTAAGGGGCGGGCGGCGCGTCCGGAAGCTGAAACCGGATCGGAACGCGAAGCTTGGCGCCGATCATCGGCAGGCCTTCGTCGCTCCACGGCTTGACCTGGAACGAGCCAGCAAGCGTCAGGGCCGACGAACCAAAGCCGTAGCCGGTCGGCTCCTCGCTCTCGACCGCGCAGGTCGCAAGCCGGCCCTGGGCCGCAACCGTGCAGCCGACCACGACCCGCGCGCCTCGGACGCCAGCCTTCGCGGCGGCCGCGGGGTAGCCCGCCACGACCTCGGTTCCGGTCGGCAACCTGGCCCAGGACGGCTTGCCGACGACCCGCTTGTCGGCGTCGAGCATGTCGCTGTCGAACACAAAGGCGATCTGGGCGGCCATGCCCTTGGTGCTGTCTCCGTTCGGCAGCTGATCTGGCCCCAGAAAGCGTGGCGTCAGCGTCTTCGCTGCGGCGGCGAGTCCATAGCCGCTCGGCTCCTCCTGGATCGTCTGGCAGTAGCCGAGCCTGCCGCCGCCCTTGAACTGGCAGTTGAGCGCGACGCGGCCGTTCTGGCGCTTCTCGCGGGCCTTGCGGGGATAGGCCGCCACGACCTCCTCGTAGGCCGGCGCCTCCAGCCAGACGATGTTGCTGAGGCTGGTCTTGCCGCCCACGGTCCCGGCGCCCGGAATATAGGTGCCGGTCGGCAGATCGGGGGTCGCGAACCTGATCGGAATGCCGATGTCGCTTTCGACGGGCTTGCCGTCACGCAGCCCCGGTTTCAGCAGGAACTGCGGCACCAGCGCCAGGGCGGCCTCCCCGAATCCGGCCCCCTCGGGTTCCTCCGCAGCGACCGTGCAATCGGTCAGCGTCCCGCGCAGGCTGACCCGGCATTTCAGGGTTACGCGCCCGCCCACGCCCTTGGCCCAGGCCTCCCTCGGCCACACCGCCATGATGTCCCGCTCGCTGGGGCGCTGCAGCCAATTGGCGCGCACATCCGGCTTTTCGTCGCCCTCGGCCCAGGCCGCCCCGGCCGTGAGCAGGCAAAGCGCTATCGCAAGCGATCTCAAGCCCATGCTTCCCCCCGTCGTTGCACGACGGTGGCATGGCCGACCAGGAGTTGTACAGGCCTCGCTACGAAGCGGAGCGCGCAGAAGCCCCCGCGCTGGCCAACCGCTCCAGCGCATCGGCGGCGATGATGCTCAGCGAGCGCAGGCCGAGTTCCCCGAACACGTCCAGAGCGGCGTTGAGCGCAAAGGCCGCGCTCGCCCGCTCGCCGCGGTCGACGCCGGTGATGTCCATGCGCGCTTCGTAGAGACGGGCCAGATTGACCTGCAGCAGCGCCCAGGCCGCCGGCTCGCGTTTGGCCGAGATCGCCGCCAGTTCGATCTTGAAGGCGGCTTCAGCCGCGTCGAGCACGGTCAGGTCGCCCGACAGCTCGGCCGAGCGCGCCAGGCAAAGCGCCCGATTCGAGGCCCCGAACGCCCGCAGCGACAGACCCGGCGCGCTCTTCAGCACATGGGCGGCGCGGTCGTAGCAGGTGACGGCCTGCTCGTAGGCGCGTTCCGAGGCGCCGGCCTCGCCCAGCGCCTGCAGGCCCTGGGCCAGGGCCGTCTGCACCCGGGCCCAATCGAGCGGACTGTGGTCCCGCGAAAGCTCGCCCGCGACGTCGGCCAGGGCGCTGACCGCCTGGGCCAGCACCTCGACCTCCCCGGCGCCCTCACCCTGCAGCGCCATGGCGTGGCCGCGCAGCGACGCGGCGCGGGCCCAGCTCAGCGGTTCGTAGGCCGGGTCCAGGCCCTCGGCGGCGCGTTCGGCCTGTTCGCGGCCGGCCGCCAGGATGTCGTCATCGCGCAGCCTCGCGCCCCAGCCGATCAGGATGTCGGCCAGCACCAGCCGCGCCTCCACCGCCAGCAGCCGGGCGGCGCGGCACCGCTTGGTCAGGCTCTCAAGTCCGGCGATCGGGACGGCGAAGCGCAGGGCCACGGCTCGGGCGCCGCGGGCGTCGCCGCTCGCCATCTGCTCGCGCGCCTCGATGGCGGCGATGCCGATGTCGGCCAGCGGCAGCGAGAGTCCCCCACGGGCCGCTGCGCGAGCCTCGCGGAAAGCTACATCGGCCGCGGCGTTGAGACCGTCGTCGCCGAACAGTTCGGCCCCCAGCATGGCGCAGAACGCCTGCTCGCAGCGGGCGCGGGCCCAGCCGTCGGGCCGTCGCTCGCGGTCGAAGGCCTCGGCCGCCGCCTCGGCCGTCGCCGCAGCCTTGCGCAGGACGGCGGCGTCGCCCGAGCGACGAGCGACCTCGCGCCAGACGATGGCGCTCTCCAGGCGGCGCTGGGCCTTGTCCTTGGCGCCGACCCGGCCGGCGGCGATGTCCGCGGCTCGGCCCTCCTCGGCGATCATCCGCAAGTCGAGCAGCTCCAGCAGCGATGCGTCGCCGCCGGTCAGTCCGTCGCGGGGGGCGTTCACCGCATCTGCGCCGAACAGACGCTTCAGCTCTCGACCGAACTCGAACATGCGAAGGCTCCGATCACCTCGCGACGTCTCAACACGGGACGCCTACGGAAGGTTCAGACCGGAAACAGCAAAGCCGGAGCCGAGATCGTAAACAAGTGGTTAACGCACGGGTTATGGTTAACAATAACTGAATAAAATGTGTTCGGCGCCAGCCGCGCTCTGGCGCCGAATTTGCTTAACGGCTGTTAAGCACGTTCCTTGGAACGCTCGAAGCCGATCTTCGAAAAGCGTTCGCCGACATAGCCGATTTCCCAAGCGGACTTGGCCAGGAACACCGGCTGGTCGTCGATGTCGCTCGCCATGGCGCCCTTGTGCTTGTTGGCGAAATCTTCGACGTCGGCCTTGTCGCCCGACAGCCAACGCGCTTCGGCATAGGGCGAGGCCTCGAAGATCACCTCCAGCTGGTACTCGTTGGCCAGGCGGTCGGCCATGACCTCGAACTGCAGCTGGCCGACGGCCCCGACGATGAAGTCCGCCCCGATCACCGGCCGGAACAGCTGGGTGACGCCCTCCTCGGCCAGACCTTCCAGCGCCTTCTTCAGGTGCTTGGCCTTCAGCGGATCCTTGACTCGAACGCGCTGCAGGATTTCCGGCGCGAAGTTCGGCAGGCCCGCAAAGCGCAACGTCCCGGTTTCCGACAGGCTGTCGCCGACCCTCAGGACGCCATGGTTCGGAATGCCGATGACGTCGCCGGCATAGGCCTCCTCGGCCAGCTCGCGGTCGGAGGCGAAGAACATGATCGGCGCGTTGACCGACAACTGGCGGCCGGTGTTCTGCACCTTGAGCTTCATGCCGCGCTGGAACTTGCCCGAGGTCAGCCGCAGGAAGGCGATCCGGTCGCGGTGGTTCGGGTCCATGTTCGCCTGGACCTTGAACACGAAGCCGGTGACCTCCTTGTCGCCCGGGGCGACATGGGTCGGCTCGCCCCCGCGCACGGCGGCGACGGCCTTCGGCGGCGGCGCATAGGCGCCCAGCCCGGCCAGCAGTTGGTCGACGCCGAAGTGGCGCAGGGCCGAACCGAAGAATACCGGGGTCATGTGGCCTTCAAGGAACGCCTTTGGATCGAACGGCTTGGACGCCTCCTGTACGAGCATGGCGTTTTCTTCCAGCTCGGCCTGTTCATCCGGATCGAGGTAGCTGACGATCGCATTGCCGCGGAAGGCGACCGGCGCCGGATGGCCCTCTTCGGAATCCGAGCCCTTCTTGGCGAAGGGCACGAACTGCTCGCTGCGTAGGTCCAGCATGCCCTTGAAGCGGCCGCCCGACCCCGCCGGCCAGAACAGCGGCGCCGGATCGAGCGCCAGCTTGGAGGCGATCTCGTCGAGCAGCTCGATCGGGTCCTGGGCCTCGCGGTCCATCTTGTTGATGAAGGTCACGATCGGGATGTCGCGCAGGCGACAGACCTCGAACAGCTTCAGGGTCTGCGGCTCGATGCCCTTGGCGGCGTCCAGCACCATGACCGCCGCGTCGGCCGCCGTCAGAGTGCGGTAGGTGTCTTCCGAGAAGTCCTCGTGGCCCGGGGTGTCGAGCAGGTTGAACATCAGACCGTCGTGGTCGAACGTCATCACGCTGGCCGAGACCGAGATCCCGCGCTCGCGCTCGATCTTCATCCAGTCCGATCGGGTGCGGCGGTTCTCGCCACGGGCGCGCACGGCGCCGGCCGCCCGGATCGCCCCGCCGGCCAGCAGCAGGTTTTCGGTCAGAGTCGTCTTACCGGCGTCCGGATGGGAGATGATGGCGAAGGTGCGCCGGCGCGCGGCCTCGGCGGCGGGAGAGGTGCTCATGGACGGCGCTTAGCGCAGCGCGGCGCTGTGCGAAAGCCCGCCTTATGCGGCCAGGCGCCGCCAGACCTGCCGATCGGTCCAAACGGTGTCGAGCATCCCCTGGTCCTGGCGGCTCGACAGCCGCGCCATCACCTCGAAGTCGACATTGGCGTAGCGCAGGGTCACGTCCTCCGGCGCACAGCCGTAGGCCGGCGCGACGAACAGCGCCGCGTTGATCGACGGCGCCTTGGCGATGATCAGGGTGGCCAGCCGCCGGGCGCGCTCGGGCCTGTCGAAATGCAGCAGCGGATCTTCGGCGTAGAGCTCCTGGCCCAGCTTGCTGACGACGTTGAACGGCAGCGCCCGGAACCTGCGGCCCGCCATCTTCGGCGACAGCTTCGCTCCACTCAGGTTCAGGACGACGTCGTTCAGCAGGAAGAGCATACCAAGCAAGCGCTCGCGTTCGTGGAACGCCGCTGTGTGCCACGAGCGTGCTTTCGGCCCCGTTGAGAAAGGCGGTGAATCGCGCGGTAACCGCGCTGGTTAGCCCTGTTCGACCGGTTCGATCAGGAAGTGGCGGCCTTCCCGATCCTCGATCTCCACGACCCAAATGTCCGGATCGATACGGATCGCGCGCTCGATGTATTTGTCGAGATCGGCCTCCTGGTCGGACACCGCCGGGCGCATCCAGACCCGCTCGCCGTCGCCGCGGGTGGCCTCGGCATAGAGCCGGACCGAGCCGTCGCCGCGGTTCAGCACCTTGACCAGCACGCTGCCGGCCCGCGCATCGCCCTTGCGCACCACGACGGCGAAGCCGCCGCCCAACTCCACGCGGCGGATCAGCGCGGCGACCCAGATGTCGGAGGAAAGCAGCATTGGCGTCGACGGCGTCTCGATAACGGAACGGAAAGACCGGGCCGTTAGGCTCGGCCGCAAGATCTCGAACCTATACGAGAAAAACAGAAGGCATGACGAGTACGCGCAGAACCGCGCGGCGCGTCGTGTGTGGATGGATGGGGCTGGCCGCGGCGGGGGGGCTTCTCGCAGCGCCCGGAGTTTCGGTCGCAGCCGCCGCCGACCTCTTCTACGAACGCACGGTGATGACCGCCGCCGACGCCAGGTGCGGCCTGTTCGCGCCGCCGGTCGGCGCGGCGCTGGCGGCTGGGCGCATGCAGGCGCACGGCGCGGCCATTAGGTCCGGCGCCGACAAGGGCGAGCTGGCTCAGCTGGAACGCCGCGCCCGCGCCAAGGCGGCGGCCACGCCCTGCAAGTCCGCCGACATGACCCTCGCCGCCAGCCGCGTGCGCGAGGCCTTTGAAGGCTACGCCCAGCTCTCGCGCATGACCTATCCTGGCGAGGTGTCCGAATGGCGGGCCGACCGGTCCGGCGGCGTGCGCTGGCGGCTGCAGCAGTCGGCCAGCTTCGGTTGGAACAAGATGGTGTTCGGCCTGGCCGGCCGCGAAGGCGCCAACGCGCTGATGACGGTCGCCAATTTCGCCGACGGCAAGACCCCCTATGGCGCGCGGCTGGTGCTTCGCGACACCGACGCGACGCTGGGGCCCTATCTCGACGCCCGCGGCCAGCCGCTGAGCAAATTGCCGCTGGCGCGGCGCCTGCCGCCGCCGACCGCCCGCAACGCCTATAGCGCCGAGGCTCGCAGCCCGGCCGGCCAGGACCTGTTGCCCAAGGGTTTCAAATCCGGGTGGGCGTTCCGCTTCCCGGCCGCAGCCGCCCACGCCCTGGCCGAACTCGACCCGCGCGAGGCGGTGGCGGTCGAGTTCCTGTTCGCCGGCCCGGACGGCGAGGTGGTTCGCCGCGCCTATGTCGAGGTCGGCGATTTCGCCGCCGGCCGCGCCTTTCTGCAGGTTGCGGCCCGCTGAGCGCCCTTAAGGCGCGTTCGCCGCCGCCGGCTGGTCGAGCACCGGCAGGCGAACCGACACCGTGGTCCCCTCGCCCATCCGGCTCTCGATGATCATCTCGCCGCCGTGCAGCTGGGCGAACGATCGCACCAGCGACAGGCCAAGGCCCGTACCGGCCGCCCGCTGCGCGGCCCCGCCGGCCTGCTCGAACGGCCGTCCCAGGCGCTGGAGATCTTCCGGCCCGATGCCGACGCCGGTGTCGGCGACCAGCAGCTCCATCACAGCGCCGTCCGCCTGCAAGGTCACCGTCACGGCCCCGCCGCGCGGCGTGAACTTCAGGGCGTTGGAGATCAGGTTGAGCGCGATCTGCTTCAGCGCGCGGCGGTCGGCTAGCACGTCGAGCGGCTCGCGCGGCAGCAGGCCGCGCAGCTGCACCCCGGCCCGGTCGGCCTGGCCGCGCATCAGCCGCAGGACGCTCGACACCGCCTCGCGCCCATCGAACGCCTCGCGCGCCAGTTCGTACCGCTCGGCCTCGATCTTCGACATGTCGAGCACGTCGTTGATCAGGTCCAGCAGGTGCCCGCCGGATTCGTGGACCAGCTCCGCGTATTCGGCGTAGCGGTCCGACAACGGCCCAAACAGCCCCTGACGCATGATGTCGGAGAATCCCATGATCGCGTTCAGCGGCGTGCGCAACTCATGGCTCATATTGGCCAGGAAGCGTGACTTGCCCGCGTTCTGAGCCTCGGCCTCGCTGCGGGCCTGCTCCAACTCCAATTCACGCGCGTGGGCGGCGGCGGCGTCGCGCAGCACGCCGATCAACCGGCCAGAGCTCGTGCGCCGCAGGCTGATCGCCAGCCAGGCCTGCGGCTCGGCCGCCGGCGCGAAGGCGACCTCGGCCGCCCCCTCAGCCCGCGCGGCCGCCAACGCCAGGCTCAACCGCGGCCGGTCGGCCTCGCTGGCCAGGTCGACGATGGTCAGGCCGGTGCTCGAGATGCCCCGCGCACCCGCAGGTTCGCGCCCCCAGGTCCGCCCGATCAGGCCATTTCGATCCAGCGTGGCCAACAGGAAGGGCTGCTCGTCCAGCACCTGACGGAGCTGCCCCAAGGCCAGGCGCAGCCGCCGGTCCTCGCGCCCCATATTGCGCTGCAGGATCACCAGGGCCGCTGCAAGTCCCAGCACGGTCGAGGTCAGGGCGAAGGCGCTGACCACCGCGGCCGCCGCCGGGATCAGCACATAACCGGAGAGCGTCAGCCCGCCGATCGCGGCCACTCCGACCGCCGCCAGCGAGACCGCTGCGCCGAGCGCCAGCCGCTCGCCGCGCCCAACGCCGACCGCGGCCACCAGCGGCGCCAGGCACCAGACCGCCAGCGGGCTGCCTACACCGCCGGTCAGCGCGGCCGCGCTCGCCGCCGCCGCGCCGAGGCCGGCGATCGCAAGGATCGAGACCAGGCCTGCGGGCCGGGTCGTCGATAGCATCCTGGCGGGCGGACTTTCGATCACGGGCGGTTCGCGGCTCCCTTGGCGGGCGACTCGACAGAGGATTCTTATCCTTAACTTTAGCGACCCGGGCGAGTCCCTGCGAGGCCGCTCGCGCTGCGGGCGACCCGACTTGGGTACATAGCCGGCTGCGGCCCCGCGACGTTCGAAACCAAATCGTAAGTGGGCGACCGGTAGTCTGCGAGCAGTGCAGACCGCGAGGCTCGTAAGTTGCAGATGGCCCAAGCGGCTCACTTCCCGCCCGACCCGCCTAGCGATCCGACGTCCGAGCCGGAGGCCAGGACGGCCGCCCGCCAGCGTCGGGACATCGTCGCCGACGAAGCCAAGCGCTCGTTCCTGCGCATGGCCAGCCATGAGCTGCGTACGCCGCTGAACTCGATCCTCGGCTTTTCCGAGATCCTGCAGTCAGAGCTCTACGGCCGGCTCGGGGCGCCTCAGTACAAGGAATATGCGAGCATCATCCACACCAGCGGCGCGCGCCTGTTGCGGCTGGTGAACCAGGTGCTCGAGATCGCCCGCCTGGAAGGCGGCGCGATGGACTTCGACCTGCGCACGGAGTCGCTCGACCACGCGCTCGATGACGTGCTGGACAGCCTGCGCGAGGAGGCCGCCCCCCGCGGGGTCGAGGTCGTCATCCTTCAACGCGGCGCGCTGCCGACGGTGACCGCCGACGCCCGCGGCCTGCGCAACCTGCTCGGCAACCTGATCCAGAACGCCGTCATCTTCTCGCCGGACCACGCGGTGGTGCACGTGCACGCTGCACGCATGGGCCAGCAGGTGGAGATCGTCGTGGCCGACGATGGCCCTGGGGTCGATCCGCATGACATTCCCCGCCTGTTGCGCCCCTTCGAGCAGGGCGAGAACGCGCTGACCCGGCGCAGCGAGGGCGCGGGGCTGGGGCTGCCGATCGTCGAACTGCTCTGCACGGCCATGGGCGGCCGGCTGAAGCTCAGCTCGGAGCCGGGCCAAGGCCTGACCGCTCGCGTCCACCTGCCCGCCGGCTAGGCGCAGGACCGGGCGAAGACGCGGCGAAAGCCGTTGCGCAAGGCCTCTGCGGCGCCTAAGTCGCCATTGCTATGAATACGATCGACGACGCCCTGGCCGACCTGGTCGAAGAGTTCGACCTCCTTGGCGACTGGGAGGAGCGCTATCGCTACGTGATCGAGCTGGGCCGCGACTTGGCGCCGCTCTCCGACAGCGAACGCAGCGAGGCGAACAAGGTACGCGGCTGCGCCAGCCAAGTCTGGCTGGTGACCGAACCCCAGGCCGACGGGGCGGTGAAGTTCCGCGGCGATTCCGACGCCCATATCGTGCGCGGCCTGATCGCGGTGCTGCTGCGGCTGTTCTCCGGGCGCCGCCCCGACGAGATCGTCGCCTTCGATGTGAAGTCCGCGTTCGACAGGCTCGGCCTGGCCGGACACCTGTCGGCTCAGCGTTCCAACGGACTGGCCTCGATGGCGGCTCGGATTCGCCGCGACGCCGAGGCGCTGACCGCGGCCTGACGGCTCTAGGCGGCGCGGATGCCGCTGGCGACGGTGTCGCCCTGCACCCCGACCACGGCGTCGTAGCCGAGGATCATGTCGACGTCGGCGCCGTTCGAGGCCAGCGGCAAGCGCAGCCAGAGGATCGAGATGTGCGCGGCGCCGCGCCAAGCCAGGCTGTGCACGCCCACCGACGGCCGGCGTTCTTCGACCACCTTGGTCAGTTCGCGCCGCCAGTAGTCGGCGACGGTAGCGCTGTAGGCCTCGGCCAGGGTGCGCCCGGTGATCTCACGACCATAGACCCCGTACAGCCCGGTGCCGGCCAGCCGCAAGCGGAATTCCAGCGGGTTGCGATGCACGTCGATCAAACTGATGGTCGGCAGCAATCGCTTGAAATCGTCGGGATGGATGTCGTCGCGACCAGGCAAGCGCCCGCGGCGCCGCAACCCGGCCCAGTAGGCGTACAGCTCCTCGTGTGCGCGCGCGGCCGCCGCCGAAGCCCCCATCTGTGCGGCCATATTCAGATTCCTTAACAACCCCTTGGAATCGCGACGAATCACTTATCGCCCAGAGGGTGATTCTCGGGCAAGGGGAAATCCTAATTCCCGGAAAGAATTCGGGCCGAAAGGTGGCGCAGCTTGACCTTGAGGGGCGGCGCCGGCGCTCCTCGCGGCTGGCGCGGCAGTCAACCGGGCGCCCCGGCCTGGAGCAGAAGTCAGGCCACCCGTCGCGCAACACCAACCCCTGATGGGTAACAAAAAACGCCCGCCTGAAAAGGCGGGCGTCTTCGCATCTCGAATATCGGGTCGGTTCTACTTGGAGCGCTTGCGCGGCGCCTGACGGCCGCCCTGCCCCAGGCCCATTTGCTTGGCCAGATCCGAGCGCGCCTTGGCGTAGTTCGGCGCAACCATCGGGTAGTCCTTCGGAAGACCCCACTTCGCGCGGTATTCTTCGGGGCTCATGTTGTACTTGGTGCGCAGGTGACGCTTCAGCGACTTGAACTTGCGGCCGTCTTCCAGGCAGACCAGATGATCGGGCGTGATCGAGCGGCGCACAGGCACGGCCGGCTCCTTCGGCGCGACTTCCTGAACGTCTGAACCGGTGGAAATACCCGCCAGAGCCCGATGGACGCTCTGGATCAGGTTGGGAAGATCGGCCGCAGCCACCGAATTGTTCCCGACATAAGCGGAAACAATATCCGCCGTCATCTCAATGACTTCCGACTTCTCGTCCATATTTCTCGGTTCCGTGAGTGCGGGTGCACCAAGTTGGGGGATGACTGATTCACGACATCAGTGGACGCGTTAATATCTGGAACCCAACTGAAGCACAAGCAAACAATACGCCGCTGTTCTTCAACGAACACGATCATCGTTAAGTTTAGCTGTCACGATGCACCGATCGGTTGTGCAACACCTACTATTGCAGCGCGGCAATGCGTCGCAACCTGTAGTGCTTAGCGCCCAAAATCCTTGGAAAACGCCAGCATGGCAGCCTTCTGCGGAGCTGAGTATTCGTCAAATCCGTCTTCGTCGCCATCGCGGATTGCGCGTAGCAAAGCTGGCGTCAGCGCCGAGGTCAGAGACCAGTTCCAATACCTGAGCACCGTCTGCGCCCGGTCGACCGCGATCATGTCGTAGACCAGTATCGCGCGCTCCAACGCGCCGGATGGCGAGCCGTCCGCCTCGGTCTCCTCGCGCTTGAGACCGCGCCACAGCGCCCGAATGGCGGACTTCGGCAGCCCCGTGGCTTTACAAAGGATCGCCAGCGGCTCGCCGCCGCTGTCGGTGAAGATTTTGGCGCCGGTCATCGGCTTGAGGCCCGACAGGTACGAGATCTCCTCGGCCACTTCGCGCGACAGGCCGTCGGCCGCGGCGGCGACCGCCGCTTCCAGATTGTCGTAGGGGCTTCGATCGACCGCCGCGCGGTTGCGCTGACGCCGCTCGATGAACTGCAGCGCCTTGCGCGACAACGGCTCCTGCCAGTGTTCGGCCGCAGCCATCGCAAAAAGGTCGCTGGTCGCCTCCTGCAGCACCTCGCGAGAGACTGCGAAACGCTGGAGGATCACTCGGCGGGCTTCGGCGTCGGCCCACCAGAACAGCACATAGGCGTGCGCGGGGCGCAGTTCGGGTCGGCGAAGCAGCATGGTGGTCAACCGCGGGTCGCCACGCGTCAGGGCCACGACCGCCTCGATGCCGCCCGTCGAGAGCTTCGCCTCGTCGTTCTTCAGCAGACACTCGAGCACCAGCACTTCGCCGAATTCGATCAGCACGTCACACACGACCTCGCTGACCCCCCGGCGCAGCGCGATCAGCCGCCGATGTTCGAGATTCATCAACCGCGCGCAGTCGAGCAGGTCGGCGTCCGACAGCGTGGCGGCGTTGAGTAGGAGTTCTTCGGCGACGTCCACCTCGTCGCGCAGCAGCAGCCGCGCCAGGGTGGCCGGTATCTCAGCCAGGCCGGATATCCGGTGCGCGACTTTCTTGCGCTCTGCCGGCTCGGCCTCGCGCAGCATATCGGCCAGCAGGTCTGCGGTCATCGCCCGCTCGAAGGGGTTGATCCGCGAGAGCGGCAGGCAGACGACGTCCGCCAGCCGCTTGAGCAAGTTCGCCCGCGCCCGCGAGGCGGGCGGGGCGTCGAGCTCGGTCATCGGCGTCGGCAGGTTCATGCGGGGTCCCGGCGAATACCTGCCGCTATCGAATCACACTGCGCTTAACCGTGTGTTCACTTGAAGGTCGGCGCGGACCACTGCTCCCAGATGTTCGGCAGGTCGCTGGAGACCTTGTTCGGGAACGACGGCGGGCGCTTCTCGAGGAACGACATCACCCCTTCGCGGGCGTCGGCCATCGCCCCGCGGGTCTGAATGCCGCGGCTGTCGGCCTGATGCGCCTCCATGGGGTGAGCCGCTCCCGCCATCCGCCACAGCAGTTGCCGGGTCAGGGCGATGGAGACCGGGGCGGTGTTGTCGACGATCTCCCGCGCCAGCGCCCTGGCCGCCGGCAGCAATTCGTCCGGCGCGTGCAGCGAACGCACCAGGCCGCGATCGAGGGCTTCCTGCGCCGGGAACACCCGGCCGGTGTAGCACCACTCCAGCGCCGTCTGGACCCCGACCAGCCGCGGGAGGAACCAGGACGAGGCCGCTTCCGGGTTCAGGCCGCGGCGCGCGAACACCAGGCCGAAGCGGGCCTCGGTCGAGGCCATGCGGATATCCATCGGCAGCTGCATGGTGACCCCGACCCCGACCGCCGGACCGTTGATCGCCCCGATCACCGGCTTGAGGCTGTCATAGATCCGCAGCGAGACCAGCCCCCCGCCGTCCCGCTGCACGCCCTGACGGGTGCGCGCAGCGCGATCCTCGCCGCCGCGCTTGTCGTAGTCGAAGGTCTCGCCGCCGGCCGACAGGTCGGCCCCGGCGCAGAAAGCGCGGCCCGCCCCGGTGACGATCACCGCCTTCACCGCATCGTCGGCGTCGGTCACGTCGAACGCCGCGATCAGGTCCTTCATCATCTGCGTGTTGAAGGCGTTGAGCTTCTCCGGACGGTTGAGGGTGATCGTCGCCACCCCATCCTCGACGTCGTAGCCGAGGGTCTCGAAACTGTGCGTGGCCATCAGATCCTCCCTGAAATTTCGTCTAGTCCGCGCCGCTTGACGGACGGTCCGTCAAGGCCCGCATACTCGCCTTATCAACGATAACTTTGGGAGGACGGTCGAGACGCCGAAAGCGCCCCGGCCGCCGCGAGGAAGAGTTCATGCATCCGGCCAATCACGCCCAGACCCACCCCGACCGCGCCGCCTTCGTCATGGCCGCGACGGGCGAAACCGTCACCTATAAGGAGCTCGACGAGCGGTCGAACCAGGGCGCGCAACTCTTTCGATCGCTGGGCCTGAAGACCGGCGACGTCATCGCCATCCTGATGGAGAACCACCCACGGTTCTTCGAGATCGCCTGGGCCGCGCAACGGGCGGGCCTCTACTTCGCCTGCATCTCCTCGAAGCTCACCGCCGGCGAGATCGAGTACATCATGAAGGATTGCGAGGCGAAGGTCCTGATCACCTCGACCGGCGTCGGCGGCGTGGTCGACGAACTTCCGGCGCTGCTGCCGGGCGTGAAGCTGTTCATGGTCGGCCAGCCGCGCGCGCCCTACGAGAGCTTCGAGGCGGCGCGCGACGCCCAACCCGCGACGCCGATCCCTGACGGCAGCGCCGGCACGGACATGCTCTATTCGTCGGGCACCACCGGCCGGCCGAAGGGCATCAAGCCGCCGCTGACCGGCGCGCCGATCGACGCCCCAAACCCGCTGGCGATGATGGCCCAGGGGCTGTTCGGCTTTCAGAACGACAGCGTCTATCTCTCGCCCGCGCCGCTCTATCACGCTGCGCCCCTGCGCTGGTGCATGAGCGTCCACCGCCTGGGCGGCACGGTCGTGGTGATGGAGAAGTTCGACCCGGAAGACGCCCTGGGGCTGATCGAAAAGTACAAGATCGACGTCGGCCAGTTCGTGCCCACGCATTTCGTCCGGATGCTGAAACTGCCGCCTGAGGTGCGCGCCAAGTACGACGTTTCTTCGATGCGCTCGGCCGTCCACGCCGCCGCCCCCTGCCCGATCCCGGTCAAGGAGCAGATGATGGCCTGGTGGGGACCGGTCATCCACGAGTACTACGCGGGCAGCGAGGGCAACGGCTTCTGCTACATTGGCCCGCACGACTGGCTGGCCCACAAGGGATCGGTCGGCCGCGGAACCACCGCTGAGGTCAAGATCTGCGGCGAGGATGGCGAACCCCTGCCGCCGCGCTCTGAGGGCGTCGTCTACTTCGCCGGCGGCACGCCGCTGACCTATCACAACGCTCCGGACAAGGTCGCCGAGAACACCAACAAGTACGGCTGGACGACGCTGGGCGACGTCGGCTGGCTGGACGAGGAAGGCTTCCTCTACCTCACCGACCGCAAGAGCTTCATGATCATCTCGGGCGGCGTGAACATCTATCCGCAGGAGCTTGAGAACCTGCTGATCACCCACCCCAAGGTAGCTGACGCCGCCGTGGTCGGCGGACCGCACGAGGAGATGGGCGAACAGGTCATCGCGGTGATTCAGCCGATCGACTGGGCTGCGGCCGGCGAAGACCTCAAGGCCGAACTGGCCGCCTTCTGCCGCGCCAACCTCAGCCACGTGAAGTCGCCGCGGGTCATCGACTTCATGCAGGAACTGCCGCGTCATCCGACCGGCAAGCTCTACAAGCGCCTGATCCGCGACGCCTACTGGGGCAAGGAAGGCTCGCGGATCGTCTGAGGGGCGGGCGCCCATCGCAAAGTTCTCATTTTGTTCTTGTCAGGCTTGCAATCTATGCGACAGTGACATCGGCGTCCGGCCTCGTGACGGGGGGACGCATCTCCGATGTTGAGATCGACAGGAACCCTGAATGACGACGATGCCGAAGGGGCAGCCGCGCTCCGTACCTGACCCGGAGGGCGAACTCTACGACGCCAACATGGCCGACCTTAGGAGGCGGCGAGAAGAGGCCGAAGCCGGGCGAACGAAGATCGCCCGTCCCAGTCTCGCGCAATCGTTCATTCCTGTGGTCGGTCCAGCCTGGGAGGCCGTTGCGGACTATCAGGACGGGAACTATGCGGGCGCGGCCTTCAATGGAGCGATGGCCGTCGCTGACGTGCTGCCGATCGGGATCGCAGCGAAGGGTGTTCGAGCAGCGAGCAAGGGTATCAAAGTTCTAAAGGAGGGCTCCGTCTCGGCGAACGCCGCGGCCAAGCAGATTCGGGCGAAGGGCTTGGCCGGCAAGGGGCAGGAGATCCATCACACGATTCCCTTGAAGGGCCTGAGCCGCACCGCCCAGGATCCTCGCAATCACTACGCGCTCCTCAAGGTGTTGCCGGTCGAGCAGCATCGGCGCCTGACGGGAAGCTGGAAAGGCAAGCCTCGCTACGATCCGGTCCGTCGCGTTTGGTACGGCACCACCGACTGGCAGAAGGCGCTGCCCACAGCGATGGCGGCGAACCTGGCCGATGGCGTGCAGAACCTTGTTCAGCCGCGAGGGACACCGCGCCGATGAGCTCGTCCGACGCTGACGCGATCACCTCTGATCTTATCGATTTCAACTTCCCGGTGATTGGCTTCACACCCGACCGAGAGATTTGGGGCTTTCCAGATCGAAGGTCGCTGACGACCTGCGGAAGGCTGACGCGGCGCGAAGGCAAATCGCTGGGGATGGAGCTCATAGACGGCGATGGGCTTCGCTGCCGCGTCACGGCGCTCCATGACAGAGGCCGGGCGCGCCCCCTCATTCCCTGGCTCATAGAGGCGATGCTGGCGGGCCCGCAGTACAGGATCGAGTACAGCCTGGAGCGGCTTGAGAAGGCGACTCTGGATGAGGTGAAGGCTCGCGCCTGCGAAACGCTGGAGGCCTTTCCAGACGACTACTGCCTATTCGATGAGCACGAGACGGTCCTGCTTCCACTGATGGCGCAGGTGCGCGCCGCCAACGATGTGGAAGAGATCTTCAAGCTTCTAGGACCCGATACCTTCGAGGCCTACTGAGCTTCGGAATATCGGGGGGGGGGGGGGGGGGGGGGGGGGGTGGGGGCCCCGCGGCGCGCCGCGGCCCCGTATATGTTGAAACGCCCCCGGCCGGGGGCGCCACACGCG
>NZ_JAPMTQ010000039.1:0-15754 GCF_026411515.1 Phenylobacterium sp. 58.2.17 | reverse complement strand
GAGGGCGCAGGGCCGGCCCCCAACCTATGTGGAAGATATCTTAAAGGTTATAGGACCCTATACCTTCGTGGCATAGTGAGCTGCGAAAAAGCGGCGAGGCGACGACGCCGCGCCGATATTCCGCACCTAGTACGAACGGCCGATCAGGATTTCCTCAACGCCCGGCTGGCCGGTGAAGACGCAGGAGCCGAAACTCGCCGGCTGCTGGCTCGGCGCGTTGCGCAGGGTCAGCTTCAGCGCCTTGAGGCGCTCGACCACCTTGTCGAGCTCCGCGCCGGTCGGCCGGCTCCAGGGCGCACGCACCCAACCCTTGAAGGCCGAGGTTTCCTCGTCCTCGTCCGACAGCTGGCCGAAGTACTCGGCCACCTGCTCGAAGCTGGTCAGGTCGCTGCGGATGTTGGCGTCCAGGCGGGCCTTGGCCTCCTCGAACAGCGACTGCTGGATTTCAGCCAGCAGCGCCGGCGCCTGGGCGACGAACTCGTCACGGGCAAGGAGCTGGGACTTCACCTTGTCGCCGTCGCGCAGCCGGTCGCGGCGCATGAAGCTGACCTGGCCGCCGGCCGCATCGCGCGGCCCCAGCTCGACGATCAGCGGGGCCCCGCGGCGCACCCAGTTCCAGCGCTTGTCGCTCGACTTCTGGTCCTTGATGTCAAGCAGGGCGCGGATCGGTTCGCCGAGCGCGAACTGGGCGCTCAGGTCCTTCACCAGCGCCTCGGCATAGGCCACGACCTGGGCGTCCTCGTCCTTGCCGCGCAGCATCGGCACGATGACGACCTGGCGCGGCGCGATGGCCGGCGGCAAGCGCAGGCCGTCGTCGTCGCCGTGGGTCATGATCACGCCGCCAATCAGGCGGGTCGAGGTGCCCCAGCTGGAGGTGTGGCAGAATTCCATCTCGCCGCTGTCGCTCTGGTAGCGGATGTTCTGGGCCCGCGAGAAGCTGGTGCCCAGATAATGCGAGGTGCCGGCCTGCAGGGCCTTGCCGTCCTGCATCATCGCTTCGATCGAGAAGGTGCTGTCGGCGCCGGGGAAACGCTCGTTCTCCGGCTTCTCGCCGGCGACCACGGGCATGGCCAGGACGTTCTCAGAGAACTCCCGGTACATCTCCAGCGCCACCAGGGTCGAAGCCAGGGCGTCCTCACGCGTGGCGTGGGCGGTGTGGCCCTCCTGCCAGAGGAATTCGGAGGTGCGCAGGAACAGGCGCGTACGCATCTCCCAGCGGACGACGTTGGCCCACTGGTTGATCTTCAGCGGCAGGTCCCGGTAGCTCTTCACCCAGCGCGAGAAGGCGTCGCCGATGATGGTCTCCGACGTCGGGCGGACGATCAGCGGCTCCTCCAGCTTGGCGTCGGGATCGGGCGCCAGCTTGCCGTCGATGTTCTTCAGCCGGTGGTGAGTAACCACCGCCATTTCCTTGGCGAAGCCGTCGACGTGTTCGGCCTCCTTGGCGAAGAAACCGAGCGGGATGAACAGCGGGAAGTAGGCGTTGTCGACGCCCATCTCCTTGATGCGCCGGTCCATGGTCTGCTGGATCCGTTCCCAGACGCCATAGCCCCACGGCTTGATGATCATGGAGCCGCGGACAGGGCTGACCTCGGCCATGTCCGCCTCGCGGACGATCGCCTGGTACCAGTCGGGGAAGGTCGACTTGTTGCCGGTCATCCGGCTGACGCTGAGAGCTCGTTGCATGAGGCGCTCTTTAATGTCCCTGGCGGCGGCGTAAAGGCGTTGCGAGCGCTCAGACAGATGCTAGACGTCGAACATCTGTTTCAATCGATTTGGGAGCAAACGATGAACCCGGTGGAGTTCAAGGATCTGCCCGGCCTGGTCGGCCAGGAAGTCGGCGTGTCCGATTGGCTGGAAATCACCCAGGAGCGGGTCAACCAATTCGCCGAAGCCACCGGCGACCATCAGTGGATCCATGTCGACGTCGAGCGCGCGACCAAGGAAATCGGCGGCCCGATCGCCCACGGCTACCTGACCCTGTCGCTGATCCCGTTCCTGGGCGCCGGCATGCTGCCGATCAAGGGCGTGACCCGCGGCATCAACTACGGCTCGGACAAGGTCCGCTTCATCAACATGGTCCGCGTCGGCAAGCGCGTGCGCATGCGCCAGAAGCTGATCGGCGCCGAAGCCAAGGCCGGCGGCATGCAGCTGAAGAACGAGTGCACCATCGAGATCGAAGGCGAGACCAAGCCCGCCTGCATCGCCGAGACCATCTCGGTGGTCTACGGCGCCTAAGCGCACCGACGAGCGAAAAAATGACGACGCCGCCCGTCTCCGCGACGGGCGGCGTTTTTTATTGCGGCGAGACCGCTTCTTCCGCCGACGCAGCGCGGGCGCCGGTCATCGGCTCGACCCGGGCGACGGTGATCGGCGCGTGGGGGTCGTCTATCAGCGAGATGGTCTCGCGGATGAATTTGGCGTGGGTGACGATGCCGATCTCTAGCCGCTCATTGTTCAGTTCGACCTGCTGAGTCAGCAGGCCGGCGATGAACTGAACATCCTGACCGGCGTCGACCGCGCCCACCCTTCGATGGGCGGCTTGCGACATGAACACCGGCCCGCCCGAGTTGCCCGGGAAGACCGTGAAGTCGAGCAGGAAGGTCGGGAAAACCTGGGCCGGCGCCACCGGGAACGAGGCGACCCGCCCCGAACGCAGGATCGGAAAGCCCGCCTGGTTCGCCGCGAGACCGCGCGGAAAGCCCAGCGCCATCATCTCGTCGCCAGCGCCGATATGGTTGGACTGAAAGGTGTCGTCGCCCGCCAGCCATTGCAGGGGAATGGCCGACTTGGCGAACGCCTCCGGCGCCGTGATCGAGATCGCCGCCACGTCCCGCGAGGGATGCTTGGTCCACAGCTGGGTCCCGTTCGCGTCGCGGATCTTCAGCGTCTGGGGCGAATAACTCCAGCTGCCGTCCGGATTGGAGATGCGATAACCGATCCGCGCCTCGGCGCCCGGCATCTTGGCCAGGACGTGGTTGGCAGTCACCAGCACCGTGCGCGGCGCGCCGTCCGGCCCGGTCTCGGCGATGAGGAACCCGGTGCCGACCGTGCGCGTTCCATCGCCCAACGGCTGCTCCAACTGGACGGTCGCGTGTATCAGTTCAACTGCAAGATCCAAGGCGCTCGCCCCTAGAAACTAAAAGAACTCGTACGCTCCCCGATGAGCGCTACTTAGTTAAGAACGCCGTTAGCGGAAAGACCGCTCGACCGCGCCCGATTGCCGCGCGGCGCCTCTGTGCGCACCATTTAGCGGCAGGTAGACGGCTGCGCGCAAGGTTCGCACGGAGAGTTGAGCCGCCCCCGCCTCAGAGGCCCCACGCCCGCTCGCGCAGTTCTGCTCCAGCCCTTGAGGCGCGGCCCGCGGCGGCGCATGTAGCTGGCCATGAGCGCTCCTAAGCCCCCCGCCGCCGCCCGCCGCCCGAAGGTCATCGAACAACTCGGGCGCACCCGCACCGACGACTACGCCTGGATGAAGGACGACAACTGGCGCGAGGTGCTGCGCGATCCCAAAGTCCTGCGGGCCGACATCCGCGAGCACCTGGAATCCGAGAACGCCTACACCAAGGCGTTGCTTGAAAAGACCGAGGCCCTGCAGGCCCAGCTGTTCGCCGAGATGAAGGGCCGCATCAAGGAGGACGACTCCAGCGTCCCGGCCGCCGACGGCCCTTGGGAATACTACGCCCGCTACGAGATCGGCGCCGAGCACCCGGTCCATGGCCGCCGGCCGCGCGGCCAGACCTCCGGCGAACAGGTGCTGCTGGACGAGGACGCCCTGGCTAAGGGGAAGGCCTTCTTCCAGGTCGGCGCGGCCAGCCACAGCCCCGACCACAAGCTCTACGCCTGGGCGGCCGACGAGCAAGGCTCGGAGTACTATACGATCCGGGTTAAGGACCTGGAGAGCGGCCAGACCCTCGATCACGCGATCGACAGCGCCTACGGCTCTTTCGCATTCTCGCCCGACAGCCAGTGGCTGTTCTGGATCTGGCGCGACGAGAACGCCCGGCCCTCCAAGATCTTCCGCCGCCCCGTCCGTGGCGGCGAGGACGTTCTGGTCTACGAGGAGGCCGACGAGGGCATGTTCCTCGGCGTGGGCGTCGCCTCCGACCGCAGCCACATCCTGATCCATGTCGGCAACCAGGAGACCACCGAGCTTTGGCTCATCCCGGCCGCCGACCCGACCGCCTCCCCGGTGGTCGCCGAACCCCGCCAGGAAGGCGTAAAGTACGAACTCGACCACTGGACCGACCGCTGGGTGATCCGCACCAACGCCGACGGCGCGGTGGACTTCAAACTCGTCCAGTCGGCCGCCCCGGTCCCGGCCCGCTCGACCTGGACCGACTTCGTCGCACACGAGCCCGGCCGCTTCATCACCGGCTTCGCCGCCTTCGCCGGCTTCCTCGCGCGCCTGGAACGCGTGAACGCCAACGACCGTATCGTGATCATGGCCCGCGACGGCGTCAGCCATGAGATCGCCTTCGACGAGGAAGCCTATGCGCTCTCGCTGGAAGGCGGGCTGGAGTACGACACCACGTTGACCCGCTTCGTCTATCAGTCGCCGACCACGCCGCGGCAGTGGTTCGACTACGACATGGCCAGTCGTGAGCGGACCCTGCGCAAGACCCAGGAGGTTCCCTCCGGCCACGATCCCGCCCGCTATGTCGCGCGCCGCGTCTACGCCACGGCCCCTGACGGCGCCCAGGTGCCGATCACGGTGTTGATGCTCAAGGACACACCGCTCGACGGCTCGGCGCCGCTGCTGCTCTACGGCTATGGCTCCTACGGCCACGCTATGGAGCCGACCTTCTCGATCCGCAATCTCAGCCTCGTAGACCGCGGCTGGATCTGGGCGGTGGCGCATATCCGCGGCGGCTCGGACAAGGGCTGGGGCTGGTTCCTCGACGGCCGCAAGGAGAAGAAGACCAACACCTTCACCGACTTCATCGCTTGCGCCGAGCATCTGAGCGCCAACGGCTACGGCAAGGCCGGTCGGATGGTCGCCTATGGAGGCTCGGCCGGCGGCATGCTGATGGGCGCGGTGGTGAACATGCGTCCAGACCTC
Source organism: Phenylobacterium sp. 58.2.17 (assembly GCF_026411515.1). Taxonomy (NCBI): domain Bacteria; kingdom Pseudomonadati; phylum Pseudomonadota; class Alphaproteobacteria; order Caulobacterales; family Caulobacteraceae; genus Phenylobacterium; species Phenylobacterium sp. 58.2.17. Next base: position 10,692 of record NZ_JAPMTQ010000039.1, on the reverse strand, counting down.
TGGAGCGGCATCATCGCCGCCGTACCGTTCGTCGACGTGCTAAACACCATGAGCGACACCACCCTGCCCCTGACCCCGCCGGAATGGCCCGAGTGGGGCAATCCGCTGGAGGACGCTGAGGCCTACGACCGCATCGCCGGCTACAGCCCCTACGATCAGGTGGCCGCCAAGCCCTATCCGCCGATCCTGGCCACCGGCGGGCTCAGCGATCCGCGCGTGACCTACTGGGAGCCGCAGAAGTGGGTCGCCAAGCTGCGCGACCATACGACCGGCGATGCGCCCATCCTGCTCAAGATCAATATGGAAGCCGGGCACGGCGGGGCTTCGGGCCGTTTCGACTTCCTCAAGGAGATCGCGCTCGACTACGCCTTCGCGATCTGGGCGCAGGACCGGGGTTGGGAACAGTGATCGTCAGGGCCTCGACGACGGAGGACGCCACCGCGTTGGCCGAGATCTACGGCCATCACGTGCTGAACGGCTTCGGGACCTTCGAAGAGGTCCCGCCGAGCATTCAGGACATGGCCGCCCGCCGCCAGGCGATCGTCGAGCGCGGCCTGCCGTATCTGGTCGCCGAGGATGCCGGCCGCGTGCTCGGCTTCGCCTATGCCGGCCCGTTCCGGCCGCGCGCCGCCTATCGCTACACGGTCGAGGATAGCGTCTACATCGCGCCTGACGCGCTCGGCCGCGGGGTCGGCAAGGCGGTGCTGGGCGCCGTCATCGACGCCTGCGAGGATTTCGGCATCCGCCAGGTGGTCGCGGTGATCGGCGACTCCGAGAACGCCGGCTCGATTGGCCTGCACCGCTCGCTTGGATTCGAGCACGCCGGCGTCGGCAAGGGCTTCGGCTGGAAGAAGGGACGCTGGGTCGACATCGTCTGGATGCGCAAGGCGCTGAACGGCGGCGACGCCAGTGCGCCCAACGCTGCCGGCATGGTCCTGGGCGGGGCCTAGAGCGCCGCCAGAGGCGGTCAGGCCAGGGCGATGCGGTGGGCGGCCGCGGCCTGCCCCAACGCCGCCTGCATCGACCGCGTCGGCTTGACCGGCGCCGGCAGCCCGGACGTGGTGGCCGGCCCTCCCATTTCGCATACGAAGCCCTCGACGTCGCCGCCGCGGGTCATCGCCAGGCAGCGGGCAGCCTGGCGACGATTCGACGACGAAGCCGGGGGCGGCACTTCCTCTTCTCCGCGCGTGCGCATGTAATGGCGCAGCGGCCATTACTAAGTGCACGGCCCACGCCTGGATCCGGCGCGCGGTCGCCGAGGCGGTCGCTGAACTATAGGGGGAGATGGCTGGGGAACTAGGACTCGAACCTAGAATGACGGTACCAAAAACCGCAGTGTTACCATTACACCATTCCCCAGCAGGAACGGCTCGGAGGAACGTGTCCCCCGCGGCGAGGGCGTGGAGATAGCCCAACAGTTCGCCGGATGCAACGCCCCAAAAAAGGTCTTTCTGACCCGCTTGCGGTCCTGAACGATCGCCTCTATAAGGCGCCCTCCCAAGTCGGAGTGTGGCTCAGTCTGGTAGAGCACCGCGTTCGGGACGCGGGGGTCGCAGGTTCGAATCCTGCCACTCCGACCATCTTTCCCCGCCTTTCCCGAGGGCGGATTCAGGGCATGGCGAGGGGACGCCACGCCAGAAGCGCTAGAGCGCTTCTCATGCTTCAATGCTTGGCTTTCGAATAGGGAAAGACGTCCGTCGGGCCTTCCCCGACCGTGTCTGCGGTGTCGACGCCCGCGGCGCTCGTGGCGGCCAGTTCGGAGCGCGCGCCCTCCTGCGGCCGATAATCCATGAAGACCTGTTCCAGCGGCCTAGTCTCGGGCAGCACGTAGGCGACGCCCTTGGTGCCGGTGAAGGTGGGGAGCACGATCTTCTGATAAAATTCCACCGGCACGTTGATGCAGCCGAAGGTGATCCGGTTGTCGTCCACGCCCGGCGACTGCAACCGCTGGAGACGGCGCTCTTTGGGATTGTTGGTCACCACCTGATGCAGCGACACCGCGGTGTCGTAGTCCACCCAGAGGATGTCGTTGTCGGTCGGCGATTCGCCGAAACTGGCGACGAATCGACCCGCAGGCGTCGTGCGTTCCTCGGGGGGGATCTTCGAGAGTTCCTTCTCGCCGATGCCGGGGGCCGAATCATCGCCGCGGGCGAGCCCCAGCAAGGCCGGCGCAGAGCCCCGCAAGCGACCGTCGCCACCGAACACGAACACCTCGGCCGAGACCTTGTCGATGATCATGAACGGCAGGCCGTCATAATCGTTCGAGGCGATCACCCAATCGGCGATGCGCACGACTTCGGTCGACGCCGGGGTCTGCTCGGACTTCGACTCATGCGCAGGCGTTGCGGCGGCCGCGGTCGAGGCTGCAGAGACCCCGACCGACAGCACGCCTAGCGCCCAAGCCGCCAACACCGCTTTCAAAGCATCGCGCATGAGATTCGTCCCACCAACCCGACGCCGCAACAGGCGGCGCAAAGAACGAACGTATGACGGCGCAGATCGTCGAAATTGGGACGATCAGTTTCTCGGCATCTTTCCCGCGCGGACGGTTTGAGCCGCCTGCATGGCCATTTGTTCGTTCCGGTCCACCCGCGCCGTCAGCTGGTCGAGCCGTTGGTTGGCGGTACGCGCGTCGTTGGCCGCGGCCTGAGCCGCACTGTTGGCCGCGTCGGCGCGCTGAATCGCATCAGTCGCCTTGGCGTCGACAGCGTCGACGCGCCCGTTGACCGAGGCGATCTGCTCATCAACATAATCGGTTGTGGCGCAGCCGCTCAAAGCCAACCCGCCCACCGCCAGGATCGAGACGAAGCGTACGCTCGCCCAGGGATTCATCAGTCGGACCATTTCGCACGTCCTCTATGGTTGAGGACGAATGGTCGCCTAATCTGCTGAGCACCTATACCCGGCGAATCCCCTAGTTCGCGTCCGCTTGTCTGCTGATGCTGCCCGCGCGCCGCCCTGTCTCTAGTCGGCTTTCGCCCGGCCTTGCGCCGCGGCTTCGGCGGCGGCCAGGGCGCGCAAGGAGCTCCCCCCGATCGCATGCACCTCCGCCTCGCTTTAGCCGCGCGCCAGCAACTCGCGCGTGACGCCGAGGTCGTTGAGGCGGCCGGCCTTGAGCTTGTCGAGTTCGGTGAAGGACTTGCCGTCGAGCGCAGCCGACCCGCGGCGAGCGGCAGGACGAGGGCCTGCGCCCCCGCCCTGCCGCCAGCTATTCGCCGGCGGTTTCCCAGCCGCCGCCCAGCGCCTTGAACAGGGCGATCTGGTTGGTGGTCACCTGGGCGTCGGACTGTGCGAGCTGGGCCTCCAGCGAGGCCAGCTGGCGCTCGGCCACCAAGACGGCCAGCAGGCTGTCGGCGCCGGCTTCGTTGCGCAGTCGGGCGAGCCGCGCGGCCTTGGCGCCTTCGTCGCGCGCGCGCTTGAGCGCCGCGCGGCGATCGAGCTCCCGAGCGTACTGGGTCAGCGCCGTCTCGGTCTCCTGCAAGGCGGTCAGGTTGACCTTCTCGAAGGTGGCCAGCGCGGCCTCCGCCCCGGCCCCGGCCTGCTTCACGCGGGCGCGGGCGGCCAGGATGTTCGGGAAGTTCCAGCTGATCAGCGGCCCGACATTGAAAGTGTAGTCGTCGCCGAGATCACCCGTCCGCGCACCCGTGGTGGCGATGCCGCCGCCGATGGTCACCGACGGATAGAGCGAGGCTGTCGCCACCCCTATACGCGCGGTCGCCGCCGCCAGGTCGCGCTCGGCCTGGCGCACGTCCGGACGCCGGGCGAGCATGCCGGCCCCATCACCGACAGGGATCGCCTGGGCGACCTGTGGCGCCGCCTGGCAGCTCAACACGGCCTGCGGCGCCTCGGCCGGCGTCTTGCCGGTCAGCAGGGCGAGCCGGAAAAGCGCCGCGGACCGCTGGGCGTCGAGCGACGGCAAGACCGCCTTCGAGGTCTCCAGCTGGGTCGCCGCCGCCGAGGTGTCGGCCGCGGTCCCGCGGCCGGCGTCGAGCTGGCGCACCGTCAGGTCGTAGGTGTTCTGCTGCAGCTCGATGGTCCGCTTGGTCACCGCGATCTGGGCGTTGGCCGCACAGATATCGGCATAGGCGCGAGCGGTCTCGGCGGCGACCGAGACCCGCACCACGTCCAGCGCCGCCTGCGCTGCGGCCACGTCGGCGCGATTGGCCTCCAGGCTGCGGCGCACGCGGCCGAACAGGTCGACCTCGTAGGACATGTCGAAGCCGGCCCGATACTGGTCGCCGTCGTCGAACTGGCCCGTCAGCAGGTCCTGGCCGCGAACGCGCTGGCCCGACGCCGAGATCGTGGTCGAGGGCAGCAGGCCTGAACGGGTCTCGCTCAGCACCGCCCTCACCCGCGACAGGTTCGCGGCGGCGACAGCGACGTCCTTGTTGGCGACCAAGGCCTCCTGGACCAGTCCATCGAGGGTTGGGTCCTGGAACAGCCGCCACCAGTCGCCGGGAGGAGCCTCGGCGACCGCCAACGCCGGCTCAGCCGACACGAACGTCCCCTGCCCCGAGACGACCGGCGCCGGGACCTGGTAGTTCGGTCCGGCGGCGCAGGCGGTCAGCGCCGTGGCGCCCAGCAGCGCGGGGATCAGCTTCAGGCGGATCACTTCGCGCCTCCTTCATACTCGAGCGGGTGGTGCGGCGTGCCGCCCCCGGTGGTCGGATAGGTCTTCTCTTCCTTGCCCTTGGCCTTCGGAAGGCGCGCCGCGATCCAGCGGCAGAGCACGTAGAAGACCGGCGTGAAGATCAGGCCGAAGATGGTCACGCCCAGCATCCCGAAGAACACCGCCGTGCCCAGCGCCTGACGCATCTCCGCCCCCGGTCCGGTGGCGATCGCCAGCGGCAGCACGCCCAGGATGAAGGCGAAGGAGGTCATCAGGATCGGCCGCAGACGGGTCCGGGCCGCCTTGATGGCCGCTTCGAACCGGTCGGCTCCTTCGTCTTCTTCCGCCTGCTTGGCGAATTCGACGATGAGGATCGCGTTCTTCGCCGCCAGGGCGACCAGCACGATCAGGCCGATCTGGGTCAGGATATTGTTGTCCTGGCCCCGCAGGTTCACGCCCAAGATGGCCGCGAGGATACACATCGGCACGATCAGGATGACCGCCAGCGGCAGGGTGAAGGCCTCGTACTGGGCGGCCAGCACCAGGAACACGAACACCACCGCCAGGGCGAAGATCAGGACGCCGGAGTTGCCGGCCGCCTTCTCCTGATAGGCGAGTTCCGTCCACTCGTAGCTGAAGCCGGCCGGCAGCACCTTGGCGGCGTGCTCCTCCATTGCCTTGAGCGCATCGCCCGAGGCCACGCCCGGAGGCGCCCCGCCCTGCACTTCGGCGGCCGGGAAGAGGTTGTAGCGCACCACGCGGACCGGGCCGGTCTCGTCCTTCACCGTGGCCAGCGAGCCCAGCGGCACCATGCCGCCGGACGCCGAACGGACCTTGATGCCGGCGATGTCGGACGGATCGTCCCGCGCGTCGGATTCCGCCTGCGCAGTCACCCGGAAGGTGCGGCCGAGCAGGTTGAAGTCGTTGACGTAGGTGGAGCCGAGATAGGTGCTCATTGCGTCGTAGACGGCGCCAGGCTGCACGCCCATCAGCAGGGCCTTGTCGCGATCGATCTCGGCGGTCACCCGGGGCGAACCGGTGTTGAACTGCGAGAAGACCCCGACCGTGCTCTGCGGGCTCTGCGCGGCGGCGCCGACGAGGCCGTTGGCGGCCTGTTCCAGCGCTGCGTAGCCGGCGCCCGAGCGGTCCTGGACCATCATCTTGAAGCCGCCCGCGTTGCCCATGCCCTCGACTGGGGGAGGCGCCAGGAAGAAGATGTTGGCTTCCTGGATCCCTGACAGACGGCCCATGACCTGGCCGGCCATGACGTCGGCGCTCAGTTCCTTGCCGCGCTTGGACCAGTCATCGAGCTTCACGAAGAACACGCCGCCGTTGGACATGGCCGAGAAGCTGGCCCCGTCGAGGCCGGCGAAGGCCGACACGCCCTGGACGCCGGGGGTGTCCTGGACGATGGCGCTGGCCTGACGGACCACCGCGTCGGTGCGCTCGAGCGAGGCGCCCGGCGGAAGCTGGACGACGCCGATCAGGAAGCCCTGGTCCTGCTGCGGGATGAAGCCGGTCGGGGTGGCGGTCAGGCGCCAGCCGGTCAGCAGGATCAGCCCGGCATAGACCACCAGCACGATCATGCTGGCGCGCACCAGACGCGCGGTCATGGCGCCGTACTTGTCGCTCAGCCAGTCGAAGCCGCTGTTGAACTTGTGACCGGCCATCTTGATCGGACGCAGCCAGCGCGGGCCGGTGTCGAGCGAGTGCTCGACGTGCGGCTTGAGCAGGATGGCGGCCAGGGCCGGCGACAGGGTCAGCGAGGTGATCAGCGAGATCACCGAGGCGGCCGAGATGGTCACCGCGAACTGGCGGAAGAACATCCCCGGGATGCCCGGCATGAAGGCGGTCGGCACGAACACGGCCAGCAGCACCAGGCCGATGGCGATCAGGGCGCCGGACACTTCGTCCATCGTCCTGTAGGCCGCCTCCCTGGGCGTCATGCCCCGGCGTATGTTCCGCTCCACCGCCTCGACCACAACGATGGCGTCGTCGACGACGATCCCGACCGCGAGCACGAGGGCGAACAGCGACAGCGAGTTCAGCGAATAGCCGAGCGCGAGCTGCACCGCGAAGGTCCCGACCAGCGCCACAGGGATCGCCAGGATCGGAATGATCGCCGCCCGCCAGGTCTGCAGGAACACCATGATCACGACGACCACGAGGATCACCGCTTCGAACAGGGTGCTCTGCACCGAGGCGACGGACGCTTCGACGAACTCGGTCGGGTTGTAGGGGATCGAATAGCTCACGCCTTGCGGCATGGACGGCTTCAGTTCCTCGACCGCCTTCATGACTTCAGCGGCGGTCGACAGGGCGTTGGCGCCCGGCTGCTGGATGATCGCCAGGCCGATGCCGCGCTTGCCGTCGAAGTAGCCGCGCATCCCGTAGTCCTGGGCGCCCAGCTCGACGCGGCCGATGTCGCGCACGCGGGTCACGCGGCCGTCGGCGTCCGTGCGGATGACGATGTTGGCGAACTCTTCGGGATCGGCCAGCCGGCCCTCGACCTGCACGGGCAGCTGGAAGGCCGCGCCGGTGTCGTTCGGAGCCTGGCCGAGGGCGCCCCCCGCGGCCTGGACGTTCTGCGCCCGCAGCGCCGCCACGATCTCGTCCGAGGTCAGGTTGCGCGCCGAGGCCTTGCCCGGGTCGATCCAGACCCGCATCGAGTAGAAGCCGCCGCCGAACACCTGCACGCCGCCGACACCCTTGATGCGCAGCAGTCGGTCACGAACCGTGGAGTTCGCAAAGTTGCCGATGTGGTCGAGGTCGGCTTTGGGATCGTCCGACGTCAGGGCGACGAGCAGCAGGAAACCCGAGAGCTGCTTGTTCACCGTGACGCCCACCTGGCGCACCTGCTCGGGCAGGCGCGGCGTGGCGAGCGCGACGCGGTTCTGGACGAGCACCTGGGCGGCGTCGAGATCGGTGCCGGGTTCGAACGTCACCGAGATCGTCGCCATGCCGTCGGCGGTCGACGACGAGGTCATGTAAAGCATGCCCTCGACGCCGTTGATCTCTTGCTCAATAGGCGCAGCGACGGTCTCGGCGAGGGTTTCGGCCGAGGCGCCGGGATAGGTGGCGGTGACCGCGATGGTCGGCGGCGCGATGTCCGGATACTGCGACAGCGGCAGCAGCGGCAGCGCGAACGCCCCGATCAGGGCGATGAACACCGACAGCACGCCCGCAAAAATCGGGCGGTCGATGAAGAAGTGCGAGAAACGCATGGATTCCGTTCCTGGGTCGGGCCCTTAGCGGGCGCCGGCCGGGGTGGCGCTCGAGGCCACGGGAATGGTGACGGTGGACGTAGCCTGCGCGGCGGTCGTCTTGGGCTCGATGGTCACGACCTTCGCCTTGACCTTCATGCCCGGGCCCATCAGGCGCACGCCGCCGTTCACGATGACCTTGTCGTCCGGCTTGATACCGCTGCGGATGACCCGCAGGCCCTGGGTGGTCGGGCCAAGCTCGACCGGCTTCAGAGTCACCGAGCCGTCGGCCGCGACGACGTTGACCGCCTTGCGGGCGCCGTCGGCGACGATGGCGGCTTCCGGCACCAGCAGCGCGTCATAGGCCTGGCCGCCCTCGACCTTGGCCTTGCCGAACATCCCCGGCTTCAGGAAGCCGTTCGGGTTCGGAACCACGGCGCGCATGCGGATCGCTCCGGACGCACCGTCGATGCTGTTGTCGGTGAAGTCGATGTGGCCGGCCCAACGATAGTCGGCCTCGTCCTGCAGGCGGATCTGCACCTTGCCGCCCTTGCCCGTCGCGCGCTGGTCCTTGAGGAGTTGAGCCTCGGAGGCGTCGAACAGGAAGTGGATCGGCGTGGTCGACACGATCGTGGTCAGCACGTCCGCGCCGGCCCCGCCGCCGGAAATCACGTTGCCCGGATCGACGCGGCGATCCGAGACGATCCCCGAGGTCGGGGCCGTGACGCGGGTGAATTCCAGGTCGAGCGCACGGGCCTGAACCGTCGCCTGGGCGACTTCGCTGGCGGCGCGCTTGTTGTCGTACTCCTCGCGGCTGATCGCCTGGACCTTCAGCAGGGTCTCGGCGCGGGCGAGGTCGGCCGCGGCCAGCTTGGCCTGGGCGCGGGCGGCCGCGAGTTGGGCCTCAGCCGGACGCGGGTCCAGCGTGTAGAGCAGCTGGCCCTTCTTGACGAACTGGCCTTCGCGGAAATGGGCGGCCTGCAGGTAGCCGCTGGTGCGCGCGCGCACATCGACGCGCTCGGGCGCCTCGAAGCGGCCGGTGAAATCGTCCCAATCGACGACCGATTGCCGCAGCGGCGTGGCGACGGAAACCTCTGGCGCCGGCATCTGCGGGGGGCCTTCAGGCTTGCCGCACCCAGCCAGAACCAATGCAGCGGCGGCCGTTGCGACGAACGGCGCGAGAAACTTTCGCATGATTTATCCCACGGGCGGGGGAGCGCCCAAGTCAACGGTTGATGACTTTTACATCGACAGGGCCTACATATGTCAACAGCCGATGACAACAAGGGAGCGAACGGCGAAAATGGCCGAGAATGTGGCGCCGGTGCGCGCGCGCAACGCGGCGGCGACGAGACAAGCAATCCTTGATGCGGCGAAAAACCGTTTCGCCAAAGAGGGTTATGACGGCGCGAGCCTTCGCGAGATCGCCGCCGACGCCCGTGTCGATGCGGCGCTGGTTTCTCGCTATTTCGGCTCGAAGGAGGAGCTCTTCGTCGAGGTTCTCAACTGCGGACCTGACGCCACGGAACTCTTCCAGGGCGAACTCAGCCAGTTCGGCGAACGAGTCGCCGACCGCCTGATGGACGATCCCGATCGCCATGACGGCCTCGACCACCTGCTGATCATGCTGCGCTCGGCCTCCTCGCCCGCCGCGGCCGAGCCGTTGCGGCGATCGATGCGCGCCTGGTTCCACGACCCGTTCGCCGCCTATCTGGGCGGGCCTGAGGCCGACGTCCGCGCGCGCCTCGCCGGCGACCTCATCATGGGCGTGGCGATCTCCCGCGCCATCACCGACGACCACGACCTCGACGCCGACGGACAGGCCGCGCTGCGTCAGCGCCTCGCCAAGGTCATTCAGGCCGCCATCGAGCCCTAGGTCAGCGGGATCGTCGCGCCGAACTTCACGCGCCGCCGGATGAACACCGTCTCGAACCGCCCGACCGACGGATGCTCGGCGATCTCGGCGTCAACGAACGCGTTGAACGTCTCCATGGTCTCGAAGACCGTGATGCACATCAGGTCGTAGGCGCCGGCCAGCTCCATCACCACCTGCACATGCGGCGAGCGACTCAGCTTGGCTCGCACGTCGGCGACCCGCGCCGGGCCCTGCTGGGCCAGTTGGATCATCACCATCACCGAGATGTGGTCCCCCGCCAGCCGCGGGTCGAGCACCGAGACGTCCGCCGCGATCACGCCATTGCTTCGATAGCTGCGGATCCGCCGCTGTATCGCCGAGGGCGACAACGGCACCTTGTGGGCCAGTTCCTGCGCGCTGGTCTGGTTCGACACCTGCAATGCCGACAGGATCCGCAGGTCCAACCGGTCGAGCTCCAACTCCATCGCAACGTCCTCCAGCCGTGCACGGCCATCGAATGGCGCGGGAGGTCGGATGGGTCACCGCGTTCGCGACAAACGGCGACGCTCGCGCGTCAAAGCGCGATTTCACCGATGAAACCAGACGTCGGCTCAGGAGGCTGCACCGATGATCGCATCAAGCCGATCACGCACGGCGCGGCCGGCCGGCGTCAGATGCAGGACGCGGCTGCGCCCGTCCTTGGGATTGAGGAACGCCTCGACTAGGCCGCAGGCCGGCGCCCTCGCCCACTCGGACCCCGGCGGCCCGAACGAACGGATGCTGCGCGAGGCCGTCGGTTCGGTCATGCGCGCCAGATCGGCCAGCTCCTGGATGGTCAGGCCTTCCTGGTCGCAGGCATGCAGGAACGTCGAGATCTCGTTGACGGTGATCGTCGGGTTGAGATCCCGGAACAGCGCCAAGGCCTCGACGAGCACGCTCCGCGGCCGCACCCGCTCAGCCGTCCGCACGGGCGGCGGCCCGCGCCGCCAGCTCCGCCCGCACCGCCCCCCCCAGTCTCTTATAAA
>NZ_JAPMTQ010000038.1:0-39718 GCF_026411515.1 Phenylobacterium sp. 58.2.17 | reverse complement strand
GGCCTCGATCCGCCAATCCTCGCGCACCAGCAGCCCGCGCCGCCAGCCGTCGGCCAGGTCCGGCGCGAGCCCGGCCAGGGCGGCGCGCTCCAATTCGGTCGGATGCAGCCCCTGGCCGCGCAGGCCGCCGTCGATGCGCGCCAGGAAATCGTCGTCGCCCACCGCCACTGCGCCGGCGCGGTCGACGGTCAGGCCGATCCGCGCCTCCAGCGCCGGCCACAGGTTGCGTGCCGCCATCAGCAGCGCAAAGTGCGGCGCGGCGCTGGCGTCCAGGACGGCTTCGAAGGCGGGCGCCAGCATCCCCGCCGCGACGCCCGAGGCGTTGTCGCCCGGCCCCGCCGGATCGAACACGGTCACCCGCGCGCCGGCGTCGGCCAGGGCCAGGGCGGTGGTCAGGCCCAGCGCGCCGGCCCCGGCCACGGTGATCTTGGGGCCTTTGCTCATGGGCCTAACGAACGGGCTTCGCCTCCAAAATCAAGTCCCGGGCGAGGCGCCGCGCCGATAGCGCCGCAGGCCCAGGTGGAACAGCCCCGCGGCCAAGGCGCCGTAGCCGAGCGCCGAGGCGACGACCACCGCCACGGTTCCCGCCCCCGGCTCGCGCAGCATCTTCACCGGCGCCAGCACCACGAACGCCGCCGGCAGGACCGTATAGGCCGCAGCCTTCACCAGGCCCTGGTGGATCGAGCCCGGATAGCTGGAGAACAGCAGCGTGAAGTCGGTCAGGTCGCGGGCGAAACTGCGCGCGCCGCCCGCCCAGAACGCCAGGCTGGCGAACGAGATCGCCGCGGAGACATAGACCGTGGCCCCCGCGCCGACGGCGAGGACCAGCAGCGGCGCCTGCGCCCAGCGCACCTGCGCGAACAGCACCAGCACCACGACGCCGCAGACCAGGTCGCCCCAGGCCGTGGCGATGCTCTCGCGCGCCAGCAGCCGGGCGATCAGGCCCGCCGGCTGGGTCAGCAGGCCGTCCAGATCGCCGCGTGCGATCGACCCGGCCATGTCGCGATAGCCGCCGGCCAGCGCCCCGGCCAGGCCGACGATGCACATGGTCAGCCCCAGCAACAGCGCGACGTCGGCCATGCCCCAGCCGCCGACGCTGCGGAATCCGGCGAAGAACAGCGCCCACAGGGCCAGGAACACCACGTCGTTGACGATCATGCCGCCGACCTGCAGCGCGAAGTTGGCCTTGTCGGCGAAGGACATCCGCACCGAAGCGGCGGCCTCGGCGGCGTAGAGGCGAAGGAAACGCATCACACCCCTCCCCGCCGCAGCACCTTGGCCAGCCCCGCGCGCCACAGCGCCAGGCAGGCCGCGCTCAGCACGCCGATCCACAGCACCTGCCAGCCCAGCCCGACCAGGAACAGGTCCGGCGTCATCGTCATCGCCGCCGGCCAGTAAAGGTGCGCGGCGAACGGCGAGACCTTGGCCACGCCCTCCATCAGCGGGGGATACAGCGTCACCGGCGCATAGAGCCCGCCCAGCAGGAACATCAGCTTCTGGATCACCAGCTGGAACGGCAGCACCCGCCGCGCCCAGAACGCCATCAGCCCGGCCAGGGCGTAGAGCAGCACCCCGACCACGACGCCCAGCACGCCCAGCACCAGCAGGCGCGGAAACGCCTCAAGCGGCGGCCAAGCCCGCCCCGACGCCGCCAGCAGCGCCAGCGCCGTGATCCCCAGGACCGCCAGCCGCACGATGGCCGCGCCCAGGTTCTGGCTCAGCACCTGGACGAGGTACGACTTGGGCCGCAGCAGGTGGGGCTCCAGCCCGCCCGAGCGGATGTCGTCCTCCAGCCGCAGGTGCGTGGCCGGCAACGACAGCGTCACCCATTCGGTCGCCCCGATGTAGAGCGCCAGCCCGCCGGCCGGCAGCGCATAGGCCAGCGTGCCGGGCAACTGCTCGGCGGCCACCTTGTCCCACAACGCCGACAGCACCAGCAGCAGGATCACAAAGAATACGCAGCGCCCGGCCAGCACCGGCCAGGCCGCCAGGGTCTCGCCGGCTCCGACCCGCAGCGCCGCCCAGGCCGCGCCCGCCCCTCTCCGGGCTTCAACGACCGCCAGAGTAGATGTCATGGATCACCTCCTCCATCGGAGGGTCCTCGATGGTCACGTCCTCGATGCCGCCCTGGGCCAGGGCCGCGGCGATCACCTGTTCGACGCGGGTGACGCGGGTGTCGACCTCCAGCACCGTGCTATGCGCCGCGGCCGACCGTCGGCTGACTCCGGGCAGGTCCAGGCACACCTCCGCGCTCGCCGACTGCAGCGTCACGACCTTGCGGCCCAGGAATCGGCGGCGCAGTTGGTCGGTCGGCTGATCGACGACGATCCGGCCTTCGCCGATCACGATCACCCGCTCGCAGACGAGTTCGATGTCGCGGGTGTCGTGCGAGGTCAGCGCCACGGTCAGTCCATGGTCGCGGGCGTGCTCGCGCACGAAGTCGCGGATCGCCGCCTTGGCGGTCACGTCCAGCCCGATGGTCGGCTCGTCCAGGAACAGCAGCTGCGGCCCATGCAGCAGGCTGGCGGTGATCTCGCAGCGCATCCGCTGGCCCAGCGACATGCGGTTGACCGGCTGGTCCATCAGCTCGGCCAGGGCGAAGCGCTCGGAGAGCTCGCCGAGCCGCCGGCGCGCGACCGCCGCATCCTGGTCATAGATCTTGGTCAGCAGCGCGAAGGAATCCCGCACCGGCAGCTCGCCCCACAGCTGCGAGCGTTGCCCGAACACCACCCCGATCCGATAGGCCAGCGCCTTGCGCTCGCGCCAGGGGACCAGGCCCAGCACCTGCGCCTCCCCCGCCGTCGGCTCCAGGATGCCGGACAGCATCTTCAGGGTCGTGGACTTGCCCGCCCCGTTCGGCCCGATGATCGCCACGCGTTCGCCCGGCGCGATGTCGAACGACACCCCGGCCACGGCCTCGATGGTCACTTGCTGGGACGAAAACGCGCCGGCCGGCCCGCGGCCGCGCTTGGCGTAGCTATAGCGCTTGCAGAGGTTCCGGGCGGTGATGGCGGGCGTGGTCGACATGGGCGGGGCTCGGATGGCGGGTCTGGGGGGCAAGGTCTGGGCATGCGAAATACGTCGGGCGCGGGTAAGCGAGCCCTTGGTAATTCGGCATGTTCGAAGCCTTGCCGGCCATCGCGTTCAAATCCGATCCGCCGCGACACGTTCGCGGAACATGGGTAGGTGTATGGCGACGCGCGCAGCTTTGCAACCGTCAGGCGCAACAGTGCGCAATTGCGCGCCGATCAGCGCGGACGGAACAGCGCCTCCAGGCCCTGGATCACGTCTTCCATCAGCGGCGAATTCCCGCTTTCGTCGGCCTGGGTGAGCGAGGCCGCGCCATGGCCGCAGGCCCAGACCGCCAGGGCGACCTTATGGATCACGGCCGGCTCGACCCCCTGCTGGCTGGGCGCGGCGGCGATCAGCTCGCGCAGCACGGCGAAGGCGCGGTCACGGGCCTCGGCCACGTCGGCCTCTGCCATCAGCGCCGCGTCGAACATCAGCTCGTAGAGCGCCGGCTGGGCCCGGGCGAAATCGAAATAGGCCAGAGCCGTGGTGCGGATCGGCGTCGCCCCGCCCTGGGCCGCGGCCTCCCGCAGGCTGGCCTCCAGTTCGCGGAACCCCATCGCCGCCAACCCGGCCAGCAGCGCGGCCTTCGAGGCGTAGTGGTGGTAGACCGACCCCGCCGCGATCCCCGCGCGCCCGGCTAGCGCCCGCAGGTTCATTTCCGAGCGGCCGCCGCTCTCCAGCAGCGCGCGCGCCTCGTCCAGCAGCAAGGTGCGCAGGTTGCCGACATGGTACGGGCGTCGGCGGGCGCCCTGGTCGGTCCAGGTCATCGCGCGGCCCCGGCAGGGCCGTACTCGATCGAATGCGCGCAGGCGCAGCGTGGCATGGCGTCCTCCCTATAGGCCCGATGTTCTCAAGCCGGTCGCGGCTTGTCGAGGCCGGCGTCCGCCCCAGCGCGTCAACCGTGCCCGCCAAAGTGAGCGTTGATAACCCAGCCGCCCGCCGCTAGCGTCCCGCATACAAGAATTATTCGGGGAGCACGACATGGCCGCGGACGTGAAGGTCGCCATTCTGGGCGCTGGCTTTGCGGGGCTCTGCATGGGCCTGCGGCTCAAGGCGCAGGGCGAATCGTCATTCGTGATCCTCGAAAAGGCCGACCGCGTCGGCGGCACCTGGCGCGAAAACATCTATCCCGGCGCCGGCTGCGACATCCCCAGCCACCTCTACTCCTACTCCTTCGCGCCGAACCCGGACTGGCCCGAAGTCTATTCCGCCCAGCCCGATATTCTCGCCTACATCGAGGGCGTCGTGGACCGGCACGAACTCGCTGGCCACATCCGCCTCGGCGCCGAGGTGGTCGGGGCGGCCTGGGACGAGGCGGCCGGCCTTTGGTCGATCTCCCTCGCCGACGGCTCGCGCCTCACGGCAGAGGCCTTCGTCACCGCCTGGGGCCAGCTCAATCGCCCCAAGCTGCCCGAGATCGAGGGACGTGACAGCTTCGCGGGCCCGGCCTTCCATTCGGCTCGCTGGGACACCGCGGTGGACCTGACCGGCAAGCGGGTGGCGGTGATCGGCAACGGCGCCAGCGCCATCCAGTTCGTCCCGGAGATCGCCAAGGTCACCGGCCGGCTGACCCTCTTCCAGCGCTCGCCGAACTGGATCGTGCCGCGCATGAACCGGCCCTACACCGAGGAGGAGAAGGCCCAGTTCCGCGCCCAGCCGGAGCTGATGGAAAAGGTCCGCAGCGAGATCTTCCACATGGCCGAGGAGCGGCTGATCGCCAAGCGCAACGGGACCGCGCCGGTCGAGGAGGTTCCGATCCCGCTGGCGCACCTGCACGCCCAGGTCGCCGACCCCGAGCTGCGCGCCAAGCTGACCCCGGACTACGAGATCGGCTGCAAGCGGGTGCTGATCTCCAACGACTTCTACCCGGCCCTGACCCGGCCGAACGTCGAGCTGGTCACGGACGCCATCGACCGCCTGAAGCCGCAGGGCGTCGTGGACGCGAGCGGCCGCCTGCACGAGGCCGACGTGGTGATCTACGCCACCGGTTTCGAGACCAAATCCTTCGCCGGCGAAACCGCGATCAGCGGCCAGGGCGGCCTCACCCTCGCCCAGGCGTGGAAGGCCGGGCCGGAGGCCTATCTGGGGATCACCGTCGCCGGTTTCCCCAACCTTTTCATGCTCTACGGGCCGAATACGAACCTCGGCCACAACTCGATCATCTACATGATCGAGGCCCAGGTCGGCTACGTCCTGCAGGCCCTGGCCCAGGCCCGGCCGCTATCGGTCAGCCCTGCGGTCCAGAGCGCCTACAACGACAAGCTCCAGGCCGAGCTCGCTCACACCCCTTGGGCCGGGACCTGCACCAGTTGGTACAAGACCCCGGAGGGCAAGATCCTCAATAACTGGCCGGCCTCCGCCCAGGCCTACGCCGAGGCGGTCGCCCGCTTCGACGCCTCGGCCTACCAGGACGCCCGCGCCGCCGAGCCGGCCGAGTAGGTCAGCCGAACACGAAGTCGGCGGCGCTCAGCGCCGATTTCGCGACCCCGGCCAGGACGATGGTCTGGCCGTCGAGATTGATAATCGTATCGCCGCCATCGGCGACCAGCTTGCTCGACAGCGCCGCGAAATCCGCGGCGTCCGCGCTCGAGATGGCGATGCGATCGCCCTCGGCGCGCGAGAAATCCATCACCACATCGCGGCCGCTCCCGGCCCTGAAGTTGAACAGGTCCGCGCCTGCGCCGCCGAGCAGCACGTCGTCGCCGAGGTCGCCGGACAGGTAGTCGTCGCCGGCCCCGCCGACCACGGTGTCGGCGCCCTGCCCGCCCAGCACCGTGTCGCGGCCCAGGTCCCCGATCACATAATCGCCGCCTGCGCCGCCCTGGACGAAATCGTCGCCCTGGCCGCCGAATACGCTGTCATTGCCCAGGTCGCCGAACAGCTGGTCGGCCCCGGTATTGCCGTGCACGAAGTCATTGTCCTGGCCGCCGCGGACGATGTCGTCGCCGCCGCCGCCGCTCAGGGTGTCGTTGCCGATATTGCCCTGGATCAGGTCGGCCCCGCCGGCGCCCGCAACGCTGTCGGAGCCCGGCCCCGCCGCCACCTGGCCGCCGCCCGGCGGCAGGCTGATCACGTCGTCCTCGCTCACCGGCGGCGGCGGGACATAGCCGACCTGGTAGTTGTTCGAGATCGCGATGCCGCCCCCGACGTTGCCCGCCGAGTCGGTGACACCCGAGGTGTCGAGTACGATCAGGTTGGTCGAGTCGACCACACCGACGCTCGGCGTCAGCGTCGCGGTCCAGGTGACCCCGCCGTCGGCGGTGCTCAGGTTCGACAGTCCCCCGTTGGCGACCGACAGATCCGGGATTGTTAACCCGCTCACCGCCTCTGAGAAGGTGATCGTGACCAGGCTCGTCTGCCCAGCCTGCAACAGCGCGTTGGCCACCGCGATCGTCGCCGTGGGGCGGGCGGTGTCGACCGCGTAGTAGTTGGAGTCGACCGTCCCCAATCCGGCGTTGCCGCTTGCGCCCGCCACCACGCCGGTCCGATCCAGGACGATGAAGTTCACGCTGTCCTCCACGTTGGAGGCCGGCGTCAGCGTCGCGGTCCACGTCACCCCCCCATCGCCGGAGGTCAGGTTCGAAACCGCGCCGTTGTCGACCTGCAGGTCCTCTGTAGTGAAGCCGCTCACGGCTTCCGAGAAGGTGATGGTGACGCTGGTCGTCTCGCCGACCGTCAGCGCCGTGTCCGCGACGACGATGCTCGCTGTGGGCCGCACTGTATCGATCGTGAAGTTGGCCGAATTCGTCGTTCCGATCCCGGCGTTTCCAGCCCAGTCGGTGAGGCCAGAGTTGTTCAGGATGATCAGGTTGCTTGAGTCGCGGAAGCCCACATTTGGCGTGAAGACGCCGATCCAGGTGATGCCGCCGTCGCTGCTGCTCAACACCGAAATCGCCCCGTTCGGGATCGACAGGTCGTCTGCGGTGAAACCCGTCACCGCTTCCGAAAAGGTGATCGTTACCTCTGAGGTCTCGCCTGCCTTCAAGGCCGTATCGGCCATGACGATCGTCGCGGTCGGCCTCGTGGCGTCCACGACGTAGTTCGGAGAATCGGTCGACCCCGCCCCGGCATTGCCGGCCTGGTCAGAAACACCGGTCAGGTTGACGGTGATGACATTGCTCATATCGGTGACGCCGGCCGATGGCGTCAGGGTGGCCGTGTAAACGATACTGTCGCTGGTGCTCAGTCCCGACAGTGCGCCGTTGTCGACAGTTAGCGCACCGAGGCCGAATCCGCTGACGGCTTCGGAGAACGTGAACGACACCCCGCCGGACTGCCCGATCCCCAAGGCCGGATCTGTGAAGGCGATGGCGACGGTCGGCGCGCGGGTGTCGAACGAGACCGGCCCGCTAGAGGCTCCGCCCCCCAGGTTCCCGAAGTTGTCGGTGTAGGAGCCCGACGCCACCGAAACGCTGGCGACGCCGCCGTCCACGCCGGAAGCCGGAGTGAAGGTCGCCGTGTAGACGCCCGCACCCATATTGGTCAGGCCAGAGACGGTTCCCCCGGAAACAACAATGTCGTTGGCCGCAAAGCTGGTCGGCACGGAGGAAAACGTGAAGGTGACCTCGGTATTCTCACCCGCCTTGAGCGTCCCGTTGGCGGCGGTGACCGCCACCGACGGTCCCAAGGTGTTGATCGCGATCGCCGAACTCGAACCGCCCCCGCCGCTGTTTCCGGCGGCGTCGGTGTAGGCGCCTGGCGCCAGCGACACCGAGCCCAGAACGCCGCTCACTCCGGCTTGGGGGGTGAAGTCCGCCGTATAGACCAGGGGATCGGCGGTTCCGACCAGCGAGCCCAGCGTGCCGCCTGTAGCCGACAGGTCGCCGAGGCTGAAGCCTGTCGGAGCCTCGGAAAAGGTCAGGGTGATCGTCGCGCTCTCGCCGGACCGCAGCGTGGCGGTCGATGACGAGATCGACACCGTCGGCGCCAGCGTGTCCACCGGGATCGCCGGGCTCGCGCCCGCCAGGCCCGGATCACCGCTCAGGTTGGTATAGCTTCCCGCAGCGACGAATAGTCCTGCGCCCACGCCGCTCAATCCCGCCCCGGGAGTGAGGTCCCCCGTGTAGACTAGTGGGTCGTCGGTGCTGGTCAGCCCCGACAACGTCCCATTCGTGACGGTCACATCTTCTGCGGTGAACCCGACCGGGGCCTCGGAAAAGCTGAAGGTCGCCTGGGCCACCTCGCCGATCTTCAGCGCGGACTTGTTGAAGGTGATGATGACGCTGGGTGCGGGCATGGTGTCTCAATCAAGCGGAACCGTACTCTCCACGAATGCCCGTATCGCGAACAAAACACCATCTAAAGTCGTGGTAAATGCGTACTTCTAGCCAAAATAGCTAGGCCGCCTCGGCCTCGCCGGCCGCCTCAAGCACCTGCTGCAGGGCTTCGAACAGCCGGCCCACCTCGATCGGCTTGGGGACGAAGCCGTCCATGCCGGCGGCCATGTATTCGGCGACCTGGTGGGCCATAGCGTTGGCGGTCAGGGCGATGATCGGGGTGCGCGCGCGCCCTTCCAGCGCCTCGCGACCGCGGATCAAGGCGCAGGCGTTCGGACCGTCCATGACCGGCATCTGCACGTCCATCAGGATCACGTCCCACTCGCCGCTTTCCCAGGCCCGCACCGCCTCCAAGCCGTTGTCGACGATGCGCGGCTCGACGCCGATCTGGTGCAGCAGGGTCTTCAGGACCAGCTGGTTGACGGTGTTGTCCTCGGCAGCCAGCACCCGCAGCGCCGAACAGGCGCAGGCCTCGGTCTGCTGGGCCTCGACGCTGGGCGGCGTCGGCAGCGCCGCGCTGGCCCCGACCCAGGTCAGCGGCAAGGTCGCCAGGAAGGTCGTCCCGGCCCCGACCTCGCTGGTCGCCTCGATCGCCCCGCCCATCAAGCCGGCCAGCTGGCGGCAGATGGCCAAGCCCAGGCCCGTCCCGCCATAGCGCCGTGTGGTCGAGGCGTCGGCCTGTTCGAACTTCTGGAACAGCGCGGCCAGGCGGTGCGCCGGAATGCCGATTCCGGTGTCCGAGACGCTGAGCCGCAGGCCGGCCGCGTCACGGTCGACGCTGACCCGCACCTCGCCGTGCTCGGTGAACTTCAGGGCGTTGGAGACCAGGTTGTAGAGGATCTGGCGCACGCGGGTGGAATCGCCCCGATAGACCCCCAAGGCCGCCGGCTCGATGCTCAGTGAGAACGACAAGCCCTTCTTGTTGGCGATGGCCGTGAACGCCGCATGCGCTCCGCGCGCCAGGGCTGCGACGTCGAAGTCGGCCTCCTCCAGCTCCAGCTTGCCGGCCTCGATCTTCGACAGGTCGAGTACGTCGTTGAGGATCGCCAGCAGCGTCTCGCCGGACTGGCGGATCACCCCCAGCCGTTCGCGCTGGATGTCCGACAGTCCGTTCTCCGCCGCCATCGCCTGGGCCATGCCGAGCACCCCGTTCAACGGCGTGCGGATCTCGTGGCTCATGGTCGCCAGGAAGGTCGACTTGGCCCGGTTGGCCGCCTCGGCGTCCTCCTTAGCCTGGACCAGGGCCTGCTCGGCCGCCTTGCGTTCGCTGATGTTCTGCAGGGCGCCGATGACCCGCAGCGGCCGGCCGCGCTCGTCGGCGATCAGCCGCGTGGCCCCCATGACCCAGACTTCGCGGTCGTCGCGCCGCACCAGCCGGTATTCAGGCGCATAGGGCTCTCCGGTGCGCAGGTGATCGCGCCAGGCCGCCTCGACTCGCGCCCGGTCGCGCGGATCGATGGTGCTGAAGATGTCGCGGTGCAGCTCCTCGTAGGTCTTGGCCTCGGTGAAGAAGGTGTCCTCGGCCCCGGTCTTGATCAGTTCGCGCCGGACATAGTCCATCTCGAAGACGTGGATGTCGGCGATCTCCATGGCCAGCATCAGCCGCTGCTCGGAACGCTCGGTCGCCTCCAGCGCCACCACCATGTCGGTGATGTCGTAGCTGGCGATGATCAGCCCGCCGACCTCGCCGTCGGCGGCGCGCCAGGGCGCCAGCTCGGTCCGGTACCAGCGGGTCGCGCCGGCCTCGTCGGTCACCTGGACGCGGTCGGCCTTGATGCTCTCGCCGCCCAGCACCCGGTCGTAGGCGTCCTGCCAGCGCCCATACATGTGCGGCGCCAATTCCTGGACCGTGCGGCCGAAGACGATCTCTTCGCCCAACTCCAGCGTGCTGATCCAGCGCGGGCTGGCCCCGATCACCCGCATCTCGCGGTCGGTCAGCACCACCGCGACGGGCATGGCCTCGATGATCGCGATCAGGGTGGACTGCATGGCGTCGCGCTCGCGGCGGCTCTCCTCGCGCGCCCGGCTGGCCTGGGCCCGCGCCCACTCGTCGGCGACGAACGCCGCCAGGTCGCCCAGTCGCCCGGCCAAGGCCGCGTCGAACCGGCGCGGGACGTCGCCGAACACCGCCAGTACGCCGGGGGTCGAACCGTCGGCCAGGCGGATCGGGGCCCCGACATAGGATCTCAGAAAGGGCGGGCCGACCACCGCAGGGCTGTTGGCGAAGCGCGGGTCGTCATGGGCGTCCTCGACCCAAAGCAGCTCGCCGCCGGCCTGCACCAGCTCAGCCGCCCGGTCGCGTTGGCGCACGATCTTGGAGTCGGGGTCGCGGCTACGCCAGACCTCGCCGTCCTTCAGGAAGACGATCTGCGCCTCAAGCGCGGAAAACATGGCTTTGGCGAGCCGCGTGGCGCGGTCGCAGACCGCCTGGGAAATCTCCAGGCCAAACGGACGCGACTCGGCCGTGCCGTCCGCCATGCTGATCCCCCCTTTTCGTATTTGATATCAGCGGGATGAGCGTGAGTGACTAAAGTTAAGGCACAATTGAAGCGGTTGCAGGAGCGCCGACCGCTCAACCGCGCGCGGTCGCCGCCGGCCAGGCCCAGTCGCCGAACTCGCGTGGGTGGATGAATTCGGGGCGGAACCACGGTCGCTCGCGGGCGTCGAAGATCGAGCCGAGCCACTCGGCGACCCGCGCCACCCGCCCGGTCTTGGCGCTCTCGCGGTGATGACAGAGCCAGATGGTCGAACTGGCTAGCGGCGGGATGTCCAACATCACCAGGTCCGGCGCCACCGCCACGATGGCGGTTGGAATGGCCCCGATCCCCGCGCCGCGCTGGATGGCGTGCAGCATCACCGTCGAGGAGTTGACCACCATCGCCGGCTCGGCCAGCTCCATGAACGCCGAGGTTTTCGCACCCCAGCGCCCGCGTTTGCTGACCTGGGCCGAGTGATAGATGAACCGATGGCCGACCGCCGCCTCGATCCGCGTGGGGGCCCCATACGTTTCGAGATACTCGCGCGATGCGAACAGCGCGTAGTGCAGCGTCGCCAGCGGCGAAGCGGTCAATTCCGGGACCCCGCTCGCGTCGATCAGCTGGATCGAGAGGTCCACCTGACTGTCGACCGGGTTCTCCGGATAGAATCCGCAGTCCAGTCCGAGCTTGATGCCGGGGTTCTCGCGGACGAAATCGGCGACCTCCAGGCCGGTCACATAGCCGCCGATCCCCTCCGGCATGGCCACCGTCACCTCGCCGGCGTCGGGGGTCTCGTGATCGAGGCTCAGGCGCTCGATATCCAGCGACGCACGCTGCATGGTCAACGCCCGGTCGTAGACCATCTCGCCGGCCCGGGTCAGTGTAACCCCGCGCAGGCCCCGGTCGAACAGCTTGGCCCCCAGCCGAAGCTCCAGGTCTTCGATACGGCGTGTGACCGTGGGTTGTGTGGTCTTCAGGCGTCGGGCCGCGGCGCCGAAACTACCCGTCTGAGCCGCAGCGACGAAGGTCTTGATGTCGTCCCAATCGGCGTGACCGCCGTCGCTATTGTCCATCCGGCACCCAAAAGGCCGTGGGGCCCCCATACGAACTTCGAGGCTGCACACTCGAACATTGACGCTCTACCAAATCACATCTTCGCACAAGAAGGCGATGTGGTGATGATCATTCGCGATTTCGTCGAACGCTGTCATCGAGGACTAGGCGCGCTGGGCCTGAGTCCGGCCACCCACGACGAGATTGTCGAGGGGCGCGCACTCGCCGCCCGGACGGTCAGCCCGAACATCGCCACGGTCGAGACCCTTGCGCAGCTACAGGATCTCACTCAGGCGTCTTCATTTACCTTCCGTGGCGTCAACGGACAACTGGCCGGAGTCATGGCCATCATCCCGTTGACCGCCGCGGCCCTGCCCGACTTGGCCGCCGGCGTGTTCGACGGCGTCGATCCGCCCCAGGACCAGGCCGCCCGGCCGGGCGAGGCGGTGGTCGCCATCTACGGCTGGGGCATGGCCGGGACCACGCTGCGCGGCCGCGCGACGGTGATGGCCGGCGCGGTGAAGCTGCACCGCGAGCTCTTTCCCACCATCCCGCTCTACGGCCGCGCGGCCACGCCCGGCGGCGAGCGCGCCCTGCTCAAGCGGATCGGCGCGCGGCCGGTCCCCGGTCCCGGCGGCCTCGTCGTCGCTGACGCCTGGGCTCGCGTCAGGAGGGCCGCCTGATGAACGCCAACGTCCGCATGCCGCTGGACGCCCGCGCCGTCAGCGATATCGACGACGCCGAGCTTGAGGTCGTGGTCTGCCGCACCCTGCCCGACATCATGCAGGCCATGGCGGTCCGATCGCTGGTCTATATGGGCGAGCAGGCCTGCCCGTACGACGAGGAGTATGACGGCAACGACTTCGCCGGGACCACGCATCTGGTCCTGCGCCGCAACGGCGAGCCGATCGGAACGCTGCGCGTGCGCTGGTTCGCCGAGTTCGCCAAAGTCGAGCGGGTGGCGGTGCGGCGCGAGTACCGCGGCGGGCGCGCGACCCTGCTGTTGATCCTGGCCGCCAAGCGGCTGGCCGAAAAGAAGAACTACCGGCAGATCCTCGGCTACGGCCAAGTCCGGCTGATCCCGTTCTGGGAACAGTACTTCAACGCCCGCATCCGGCCGGGCCGGGAGGGCTTCGCCTTCTCCGATCACGACTATGTCGAGATGGTGGTGGAAGGCGCGCCGCCGCCCGACGCCCTCACTCTCGAAAGCGATCCCATGGTGCTGCTGCGGCCCGAGGGGGCCTGGGACGAGGCCGGCGTGCTCGACCGCTCCGCCGCCCGCCCGGCCACCAACCTCGGCGCGCACGCCCGATGAACTCACCGCCGCCAGCCGCCCTGGTCTGCCTCGACCTCCAACGCGCCCGGGTGTCCGGGTCGCCGGCCGCCGCTGCGCAGGTCACCGGGACCTGCCGCCGGGTGCTGGAACTGGCCCGCGCCCGCGCCTGGCCGGTGCTGCACGTCCATCGGCGCGAAGCGACCGCCGAAGGCGCCCGCCCGATCGTCGGGCTGGAGCCGTTGCCGACCGAGCCGATCTACCTGCGCCGAGGCCCGTCGGCGTTCTCGCACCCGGCCTTCGCGCGCCACGCCCAGGGCCTCGGGGGGCCGCTGGCGTTGATTGGCTTCTCGATGACCGACGCCGTGCTCGCCACCGCCTTCGCCGCCGCCGACCTGCAATTGCCGGTCGAGGTGCTCAGCGACGCTGTCGCGACCGGCGAGCGCGATGATCCAGACCTGCGCCGCGCCCTCAGCGCGCCGCTGACTTCGCTTTTCCCCCTTTGTCGGCTCATCCGGTCCGACGACCTGTTGCAAGAGGAGGCTGCGGCGTTCGTCGCGGCCAATGCGCCATGAGCGAGATCAAGATCACCGCGAGCGATGGTGGCGCCGGCAACTGCCTGGCCGCCCTCGACGGCGACGCCCGGATGGATCCGGACGCCCGCCAACTGCTGCAGATGGCGGCCCTGCTCGGCCCCCGCGACCGCGTCGCTCTCAGCCAGATCATCCGGCGCGCCGGCGAGATCTGCGATCAGCAGGGCGAGGACGTCGCCCTGGCCGTCCTCGACCAGATCGAGGCCATCCTGCAGGGTCGCAAGGCCGACGCCTGACGCTCGCAAAGCGCGTTGACCACACCGAGACTCGCGCCATAAGCGAAGATTAACTTTCTGTTGCAGCGCAGCGCGCGTTTCACGATATAGGTGTAGCGGCGTACAATACGCCTATGGCAGATAGTCAACTTGCGCTTGGTAAGTGATTAGGGACGTTTTTCAGTGAACGAGAACTCCGAGGATCAAGGACCGGACCCGATCGACGTTGCGGTGGGGCACCGCATTCGTGTGCGACGCAAGTGGCTCGGCATTTCCCAATCGACCCTGGCCGACCACCTGGGGGTGAGCTTCCAGCAGGTTCAGAAGTACGAGCGCGGCGCCAATCGCGTCTCGGCCTCGATGCTCGTGCGCATCGCCCAGAAGCTTGACACCACCGTCGGCGAACTGGTCGGCGAAACCCCGACCCCGATGAGCGACGAAAGCCTGTTCGAAAAGCTCGCCGTGCCTGGAGCCGTACAGTTGCTCGAGGCCTTCGCCAGCGTCCAGCAGCCGTCGATGCGGACGGCGATCCTGAACCTGACCCGCTCGCTGATCGAAGAGTCGGAAGAACAGGGCAGCGTCCGCCGCGCCCGCTAGTCGGCGACGGGCCTCGCCGCAAACGCGAGGTGATGCAGCACCACCCCGGCGGTCACCGCCACGTTCAGCGAGTCGAAGCCGTCCGCCATCGGGATGCGGACGGTTTTCGCGCGTTCCAGCAACGCCTTCGACAACCCAGGTCCCTCGGCGCCCAGCACCACGGCCGTGCGCGGCGCGCGCGCCGTCTGCGCCAGGCTCGTCTCGCCGGCCGGGCTTAAGGCCAGCGGCTGAAAGCCCCGCGCTTCCAGCACCGCCAGCAGGTCTTCGCCCTCCCCCAGCCGCGCGAACGGCTTGAGCAGCGCGGCCCCGACCGAGACCCGGATGGCCTTGCGGTACAGCGGATCGCAGCAGGTCGGATCGAGGATCACAGCATCGGCCCCGAACGCTGCGGCGTTCCGGAACAGCCCGCCCATGTTGTCGTGGTTGGCGATGCCGCTCAGCACCAGCACCAGCGCCTCGTCCGGCAACCCGGCCAGCAGCTCGTCGGCGCTCGGCTCGGCCGCGCGGCGGCCCAACGCCAGAATCCCGCGGTGGATCGGGAAACCGACCACCGCGTCCATCACGGCCTGGCCGGCGGTGTAGACCGGCACGTCATTCGGCAACATGTCGATCACGTCAGCCAGCGCCGCCGCGCGCTTCTGCGCCAGCAGCAGCGATTGCGGCCGGACCAGCGGCGAGCCGGCCAGAACCCTCACCACCACCTCGCCCTCGGCCACGAACAGGCCCTGGCGGCCGACAAGGTCCCGCTCGCGCACGTCGCGATAGGCGCCGATACGCGGGTCGGCAGGATCCTCGATGTGGATGACTTCGGCTACCAGATCTTCACCCGCTGCTCCGGCGCCAGGTACAGTCCCTGTCCGGGCTTGACGTCGAAGGCGGAATACCACGGATCGAGATTGCGCACCGCCAGGGCCCGGTATTCGCCCGGCGAGTGCACGCCCGACAGCACATTGCGGCGGAGCGAGGCCTCACGGAACTTGCTGCGATAGTTCTGCGCCCAGCCGAAATAGAACCGCTGGTCGGCAGTAAAGCCGTCGATCACCGGCGCCGGCTGGCCTTTCAGCGACAGGTGATAGGCGTCGTAGGCGGCGGCCAGGCCCGCCAGGTCGGCGATGTTCTCGCCCAGCACCTGGTCGCCGTTGAGGTGCAGACCGGGCAGCGGCTCATAGGCGCTGTACTGCGCCGCCAGCGCCTGGCCGCGCGCCTTGAACTGCGCCATGTCGGCCGGCGTCCACCAGTTCTTCAAGTCGCCCTTCACGTCGAACAGCGCGCCGGTGTCGTCGAAGCCGTGGACGATCTCGTGGCCGATCACCCCGCCGATCGCGCCGTAGTTCACCGCCGCGTCGGCGTTCGGATCGAAGAAGGTCGGCTCCAGGATCGCCGCCGGGAACACGATCATGTTCTGCATGGGCAGGTTCAGGGCGTTGACCGTCTGCGGCGTCATCCACCACTCGTCGTGGTCGACCGGTCCCTTCAGCTTGGCCACGTTGCGGCGATACTCGAACAGCTCGGCGCGCGCCCAGTTGCCGTACGCGTCGCCGCGCACGACCTGCAGCCCCGAATAGTCGCGCCACTTGTCGGGATAGCCGACGCCGACGCGGAACACGGCCAGCTTCTCCTTGGCCTTGGCCTTGGTCTCGGCGCTCATCCAGTCCAGCCGGGTGATCCGCGCGTCGAAGGCGGCCAGGATGTTCTTCACCATCTCCTGCATCTGCGCCTTGGCCTGCGGGCCGAAGTGGCGCTCGACATAGATTTGGCCCACAGCCTCGCCCAGCGCCGCGTTGGTGTTGTCCACCCCGCGCTTCCAGCGCTCGCGCTGCTCGGGCGCGCCGCCCAGGGCCGCGCCGTTGAAGGCGAAATGCTCGTCGGCGAACGCCTTGGAGAGATAGGGCGCGCCGCGCTCGATGGCGTGGAACGTCAGATAGTCCTTCCAGGTCTCGATCGGCTGGCCGCCGACCAGCTTGGCGATGCCGGCGATGGCGCTGGGCTGCCAGGCGCCGAAGGTCGGCTGCTCGCTCATTCCCGCGCCCTGCAGCCACGCGGCCCAGTCGATGCCCGGCGCCTTGGCCTGCAGGTCGGCGCGGGTCCAGACGTTGTTGGCCTTAGCCACGTCGCCGGTCTCATCGACGCTCCAGTGCGTCTTGGCGATGGCGGTCTCCAGCGCCAGGATCCTGGCCGCCCGCGCCTCGCCGTCCGGATAGCCGGCCAGGGCGAACATCGCGGCGATGTGGGCCTTGTACTTGGCGCGCAGGTCCTGGAACCGCGCGCTGTCGTCCAGATAGTAGGCGCGGTCCGGCATCCCCAGCCCGCCCTGCATGATGTAGGGCCGGTACTTGGACGTGTCGTTCATGTCCTCGGCGACCCACAGGCCGAACAGCCGGTCGGTCGCATAGTCGGTCATGTTCAGGGCGTCGACATCGGCCCGCAGCGTCGCGCCCAACTCGCGCGACAGGTCGGCCCGGGTCTTGATCGCCGCGATCGCGGCCAGCTCGGGCTTCAGCGGCGCCGCGCCCGCCGCCTCGATCGCCGCCTCGTCCATGAAGCTGGCGTAGAAGTCGCCGATCTTGCGGGCGTTGGAGCCGTCCGCCGCCTGCGCCTTGGCCGCGTCCTCAAGGATCGCGCGGGTCCGTTCGGTGGCTAGGTCGCGCAGGATGGCGAAGGTGTTGTAGCTGCCGCTGTCGGCCGGGATCTCCGTGGTCTTCATCCAGCCGCCGTTGGCGTAGGCGTAGAAGTCGTCGCCGGGGGCGACGGCCGTGTCCATTCCGGCCGTGTCGAATCCGAACGCGCCATACTTCGGCTTGGCCTTGGCCGCCTCGGCGACCGGCGGCGGCGCAGCCTCGGGCGCCGGCGCCGTCGTCGCGCAGGCGGCCAGCACCAGCGGCGCGCAGGCGCCCAGCAGCAGAGTTTTCCAGGTGTTCATCGCGCGCTCCCATACCCGACGCCGTCACCGCCGCCGTCAGCCTGTGGAGCCTCTAATACACCGGCGGCGGGCGGAGGTAGCGACCGGCGCATTAAACTTACGTCATCTGTAACGCTTGTTACGCCGCCCGCGCGCGCCGCACCCCGCTCAGGATCGCCTGCGCCGCGCCCGCCGCCTGGCTGCGGATGTCCGGCGCCGAGGTGATCTCCCAGAACGCCCCGCGGGTCAGCGGCCCGACTGCGTAGAGGCCCGGCTCGGCGCGGCCGCTCGCCCCCATCAGGCGCGATCCGGCGTCGACCTCGGCCCCGAGCCGGCAGGGATCGGGCCGTATCAAGCCGCGGGCCAGCAGCGCCTTCAGCAGCGGCTCACCGGCCTTCTCCAGGTCGCCCAGCAGGCCCGCGCAGTTCACCACCGCCGACACGCCCAGCCGCCGCGGCGTGCGCCCTCCGCGCGGCCGCCAGGCCACCTCGACGGTGTCGCGGACGAGCGTCATCGAGGTCACCTCCCCGGCCCGCACCACCAGTTCGCGTCCGCGCATCAACAGCCCGATCCGCCGCGCGACGCTGGGCGCCAGGCGGTGACGGTGTACGTCCCACCAGGGGCGGAGGTGGCGCAGGAAGGCTCGTCGCTCGGCCTGGCTCCAGCCCAGCCAGATCGACTGTACGTGCGGGCGCAGGGAATCGATCGCCTCGCGCCAGCGCCCGTCGCCGGACGCCTCGCGGATCGCCGCCAGCAGTTCGCGGGGCGATCCGGTCGGTGCGACCTCGGCGGCCGCCTCGCCCGTCGGGGCGTGCTGGCGTGGGGTCAGCCCCCGGCGCGAGATCGCCCAGAACCGCCGCCCCGGCCGCCACAGGCTGACCGCCGCATCGATCATGGTCAGTCCGGAGCCGAGCAGCAGGACATCTTCCCAGTCGGGCTCCAGCCTGGCCTTAGGATCCCAGGGATCGCCGATGTAGCGTGCAGAGGCCAGCAGCGCCGGGGCCGCCGCAGCCGGGGCCGCAGGCCGCAGCACCCCCAGGGCCAGCACCACCGCCGAGGCCTCGATCTCGCGCCCCAGGGCCAACCGGACCCGCCAGCCCTCGCCCGCCCGCTGCACATCGACCGCCTCGTCCTGCTCCAGCAGCAGCCGGCCCGGCGTGGTTGTCTCCAGCGCCTGGCGCAGCAGGTCCTGCAGATAGTCGCCATAGACCCCGCGGGTCACGAACCCGCCGTGCGAACTCCAGCCTTCGTGTCCGGCCAGCCAGCGCGTGAAGTGCTCCGGATCGTCCGGATAGGCGCTCATGTTCGCCACCCGCACGTTCAGCAGGTGGTCGGGGTTGCCGGTGGAATAGGCCGTGCCGCGCCCGAAGGCCCTGGCGCGCTCGACCAGGCGCACCGTCGGCCCCTCCGGATCGGCCGCCAGATGCAGGGCCGTGAGCAACCCCGAGAACCCTGCCCCGATCACCGCAACTGTGGGCCGCTGGCTCATTGATCGGACCTCCAAAACGCTTCGCTCGACTTAATTCCTATCATTTTTATGGATTTTAAAACGACAGAAAAACTTCATTCGAACGCAGATCGGATGGGACGGCCGTTGAAACTCGCGCTAAAACTTGACGCCTGCGTCATCTTTGGCTTGAGACCTCGGACGCATCGGACTTGGTGGAGGAACTGATGAGCGACGGCAATATCGACCTGAGCAATGACGCCCGCGCGCTGGCCTATTCGACCCCGCTCGACCAGATCAATCCGGCTCAGCCGGCGCTCTTCCAGTCGAACGAGATGTGGTGGAACTTCGAGCGCCTGCGCAAGGAAGACCCGGTCCACTATACGGCCGACAGCGAGTACGGCCCGTACTGGTCGATCACCAAGTACAACGACATCATGGCGGTCGACACGAACCATCAGGTGTTCTCGTCAGAGCCGGGCATCACCATCGCCGAACAGACCGGCGACGAAGGTCCGCTGCCGATGTTCATCGCCATGGACCCGCCCAAGCATGACATTCAGCGCAAGACCGTCAGCCCGGCCGTGGCGCCGGCGAATCTCGCGGTCCTCGGTCCGCTGATCCGCGAGCGCGCGGCCAAGATCCTCGACGACCTGCCGATCGGCGAGGAATTCGACTGGGTCGACAAGGTCTCGATGGAACTGACG
This sequence comes from Phenylobacterium sp. 58.2.17, assembly GCF_026411515.1. Taxonomy (NCBI): domain Bacteria; kingdom Pseudomonadati; phylum Pseudomonadota; class Alphaproteobacteria; order Caulobacterales; family Caulobacteraceae; genus Phenylobacterium; species Phenylobacterium sp. 58.2.17. Next base: position 20,109 of record NZ_JAPMTQ010000038.1, on the reverse strand, counting down.
GCCATGACCCTGGCCACCCTGTTCGGGATCGACCAGGCCGACCGTCGCAAGCTGACCTACTGGTCCGACGTGGTCACCGCTGTCCCGGGCCACGGCCTGATCGACACCCTCGAGCAGAAGATGCAGATCTTCCTCGAGTACCATGGCTACTTCACCGAACGCTGGAACGAGCGGGTCAATTCCGAGCCCACCGGCGACCTGATCTCCATGCTCGCCCACGGCGCCGACACCCGGAACATGTCGCCCCGCGAGTATTTCGGGAACGTGGTGCTGCTGACCGTCGGCGGCAACGACACCACCCGCAACACCATCTCCGGCTCGGTCCTGGCGCTGAACCAGAACCCCGACCAGTATAAGAAGCTGCGCGAGAACCCCGACCTGATCCCGTCGATGGTTTCCGAGACCATTCGCTGGCAGACGCCGCTGGCGCATATGCGTCGCCGCGCCACCCAGGACATCGAGTTCGGCGGCAAGCAGATCCGCGAAGGCGACAAGGTCGTCATGTGGTACGTCTCGGGCAACCGCGACGAGGAAGTCATCGAGCGCCCGAACGACTACATCATCGACCGCGCCCGCCCGCGGAACCACATGTCGTTCGGCTTCGGCATCCACCGCTGCGTCGGCAATCGTCTGGCCGAACTGCAACTGCAGATCATCTGGGAAGAGATCATGAAGCGCTTCCCGGAGATCCACCTCGTTGAGGAGCCCAAGCGCATCTACTCGACCTTCGTGAAGGGCTACGAGTCGATGAAGGTGATCATTCCGAAGCGCGCCTGACCGCTTTCGTCGCTGATCGATTGGAGAGCCTAGGCCCCGCGCCTAGGCTCTCTTCGTATGAGAACCCTGCCTTTCGACCCCACCGACATCGGCGCCGTCGTGGACGCCATGTACGCCATGATTTCCGGCCCCCAAGGGCCCCGCGACTGGGCGCTGCAGGCCGAGATCTTCCATCCCGACGCCCGCCAGATGCGCACCTGGGTCGGCGAGGACCGTCGCCCGAACATCAAGATCATGGACCCGGCCGCCTACCAGGCCGACGTCGAGCCTTTCTTCGCGGCCCACGACTTCTACGAGGTCGAGATCGCCCGCCGCATCGACGTGTTCGGCAACATGGCCCAGGTCTGGAGCGCCTACGAGGCCCGCACCGCGCCCGGCGAGGCCCCGCCCGAGCGGCGCGGCGTCAACTCCATCCAGCTATACTGCGAGGCCGACGGCCGCTGGCGCATCGTCTCGATGATCTGGGACAATGAACGCCCTGGACTTGCCCTACCGTCATTCGAGTAGACACTCGCCTCCAGACAGGGAGGCGGCCATGTCCGAGCCGTTCGACATCGAAGCCCACATCCGGCGCCTGACCGGCGATGGCTACACCGTGATCGAGGACTTCGCCGACGCGGCCGCGCTGGCCGCCGCCCGCGCGACGCTGGCCCCGCACCTCGGCTCTCACCACGGCCGCAACGCCTTCGAGGGCTTTTCCACCGAGCGCGTCTACACCCTGGTCGCGCGCGGCAAGGTGTTCGAGGACCTGACCGCCGAACCGCGCCTCCTGGCCCTGCTCGACCGCTTCCTTCAGCCCGGCTACCTGCTGACCGCCAGCCAGGCGATCTGCATCTATCCCGGCGAAGCGGCCCAGGCCGTCCACTTCGACGACGGCTTCTATCGCCAGCCGCGGCCGCGCCCGGCCATCAGCCTGTCGCTGATCGGCGCCATCGACGCCTTCACCGCGACCAACGGCGCCACCGACATCATTCCCGGCAGCCACCGCTGGAGCGACGCCGACATCGCCGCCCTCTCGCCGGAGAAGGCCCAGTCCATGCTGACGCCAGTTGTGATGCCGGCCGGCGGCGCCATCGTCTTCCAGGGGACGCTCCTGCACCGCGGCGGCGCCAACCGTTCGGACGCCCCGCGCCTGGCCTTCACCAACCAATACTGCGAGCCCTGGGGCCGCACGCAGGAGAACTTCTATCTCGGCGTCCCGCGCGAGCGCGTCCAGGCCATGTCGCCGCGGCTGCAAGACCTGCTCGGCTACAACATCTGGCCGCCGTTCATGGGCCAGGTCACGGGCTCGCACCCGCTCAAGAGCCTCGAACCCGACTGGGTCGCGCCGGTCGAACGCTCGTCTGCCGCTCATCCCGGCGAAAGCCGGGACCCAAGCTGAAGCCCCAGGCCTTCGCCGGAGGGCGGGCGGCGCTGGGGCTACCCCAAATTCCGCCGATAGAGCGCGTTCAGCCGCTCCCAGTGCCGCTCGGCCCCCTGCTTCTGGTAGAGCGCCCGCTGCGGGAAGGTGAAGCCGTGCTCAGCGCCGGGATAGATCTCCACCTCGGCCCGCGCCCCGTCGGCCGCCAGCGCGGCGGCCAGCGTCTCCACCGTCTCCAGCGGCGCCCACCGGTCGGTCTCGGCGCAGGCGAAGTAGAGCTCGGCCGAACTCTTGCGCGCGGCCAGGTGCGGACTGTCGCTCTGCTCGGTGACCAGATAGGTGCCGTGGATCGAGGCGGCGGCCTTCACCTGCGGCAGGCGCACCGCCGCATTGATCGCGAACTGCCCGCTCATGCAGTAGCCGACCGTGCCGACCCGGCTGGCGTCCGCCGCCTCCCGCCCCGCAGCGTAGGCGGCCAGCGCCGCAACGTCGTCCATCACCATCGGGATGGTGAGCCCGTTCATCAGCTCCATCATCCGCGCCCGCAACGCATCGTCCATGGCGCCGCCCGCCGGAACCAGCTCCAGCACCCCGGCCCGATAGTAGAGGTTCGGCAGCATCACGTAGTAGCCGGCGCTGGCCAGTCGCCGCGCCATGTCGCGCAGCTCCTCTCGGATGCCCGGCGCGTCCATCAGGAACAGGATCAGCGGGTGCGGCCCGTCGCGCTCGGGATGCACGATGAAGGTCGTGCTGGTCCCGTCCGCGAGCGGGATCTCGAAGGTCTGCTCGATCAATTCGCGCCCTCCCTCGGCATCAGCACGCAGGCCCGCGCCAGCGACACCCGCGTCAGCTCGCGCCGGCGCAGGAACACCGCCATCGCGTCCGTGGTCGGATCGCGCGACGTCTGCCATTCGCCAAGGTCCCGATAGCGGGTCATCAGCAGCAGCCGGCGCGCCCCGGCCTCGCGGTCGGACTCGTCCTCCTCGGCCAGGAACAGGCCGAAGATCTTGGTCTCGAACCGCGCCTCGAAGTCGGGCCAGGCCTCGCCCGACAGCCGCACGAACTCGTCGACCGCCCCGCCGTCGATCGTGAACCAGTTGTGGACATAGATCCCGCCCGGCTGGGGCGGCGCCTCGTCGAGCGGCCGCAGGGTCGGGGTCAGCCGCACCCGATCGCTGGCCGTCACGCCCGGCGTGAACGACACCCGCGCCCCGGCCGCGGCCAGCACCAGCGCCTGGTCCGAGGCGAACCCCAGCAGCGGCGCAAACACCGCCTGCACGCCGGCCGAACCGTAGAGGTGGTCGGCCAGCACCTTCTGCGCCGTGCGCTCGCGCCCCAGCGTCAGCTGAAAGTAATCGTATTCCAATGGCTTGGCCCTAATAGTTGACGCGCGTCGAGATCGCTCCGTCGACCAGCATGTTGATCCCGGTCGTGAACGCCGAGCGCGGGCTGGCCAGGAACACGGTCGCCGCCGCCACCTCTTCCGGCGTCGCCATCCGGCCGGTCGGGTTGCGCTTGATCATCTGGTCGAAGAAGCCCGGCATCCCGGCCTTGACGTTGCCCCAGACGCCGCCCTCGAAGAACACGGTGCCGGGCGAGACCACGTTGGCGCGGATGTGCTTGGCCGCGTTCTCGCGCGCCAGGCCCTTGGCGTAATGGATCAGCGCCGCCTTCATCGCCCCGTAGGACGAGGCGTTCGAGGCCTCCGCCGCCGACACCGACGAGGTGATCAGGAACGCCGCATCGCCATGCGTCTCGCCGGCCTTCTCCAGGAACGGCTTGGCCGCCTCGAAGGTGCGCACCGCGCCCAGGATGTCGATCTCGAACATCGCGCGCCATTCGTCCTCGCCCGCGCCCTGCACCAGGGCGCTGGCGTTGGAGACCATGACGTCAATGCCGCCCAGCGTCTCGCCGGCCTGCGCGACGAAGGCGCGGATCGCCGGCCCGTCGGCGATGTCGACCGCCTGGCCCCAGGCGTTGACGCCCTTGGCCTGCAGCGCCTTGACCGCACCTGCCACCTGCTCGGGGTTCCGCGCGCAGATCGCCACGTCCGCGCCCTCGTCGGCCAGCAGGTCGGCGATCGCCCGCCCAATGCCGCGCGACCCGCCGGTGACGACCGCCTTCTTGCCCTTCAGTCCCAGATCCATGTCCCGCTCCCTTGTTCGTTGGACGCTGTTCTAACCCGAAGCTGCGACGCTTGCGCAGACTTGACAGACGGTCCGCGCCGACAATTTGTGAGCCGATGCTCACGACACCGACCTCGACCAAGGACAAGCTGGTGCGCGCGGCCCTGGAAATCGGCGCGCAGGACGGGCTGGAAGCGGCCACCACCGCGGCCATCGCCGCGCGCGCCGGCGTGGCCGAAGGCACGCTCTACCGCCATTTCCCGTCCAAGGACGACCTGCTGATCGAGGTCTATCGCGGCATCAAGCGGCGCATCTTCGAAGCCATCATCGACGGCGAGGACACCGACGAAGCCCCCGACGCCCGCCTCAAGCGGGTCTGGCGCAAGCTCTACGAGGCCTATCGCGCCGACAGCCAGGCCTTCATGTTCGGCCAGCGCTTCGCCGAGTCCGCCCTTTCCAAGCGCGAGGGCGGCGCGGCCCACGAACAGATCGCCACCGCCGTCGGCCGGCTGCGCCGGGACGGGATCGAGCGTGGCCTGTTCAAGAACCTGCCCAGCGACCTGCTGGCCAGCCTGTTCTTCGCCCCGGTCGGATACATGCTGAAGTCCGAGCTCAACGGCCGCACCTGGACCGACGCCGAACTCGACGCCGCGGCCGAGGCGGTGCTGGATTCCATCCGGGCCTAGGATCCGGCGCCGGGCGGCATCTTCACCCAAAGCGGCATGCTGAAGTCGAGGAAGATTGACTCCCCTTCCAGCCGGTTCTTGGCCTCGAACTCTTTCATCGCGTGCAGCCGCAAGGTCGCTGGCGCCTTGCCGAACAACAGGAAATTGTAGGCCCCGGTCACGCCGAGGCCCGCCACCCGGCCCTTGAAGTCGCCGAGCCTGGCGCCGGCGCCGGAGTCGCCGCTGACCTGTTCGAAGTAATAGCCCTGCACGCCGGCCGACCAGGTCTTGTTGAACTTCTTCTCGACCGCGGCTTCGGCATGGAATTCGGTGCCGGTCTCATAGCTGGTGTAGTCGTTCTCGCCGTTGAACGTGAAGCCGGCCTTGCCCGAGACGTCCCAACCGGCCTCCTCGTCCAGGTAGGTCCCGGCCAACGACACGTCGGCCGCCCAGCGGTGGAACGCCAGGTTGGCCAGTTTGTCCTTCCGGTACTGGCCTATCGGGATGTTGATCAGCGTGCTGGCGGCGATGTGGGTCTTGCCGCTCTTCCAGCCCCAGATCGCCGTCACCAGGGGATCGCCCATCACGAAGGCGGAGTCGCTCTTGCTGCGCTCGATCTGCCGCCCGCCCGGGCCGGTCAGAGTGGCCGAAACCTCGACGTCAGGCCCGCCGATCGGCAGCACCAGCCCGACCGCCAGGGTCCCACCGCCCAGATCGGTCGTCGGCACCCACAAGGCAGTGGCGAAATTCGCATTGACCGTCGCGTCCAGTCCCGCGACCACATTTCCGCCGATGACGAACTCCCGATCTACACCGGCCTCGCCGCTGTAGTAGTATTGGGTGTCGACGAGGAACACGCCCTCGATCGGCGGCACGATCGCCGCCCCTGCGCCGCCTGAGCCCAGCAGATAGACGCTCGCCCCGCTCTCGGAGGCCTCGGCTTGTCCGGCCAGCAGCAGCATCGCCGCCGCCACGCCGGTCCCCAGCAGCCTCGCGCTCGTCCGGTTGGCGTGTTTCATCGCGATCCTCCCCGCCGCTGGCGCCGATCTCTCACGGATCGTGGCGACAGCGCCCGACGGCGCCCATGAGGTGAAACCCGCGGTGCTCCTCGGCAGAGCAATGACATGGCCGCAACAGCAGGCCCGTTCAGAGCGCCTTTTCCATGACGATGAACTCCAGGTCGTCCCGCGCCGGCTGGCCGAAGCGCAGGTCGGCATAGGGGAACGGCCGGGTCTCGCCGGTGCGCGCATAGCCGCGCCGCTCGTACCAGGCGATCAGGGTGTCGCGGATCTGGATCACGGTCATCCGCACCCGCTGCGCGCCCTGCCCGCGCGCATGGTCCTCGGCCGCGGCCAGCATGGTCCGGCCCAGCTGGCGATCCTGCAGGTCCGGCCGCACCGTCAGCATCCCCAGGTACCAGACCCCGCGCTCAGCCGGCTCCAGCCAGACGCAGCCCAGCAGCGGTGCGCCGGCCGTCTCGCGCAGGGTCATGACCACCGCCTGCGGATTGGCCGCCAGATCCTTGGCCAGGGTCTGCGCGTCCGTGCGCTGGCCGCCCAGATAGTCGGCCTCGGTGGTCCAGCCCAGGCGCGAGCTCTCGCCCCGATAGGCGGAGTTCACCAGCGCGGCGATGGCGGGCAGTTCGGACGGATCGGCGGGGAGAAAATGCATGGCCTTCGGTAATCCATAAGCTGCGCCTTCCCGCCAGCCGAAAAATCCAGCCGCTTCGGACGCCGCCGACCCTTGACGCTTTCGGCGTCAGCGCCTAATTGTCCACATGTGAGTGAGCGCTCACATCCCCACACATCTAGCGGAGTTCCCCATGATCCGTCGCCAAATCGGCCGCACCGGCCGGGACGTGAACGCTATCGGCCTGGGCTGCATGGGCATGTCGATCGCCTATGGCGAGCCGATGAACGAAGCCGACGCCGTCAAGCTGCTGCACGAGGCGCTGGACCTCGGCGTCGACCACTTCGACACCGCCGAGCTCTACGGCTTCGGCGCCAATGAGAGCCTGCTGGGCGCGGCCTTCCACGATCGCCGCGACAAGGCGTTCATCGCCACCAAGTTCGGTCCCGTGGCCGACCTCGCCACCCGCACGATCACCGGCGTCGACGGCTCGGAAGCCAACATGCGCCGCGCCATCGAACAGTCCCTGCGCTTTCTGAAGACCGACCACGTCGACCTCTACTACCTGCACCGGCGCGACCAGACCCGGCCGATCGAGGAGACCGTCGAGGCCATGGCCAAGCTGGTCAAGGAGGGCAAGATCAAGGCCATCGGCCTCTCGGAAGTCAGCGCCGAGACCCTGCGCCGGGCCCAAGCTGTGCACCCGATCGCCGCCGTGCAGTCGGAATATTCGATCTTCACCCGCGACATCGAGCAGGACGTGCTGCCGCTCTGCCAGGAGACCGGCGTGACCCTGGTCGCCTACTCCCCGCTCGGCCGCGGCATGCTGACCGGCGCCTTCTCCCGCGACCATCGCCCGACCGGGACCGACTACCGTGCGGTCCAGTCGCCGCGCTTCCAGGGCGAGGCCTTCGAGGCCAACCTGGCCCTGGTCGAGGAGATCGAGAAGATCGCGGGCGCGCGCGGCGCGGCCGCCTCGCAGGTGGCCCTGGCCTGGGTGCTGGCCGCCAATCCCAACGTGGTGGTCATTCCCGGCACCACCCGACTGGCCAACCTGAAGTCCAACCTAGGCGCCGCCGACATCGCCCTGACCGCAGCCGAAACCGCCAGCCTCGACGCCTTGGCCGGCAAGGTCGCCGGGACCCGTTACGACGCCCGCGGCATGACCATGGTCAACGCCTGACCGGGGCTCGCCTCCGCCCTGGTCGGGCGGAGGCGACGTCCTCAGACCGCTTCCGGCTCGAGACCGGGCGGGGTCGGCGCCAGCGGCGGGTGCTTGTCGATCTTCGGCAGGAACGCCGCGAGCAGGCCGATGGCCGGCAGGAAGGCGCACAGCCGGTAGACCGTCTCGATCCCGGTCCGGTCGGCCAGCACGCCGAGGATCGCCGCGCCGAGGCCCCCCATCCCGAACGAGAAGCCGAACAGCAGCCCCGACATCATCCCGACCTTGCCGGGCGCCAGCTCCTGGGCGAACACCACGATCGCCGGGAAGGCCGAGGCCAGGATCAGGCCGATGATCACCACCAGCGGCCCGGTCCAGAAGGCGCCCGCGAACGGCAGCAGCAGACTGAACGGCAGTACCCCCAGGATCGAGAACCAGATCACGTACTTGCGCCCGAACCGGTCGCCCAGCGGCCCGCCGGCCACCGTTCCGGCCGCCACTGCGCCCAGGAAGAGGAACAGGTGCAGCTGCGCGCCCTGCACCGAGGCCCCGAACTTCTCCATCATGTAGAAGGTCAGGTAGTTGGTCAGGCTGGCCAGGTAGACGTACTTCGAGAAGATCAGCGCCAGCAGGATGGAGATCCCGGTCACCACCTGGCGGCTCGGCGGCGCAACCGGCTGCGGGCCCTTCGCCGCCGCGCTCAGCCGAGCCAGGCCATGGGTGCGGTACCACTGGGCCACGTTCCACAGGATCGCCCCGGCCAGCAGCGCCAGCAGCGCGAAGAACATCAGGCTCGACTGCCCCCAGCGAACCACCACCACCGCCGCAGCCAGCGGGCCCAGCGCCGATCCGGCGTTTCCGCCGACCTGGAACAGCGACTGCGCCAGGCCATGGCGCCCGCCCGCCGCCATCCGCGCCACACGGCTGCTTTCCGGATGGAACACCGAGGACCCCATGCCCAGCAGGCAAGCCCCGACCACCACCAGGCCGTAGCTGTGCGCCACCGACAGCACCGCCAGCCCGGCCAGCGAGAACAGCGTCCCGAACGGCAGCGCCATCGGCGTCGGCCGCTTGTCGGCGTAGAGCCCGATCATCGGCTGCAGGATCGAGGCGGTCACCTGATAGGCCAGGGTTACGATCCCGATCTGCCCGAAGGTCAGCCCCAGCTCGGCCTTCAGGTTCGGATAGATGGCCGGAAGCAGCGCCTGCATCATGTCGTTGAGCAGGTGGCAGAAGCTGATCGCCAGGATCACCCCGAAGGCCGTCCCGCCCGCCGCCTGCGCCTGCTTGTTCGCCGTGATCGTCTGTCCGCCCATCTGAGCTGCTCCATAGCTGAGCGGCCCGGATAGGCGCTTCGCCGCGCGCCCGCATTCCTGTATGGGTCTTTTAATTTCGCGAGTGGGACACATGATCGACTGGATCAATCCGGACGACGTCGAAGACACGCCGCGCCCGGTCGTGGCCATCGCCAACGACTACCCGCCGCATCACGAGCTCGAATGGCACCGCCACCGCCGCGGCCAACTGCTCTACGCCGCCAGGGGCGTGGTCGTCGTCTCCACGCCCAACGGCGCCTGGGTCGCCCCGCCCGAACGGGCGGTCTGGACCCCGCCCGGCGTCGAGCACGCGGTGAAGATGGTCGGATCGGTCAGCACCCGCGGCATCCTGATCGAACCGGGCGGCTGTCCCGGCTTCGGCGAGGCCAGCCGCGTCATCGAGGTCTCGCCGTTGCTGCGCCACCTGCTGCTGGCCGCCTGCGAACTGCCGCGCGAGTACGACCGCGAGGGCCGCGACGGCCTGGTCATCGAGCTGCTGCTGGTCGAGCTCTCCCGCGCCCCGATCGTCCCGTTGGCCGCGCCGTTCCCGCAGAGCCCCGGGCTGGCCGCCAAGTGCCGCGCCTTCCTCGAGGCTCCCAGCCCGCACGACACCATCGACCGCTGGGCCGACGACCTCGGCATGGGCCGCCGCGCCTTCACCCGCGCCTTCCGCCGCGAAACCGGCATGAGCTTCGCCGAATGGCGCCAGCAGGCCTGCGTGCTGGTCGCCCTGCCCCGCTTGGCCGCCGGCGACCAGGTCACCGCCATCGCCCTCGACCTCGGCTACGAAAGCCCGGCCGCCTTCGCGACTATGTTCAAGCGTCTGCTCGGCGTCGCGCCGAGCAGATACCAGGGGTAGGATGACACGCTTGCCTGCGCCTCGACCTCCCGCTCACCCCGGGCCATCGGCGCCGTAAAAGGCCGTTCAGCTTGGATCCCGGCTTTCGGCGGGACCAGCGCGGTTGACCTAAACTCGCGCCTCGATCCAGCCCACGATATCCCCCAGCACCTCCTCCTTGCCGACGTCGGCCAGCAGGTCGTGATAGTGGCCCTCATAGAGCTTCAGCGTCTTATCCTTCGATCCGGCGTGGTCGTAGAAGAACTGGCTGCCCTTCGGCAGCGTCGCCTTGTCCTCGGTGCCATGGATGATCAGCACCGGCAGGGTGATGGTCGGGATCTCCTTGGTCAGCCGTTCGTCGGCGCGCTGCAGCGCCGCCACCGTGATGCTCGGCTGGGTCTCGTCGTGGATCAGCGGATCCTCGTTCATCGCCTTCACCGCCGCCGGATCGCGCGAGAAGTCGGCGTTCTTCAGCTTCAGCACCCCGATGTCGGGGGCCAGGTGGCTGACCCCCTTGATCACCTGCAGGGCGATGTCGGGGGCCGGCACCCGAAACGCGAAGCTCTCGCAGATCAGCCCGGCGATGTCGGCCTGGTGGTCCAGGGCGTAGGTGCTGGCGATCACTCCGCCGGCGCTGTGGCCCAGCACATAGACCGGCAGGCCCGGGTCGCGCGCCTTGGCGATGCCCACCACCTGCACTAGGTCGCCGACATACTCGTCGACGTGCTCGACGTGGAACCGCTCGCCCTCCGACAGCCCCCGGCCGCGATAGTCGTGGGCGTAGACCGCAAAGCCCTTGGCGGCCAATTGCTCGGCGACCCACAGGTACTGACCGCTGTGCGAGTTGAACCCGTGGCTGATCACCACGATCGCCTTGGGCGCGCCCGCCGGCCGCCATGAGCGCATGAAGATCTTGAGGCCGCCGGCCCCTTCGAAAGTCTCTTCGTTCGGAACCATGGCGCCCTCGCAGGTTGTTAGGCGTGCAACCTAACCCCCAACCATCGAACGCCGCTATCCGAAATCGGTGACAGTCGCCCTATGGCGCGAACGTGCCTGCATAGCGTTCACGCAGCAGGTTCTTCTGCACCTTGCCCATGGCGTTGCGCGGCAGTTCGTCGACGAAGAACACCTTCTTGGGCGTCTTGAAGGCCGCCAGCCGCTCGCGCAGCGCGCCGATCATCGCCGCCTCGTCGCCGGCCCCGATCACCACCGCCGCCACCGCCTCGCCGAAATCCGGGTGCGGCAGGCCGATCACCGCGCTCTCGGTCACGCCCTCCATCTCGTCGAGGATCAGCTCGATCTCCTTGGGATAGACGTTGAAGCCGCCGGAGATGATCAGGTCCTTGGCCCGGCCGCTGATCCACACCCGGCCGTCCGGGTCTTGGCGTCCGACGTCGCCGGTCTTGAAGAAGCCGTCGGCGGTGAATTCCTCGGCGGTCTTCTCGGGCATCCGCCAGTAGCCGCCGAACACGCTCGGTCCCCGGATCTCGATGACGCCGGTCGCCTCGCCCCCGCCGATCCGCAGCTCCACGCCCGGCAGCGGATAGCCGACGCTGCCGGCGATCCGCGCGCCGCCCAGCGGATTGGAGGTGATGATCACCGCCTCGCTCATCCCGTACCGCTCCAGGATGCGCTGCCCCGTCCGGGCCTCGAACTCGGCGAAGGTCGATTCCAGCAGCGGCGCCGAGCCGCTGATGAAAACTCGCATGTGCGCAGAGGCCTCGCGGGTGAAGGCCGGATTGGCCAGCAGCCGGGTGTAGAAGGTCGGCACCCCCATCATCACGGTCGACTTCGGCAGGCCGGCCAGCACCTGCGCATCGTCGTACTTGGCCAGCCACACCATCGGCGCGCCCGACAGGAACGCGCAGTGCAGCGCCACGAACAGCCCATGCACATGGAAGATCGGCAGCGCGTGCAGCAACACGTCGTTCTCGCTGAACCCCCAGGCCGCATGCAGCGCCAGCGCGTTGGCCGCCAGGGCGCCGTGGCTCAGCATCGCGCCCTTCGAGCGCCCCGTCGTGCCGGAGGTGTAGATGATCGCGGCGAGGTCGTCTTCGCTCCGGGCCAACGTCTCCAGCAACGGCTCGCGGCTGCGCGCGTCGGCGACCAGCTCCACCGCGTCCTCGACGAACAGCACCGGCTGGGCGTCGTCGATGAAGTAGTCGATTTCGCTCTCGGTATAGGCGGTGTTGAGCGGCAGGAAGATCGCTCCGATCTTCAGGGTCGCCAGATAGACGACCACCGCCTCGACGCTCTTTTCAGACTGCAGCGCCACCCGGTCGCCGGGCTCGACCTCGTACTCGACCAGCAGCGCCGCCGTCCGCGCCACGTCGTCCTCCAGCGCCCCATACGACACCTCCCGCCCGTCCGGCAGGATGAACGCCGGCCTGGAGCGATCGGCGGGAAAGCGGGAAGCGAGCAGCGCGTAGAGGTTCATGGCGCCTTGCGTAGCGGGTCGCCCACCCCAGTGTCATCCCGGTTTCGGCGCCAGCCGAAGACCGGGATCCATCAACACTCAAAATCGCAAGGCCTCGCTCCGACCCGACTTGCTTCGCGAGCCGGGATGACACGATGAGAAGACGCTTCCCTAAACCGGCAGCGCGGTCGTGAACTTGATCTGCTCCATGGCGAAGGCCGAACTCACGTCGTTCAGCGGCGCCGTCGCGATCAGGCGCTTGTAGAACCGGTCATAGGCGGCGATGTCCGACACCACGACCTTCAGCAGATAGTCGGTCTCCCCGGCCAGCCGGTAGATCTCCACCACCTCGGCCAGGGCCGAGGCGCCCTTGGCGAACTGGGCCAGCCAGTCCTCGTCGTGGCGGCTGGTCTTCAGCGAGACGAACACCACCAGCCCCAGGTCCAGCTTCTCGCGGTTCAGCAGCGCGACCTTGCGGTCGATCACCCCCTCGTCGGTCAGCCGCTTGACCCGCTTCCAGCACGGCGTCTGCGACAGCCCCACCCGCTCGGCCAGCTCGGCCACCGGGATCGTGGCGTCCGCCTGCAACTCACGCAGGATTCGCCGATCCGTCGGGTCCAGGAGAACGCCACCCATAATATTCACCCAAGCAGAGGAACCATATTCTCCACATTGAACGATCCACGACAAAATCGACAACGCCTTTCTCGCCGCCCGCCCGCATCCTTGGGCTCGATAGCGTGGGAGAGTTTTGATGTTGGACGCCTTCAACCGGCACCCGAGTTCCGTCGGCGAGAGCTATGGCCAGCATCTGGCCCAGGCCTCCGGCTTCGGCATGACCATGATCACCGCCGGGGCCGCCTGTCTGGTGCACGCCGTCTTCCCGTTCTGGTTCGAGAAGACCGCCAGCCTCTGCGTGCAGCGCCTGCACGCCCGGATGTCCGCCCGCGGTCGTCCCGACGCCGCCGCCCACAAGGCCCTCCAGGCGTGAGCCTGATCCCGCTCACGGCGGGAGAGACGCGCCATCCGCTGGTCGGCGGCCTGGCGCTCGGCCTGATCGCGCTCGCCGCCCTGATGCTCGGCCGCGCCAGCGGCTTTCCGGCCCCGATCATCGCCGCCGTCGCCGGCATGGGCCTGGGCCTCGCCGGCTGGTCGGTCGCGCTCGGTCCGGCGCTCTGCTGGTGGGCCAAGCCGGGCCTCAAGACCGGCGTCGCCCTGCTCGGCGCCCAGATCGCCTTCGCCGAACTCGCCGCGCTCGGCCTGCCCGTCGCGCTGGCCAGCGGCGGCGTGGTCATGGCCAGCCTCGGGGCCGGGACCGGCATCGGCCTGCTCGCGGGCCTGCCGCTGGTCGAGGCGCTGATCGCCGCCAGCGCCGTCTCGATCTGCGGCGCCTCGGCCGCGATGGCCGCCGCCAGCGCTCTGCCCGACAGCGACGCCAGCCGCCGCACCACCGCCCTGGTGGTGGTCGGCGTCAACCTGCTCTCGACCCTCGCCATGGTGGCCTATCCGCTGATCGCCCGGCATTTCGGGTTCAGCGAGCGCCAGACCGGCGTCTTCCTCGGCCTCTCGATCCACGACGTCGCCCAGGTGGTCGCCGCCGGCCAGTCGGTCTCGCCGGGCGTCGAGGCCTCGGCCGCCCTCTCCAAGCTCTCGCGCATCCTCTGGCTCGGCCCGGTGATCGTCGCCGTTGGCCTGTCGATGGGCATGCAGGCGCGCGCCCGCCGCTTCCCGCTGCCGCCGCTGTTCGTCTGGGCCTTCGCCGCCCTGATGGCCACGCGCAGCTTCGGCCTGATCCCCGCCGTCCTGCTGCCGGCCCTGGCGCTCGCCTCGCAACTGCTGCTGCTCGGCGGCGTCGCGGCGATCAGCGCCCAGGTCGCCCCGCGCGACCTGCTGCGCATCGAACCGAAGCTCGCCTGGACCCTGGTCGCCGCCAGCGGCGTCATCGCCCTGTTGGCGGCGGCGACGAGTCTGACGTTGGTCTAGTGAAACGCGCTCATCCCCGCGGAGGCGGGGACCCAAGCTGCGTTGAGATCTCGGTGGTGAGTCCGCATGGATCCCCGCCTCCGCGGGGATGAGCGGATTCAGATCGCCGCCTCCAGCGCCGCATGCGCTTCCCGCGCGTGGGCCCACAGCTCCGGCTTCACCAGGTCGCCCGGCGCGATCTGCTCGGGCCAATGCGAGACCACCACCTTGGCCAGGCTGGTCCAGCGCGCCTCGTCGAGGATGAAGCGCGGGTCGATCCCGGCCAGTCCCGGCCCGTCGACCGGGACTCGCAGGCGCAGGCAGGCAGGCCCGCCGCCGTTGCGCATGCTCTCGCGCACGTCGACCACCACCGCCCGCTCGATGGGGTTGTCACCGGCCAGCACCGCCTCGACCGCCGACCAGGCCGCCGCGTTCTCCTGCGCGTCCGACGGCAGGATCAGCGCCATGCCGCCGCCGGCCAGGCTGACCAGCTGCGAATTGAACAGATAGGACGACACCGCGTCCTCCAGGCTGACCCCGAAGGTCTCGACCACGTGCAGGTTCGGCAGCCGCGCGCGCAGTTCGCGGTACAGCCGCGCCGGATCGGCGAAGGCCTGCGGATGGGCCAGCAGCACGTTCTGGTTGGCGACCGCCACCACGTCGTTGTGGAACGCCCCGGCCTGCACCGCGGCCTCGTTCTGCAGCGCGTAGAAGGTCCGCTCGCCGGAAAGGCCCGCCAGCCGCGCGACCGCCTGGCTGGCGCGCAGGCTCTGGCGCTCGGGGAACGCTCCGCCCCGGCTCGCCTCGCCATGCACGAAGACGTTGAGGCCCGGCGCGCCATGACTGGCCGCCAGCCGCATGTGGTTGGCCGCCCCCTCGTCGCCGAAGTGCCGCGCGCTGGCCAGCGGACCATGCACCACGAACCGGTCCTCGCTCGCGAACACCCGCTTCAGCAGCGCGAAGGTCTCTTCCGCCTCGAAGCTCCGATGCAGCATCCCGGCCAGGTTGGCGGTGACCAGATGCACCCGCCCGTCGCCGGTCTCGGGCGCGGCCAGCACGGTGGCCGCATTGGCCCGCCACATGCTGGAAGCCGAGCACGCGGCCCGCAGCAGCGCCAGGTCCTGCTCCGCCGCCGCCGCCAGCACCTCGTCGTCGCCGCCCGCGAACCCGAAACCGCGCAGCGTGTCCGCCGCCGGCCGCAGCGGCGGCGGCAGGAAGCCCTGCGTCAGGCCCAGCTCCATCGCCATCCGCATCTTGGCCAGCCCCTGCAGGGCCGCCGCGCGCGGATAGGAGACCTCTCCAAAGTTTGTCTGGCTGGCGACATTGCCAACCGACAGGCCCGCATAGTTGTGGGTCGGCCCCGGCAGGCCGTCGAAATTGACCTCGATCACGGGGCCAACCCCGCGCCGATGCGGAACTCGGGGCTCGCCGCCTCCATGCTCGCCACCGGATAGGCGCAGTAGTCGGCCGCGTAATAGGCGCTGGGCCGATGGTTGCCCGACAGCCCCGGCCCGCCAAACGGCGCGGTGGCCGCCGCCCCCGTGGTCGGCCGGTTCCAGTTGACGATCCCGGCCCGCGCCCGGCTCCAGAAGTCGCGATAGCGCGCCGCATCGTCGCTCAGCAGCCCGGCCGCCAGGCCAAAGCGGGTGGCGTTGGCGGCGCCGATCGCCGCGTCCCAGTCCTTGGCGCGGATCAACTGCAGCAGCGGCCCGAAGTTCTCGGCGTCCGGAACGGCCACCCCAGTCACGTCGATCAGCCCCGGCGTCAGGAACGGCTTGCCGGCTTCGAGCCGGCGCATCTGGCGGATCGCGCTCCCGCCCAGCCGCGCCTGCGCGTCCAGCAGCCCCTGCGCGCTCGCCAGGTCGATCACCGGCCCCATGAACGGCGCCGGCTCGTCGAACGGCGCGCCGACCACGATGCGGTCGATCAGGGCGGCCAACGCCGCGACGACGCGCTCGCCGGCCGCGCCCTGCGGCACGATCAGGCGCCGCGCGCACGAACAGCGCTGCCCGGCCGATACATAGGCCGACTGCACGATCAGGTGCGCGGCGCTCTCGACATCGGCCACGTCCCAGACCACCAGCGGATTGTTGCCGCCCAGCTCCAGGGCGACGATCTTCTGCGGCTGGTCGGCCAGCGCCAGGTGGATCGCCCGCCCGGCCGCGACGCCGCCGGTGAACAGCACCCCGTCGACGCCAGCGTGAACGACCAGCGCCTTGGCGATCTCCGCCCCACCGACCACCACCTGCATCACCTCGTCCGGCACGCCGGCCTCGCGCCACAGCTGGGCCAGCAACAGACCGCTCGCCGGGGTCTTCTCGCTCGGCTTGAACACCACCGCATTGCCGGCGATCAGCGCCGGGGCGATGTGGCCGTTGGGCAGGTGCATGGGAAAGTTGAACGGCCCGATCACCGCCAGCACGCCATGCGGCCGGTGCGCCAGCCGCGCCTGCCCGCCGGGAACATCGCTGCTCCGCTCGCCGGCCCGCTCGGCCTGCGCCTTGATCGAGACTTCGACCTTGCCGGCGACGGTGTCGGCCTCGGTCAGGGTCTCCCAGTACGGCTTGCCGGTCTCGCGGCTCAGCAGGGTGGCGATCTCCTCGCGCCGCGCCTTGGCCAGCGCCGCGAAGGCCCGCGCCACCGCATGACGCTCCTCCTGCGGCCGGCTCGACCAGGCCGCGAACCCGGCCCGCGCCCGCGCCAGCACGCCATCCAGCGCGCCCGGCTCGGCCGCCGGGCCGCGCCAGACGACTTCGCCGGTGCAGGGATCGGTGGAGACGATCTCAGAATTCGACATGACGGATGAGGTCTCCTGCTTGCACATTCAGAACGGCCGCCAGCTCGGGACTGATCCGCAGCCCCGCCTCTCCGGCCAGCACCCGCCCGCGCGAGGCCCGGAAGCCCTCGACCGCGCCGGCGCAGGCCAGCACCTCGACGCCGTCGCCGCAGGGGCCGATCTCGTCAACCGTCCCCACCCGGCTGTCGCGCACCGCTTTCAGGCTGTCGATGTCGGCGACCATGGTCGGGCCGGCGTCGAAGATGTCGATGCAGCCTTCGAACCGGAAACCCTCCTCGGTCAGCAGCGCGTGCGCCCGCGCCCCATCCGGGTGGAACTGGCCCACCGACAGCGCCGCGTCGGTCGGCAGCAGGTTCAGGTAGATCGGGTACTTCGGCCCCAGGTCGGCGATCACCTGCTTGCCGGCGCCGACGCTGATCCGGTCGGCCTCCTTGAACTCCAGGCCGTAGAACTTGCGGCCCACCGCTTCCCAGAACGGCGAGCGGCCGTCCGCGTCCTGGTAGCCGCGCAGCTCAGAGACCACCCGGTCGCCGAACCAGTCGCGATGCTCGGCCATGAACAGGTAGCGCGAGCGCGCCATCAGCCGCCCGCCGGCCATCCCGCGCAGGCCGGGCCGCACGAACAGCCCGCCGACCTCGGCCGACCCGTCATAGTCGTTCACCGGGGTCAGGATGGTGTTCTCCACCACCTTGCCCAGCGCCTGCGAGGTCTGCCGCAGACGGCCGATGCGATAGGAGTAGAACGGCCAGTCGCCGCCCACGCTCGGGAAAATACAGCCCGTGCCCACCACCTCGCCGCCTGCGTCCCCTACTGCTTCCATGACCAGCAGGATCTGGCTGCCGGCCTTGCGGTTTCCGGCCAGCGCGTCGGCGCTGGCGTTGAGCAGGCCCAGCAGGCGCTCGCGGCAGGGCGGCAGATTGGTCATGCCGAGCCCGGCGCTCAGCGCCAGGGCATGCAGGGATTCAAGGTCGGTCAGGGCGGCCGGGCGGATAACGACGCCGGTGTTGATCATGGCATCCTCCGCAGAAATCATCGAAGCCTTAGAGGCTTATTGTGCTAGGGATTCTTCAAAATGGGCGGCGGAAGACCAGGTCTTGCCCCGCAGATGCTGCGGGGGAAACAGGCCTTGGACGGATATCCTTCGCTCGACCGGATCGACCTCAAGATCCTGGCCAATCTCCAGGCCGATGGCCGCATCACCAACCAGGCCCTGGCCGACAAGGTCGCGCTCTCGCCCAGCGCCTGCCTGGCCCGCGTGCGGCGGCTGGAGGCCGAGCGCCTGATCCTCGGCTACCACGCCCGCCTGGATATCGAGCGCATCCGCCCGACGGTCACCATCTATGGCGAGGTCACCCTCAAGAGCCACCGCCCCGCCGACCTGCTGCACTTCGAGGCCGTGCTCTCCGAGATCCCCGAGGTGGTCGAGGCCGCCCAGGTCTCCGGCCCGTTCGACTACCTGATCAAGGTCGTCTGCCCCGACGTCCGCGCCTGGGGCGAACTGGCCGACCGCCTGCTGCAGGAAGGCCTCGGCGTCGACAAGATCGCCTCCCACATCCTGATGAAGGACGCCAAGCCCTTCACCGGCGCCCCGGTGAGCGCGGCCAAGCGGTAGACGCCGCCAAACGGTTCGAGTTGACGTCGCCCTCCCGGCCGCGCTTGATCACAAGCGGCAGAACAACCGAGGGGTGCACAGTGCGGCCTGTACTGCGCTTCGCAATCGCCATCTTGATGTCGATAGGCCTCGTCGAGCGTGCATGGTCCTGCAGCGCCAAATACGAGGACACCCTTATCCCCCTCGACTCCTCTTGGCGCGCCAAGTTCGGGAAGGAGTTCGATCTCGCAACGGGCGTCTACCTCGTAACAGTCAGCTCTTCAGGCCCGCTCGCAGAGCCGGCGCGGGCCAGTTGCGACGGCCCCGCACATTCACCCCCGCCTCCTCCGCCGCACCCCAGCATCATCGAGCGGGAAGCCTATGCCGCCGCGACGCGGGTGGCCGAGCAGGCGAAAACCGCGTGTCAGGCAGAGAAGGCCGACATCCACGTCATTGAGACGATCAAGGGCCCGCCTCTCGATGGATGGCTCGAGACCAAGGGGCTGATCGAAGTCGCTCATGGCCCGCCCAATGAACCCGTCTCCTGGTACGACGAGACACCCGCATACGGCGCAAGGGTCACCAGCTTTGTCCAATGGCGCTGCGAACATTCTGCGTGGGTGAGAAGAATGAGTGTCGGGACGCCATACCTCGTGTTCACGCGCATCGTAGTACTGGAAGAACCTGCGTACATGACCTACGCCTTCTTGGCTGCGCCGGGCACGCCGTTCTTGTCCGAGGCCCGCCGGCTGCAATCCAGCCTGAAGTGACGCCGCGCGATTTCAACATCCATCGCCCCACAAGGGCTGCCCCCCTATAGTCTTCCGCCCATGCGCCTCGACACCCACGACCTGCCGCTTTCGACCCCCTCCGCCGAGGCCGCCGAGCACTATCGCCAGGGCGTGCGCCTGATCCTCGCCGCCTGGCCCGGCGCGGAGGCCGCGTTCGATGCGGCGATCGCCGCCGATCCGGACTTCGCCCTGGCCCGCGCCGGCCGCGCCCGCGCCTATGCCCTGAGCGCCCAGCCGCAACAGATGCGCGAGCAGGTCGCCGCCGCCCGCGCGCTGGTCGCCCTGTCGGGAACCGAGCGGGAAAAGAGCCACGTCGAGGTCCTGGAGTTCGCCTTCACCGGCCGCTCGGCCGAGGCGCTGAGCGCCGCCCTCGCCCACGCCGACCGCTGGCCGCGCGACGTGCTGGTGCTGTCGATGCCGCTCGGCGCGTTCGGCCTGTTCGCGTTCTCAGGTATGGCCGACCACGACCAGGCCCGCGTCGATCTCTGCGCTCGCCACGCCGCGAATTTCGCCGACGACGACTGGTGGTTCCTGACCAGCCATGGCTGGGCCCTGGCCGAGAACGGCGAGGTCGCCCGCGGCCGCGAGATGATCGAGCGGGCACTGGGGGGGGGGGGGGGCCCCGCCCCCCCCCCCCCCCCCCCCCCCCCCCCCCCCCCCCCCCCCCCCCCCCCCCCCC